>JAFBAK010000262.1 GCA_019247795.1 Hyphomicrobiales bacterium | reverse complement strand
GATGCACCCGGCTAGTGAGAAAGCTTATTGCTTCGCGGGATATACGCTCGATCAGCGGCGGGGGTGCCTGCGCGCCGGGGATAGAGAGATCGAGCTGCGACCCAAGAGCTTCGCCCTATTGTGCTATCTCGTTGAGAACGCTGGCCGGCTAGTGCCAAAGGACGAACTCGTCAAAGCGGTCTGGCCTAACGTCCTCGTGACGGACGAGTCCCTCACACGCTGCGTAAGTGACGTGCGCCTTGGTCTTAACGATGGCGGACAGTGCATCATCAAGACCGTCCCGCGGCGGGGCTACCTACTGGCGACGCCCGTTTCCCGACTCGAGCCGCAAGTTACGGCGCCATCACAGGATCGAGAACCGGACGCTGCGCGACCGCGCCGGGCGGAACGACGCCTGCTCACCATCACGGCCATTTTCATGGCAGCCGCTTTGGCGACCATCGCGTTTTGGTGGCTGCGGTCAGGGGACATCTCGCCATCTCCGACTGTCATTCCGGCGATGGCTGACAAGCCAGAGTCACCTGCTCCACTTATAACCGCTGTGGGTTCCTCTGCTGCTCTGGCCAAATTGGCAACACAAACTGCTCCACGCATGTCGATCGTCGTGCTGCCGTTCACGAATCTCAGCGGTGATCCTAATCAGGAGTATTTCGCTGACGGTTTCTCCGAGGACTTGACCACTGACCTCTCGCATATCCCGGGCAGCTTTGTGATCGCCAGCACGAGTGCCAACACCTATAAGGGTAAGGCGCTAAGTGGAAAGGAAATCGCGAGCGAACTGGGTGTGCGCTACGTGTTGGAAGGAGGCGTCCGAAAAGCCGGCGATCATGTGCGGGTCAACGCGAAGTTGATCGATGGCGAAACGGGCGCTCATCTCTGGGCGCAGCGATACGATCGCGACAGCGCCGATTTCATGCGTGTGCAGGATGAGATCACCAGTCAAATTTCCAACGTGCTTGAGATGACGTTGACCCAGTCCGAAAGCGAACGATCCTATCGCGAACACCCGAGCAACCCCGATTCTCTCGATCTGACCTTGCGGGCAAACGCAATGTCAGACGGGCCGGGATCACCGGAAATAAACGAAAATGCCCGGCGACTCTATGAGCACGCAGTTGAACTCGATCCGAAGAATGCCGCCGCCTTCGTCGGTTTGGCGATGACCTACGTTACGGATGTTGAAGAAAACTGGGTAACGGGCTTGAGTAATATCTCCGAGGCGATCAAGCGGGCGGACGACGCCGTGAGCCGAGCGCTCTCGATCAATCCTCAATTTGCATCAGCCTATCAGGCCAAATCGGAAATCCTCGCCTACTCCATGCAGGACGACTATCGCGGAGAAATTGCTCAAGCAATCGCGGCCGCCGAGACCGCATTTCAATTGGATCCCAATAATTCGAGCACCGCAATGTGGCTCGGCAGGCTCTATACTAAGGCAGGGCATCCAGAGCGCACGAGAGCATTTGTCGAACAGTCTATTCGCCTCAATCCAAGGAACTCACCCTCCAACAGTCTCTACAACCTCGGCATGTCGCAACTGGTAATGGGACATTATGAGGAGGCTATCGAGATCTTCCAAAAGTCTTTGCTTCAGCAACCTCGCAAACTCATATCTTGGGGCGGGCTAACCGGTGCGCTATATGCTTCCGGACGAGAGGTCGAGGCGAAGAATGCCTTGGTTAAGTGGCGCGAGATTGCGGTCACCGACGAGGGATATAACCCCTCGGGTGACTCCACTGACAGAGACATCTTCTTTGTCCGGTTGCAGGTTGCGCTCATTCGTCTTGGCCGTTGGCCCTTCGCAGTGGATCTAGTCGTAGGTCCGGGCCTGTCGAGAGCGTTGTTCAAGTTTCAGGCCGACGAGAACCTGCCCCGAACCGGCCAGCCCGATGAGGCGACGCTGGCGCGGCTCGGGATGCCCTCCCAAGTCAAAGCGATAACCGAGAGGGTCGCTCGCTCGCCTGTGGACCGCTGGTGAAGGTAGATGGCGTCGCGCTGATTTGTGTGATGAAGACTGCCGGTCGAATTTTTCCTCCAGAAGATTTGGGCTAACGTCTGCATCAAGCCTGCATTTCAGGATTGGCGGACCAGAACTCGCAGCGCTCAGCCATTCGTCCGACCTAGTCTAGTAGGGGAGTTGTCATCGCGCACTGCTTGAGCCCGGCGCGACGTTACCCTGCCCCAATACTACGGAGCTACGAAGGCTCGCGTGACCGTGTCACCACGCCTGCTCGGTCGCGTTCTCCTCCGGCAGTCCTGCCACCTCCCAGGCCTCGCGCCCACCACGGTACCAATAAACCTCAGTGAAACCCATGTGGACTAGGCGCAGCGCAAGATTGTACCCGTCGAAGCGCTCACTATTGAAGCCGACCGCGACAACCGGCTTAGATAGGTTGCCGCCCGTGAGTTGCTGCAACTTCTTGCGCAAACGCTCTTGCGTCGCATCAGAGAAGTTGCCGCCGCCCAGCCCCACGAACTTGAGGCCGATTGCCCCCGGAATCGATCGGCCCCACCAGGATACCATTGCGTCGATGACCAGTGGACGCCGCGCGGTGAGCAAGCCCGGCAACTCCGCTGTGTTTGTCGTCACAGTCCCGGGCGCGTCGGTCGGCGTGTAGCCGGCAATTACCGGGTGCAACGCGTCGTCGGGCGGCACGCCGAAATCTGCATACTCATCGGCGTGGTCGCGCAGTCCGGCCAAGCGGAGCGCCCTTTCGAGTTGCTCGATTTGCGCGGCAAAGGCGGGGCTCTCCGATCCGTACGGCGCGTTCATACGAACAGTACCGAACGGCCACTGTCGCTCTGATTCCGCAATCTCCCGTCGCGCCTTATCGAGCTGCCCGTCGAGCGCATAAGCGGCCCCGAGATTGCGGTGCCGGGCCGACAGGACTCCTTTCGGGGCTTCGGGATTGGTCGGGATCGAGCGTTCAAACGCGGCGATGGCGTCCGAGTATCGGCCGCTCGCCAGCAGCGAGAAAGCTTGGTAACCGTAACGATTGAACATATACGGACCGCGCGGGTCCAGGCGAATGGCCTTCTGGTAGAGCGGCAGCGCCTGGTCCTGCTGGCCCATGAAGCGATAGCCTGATGAGAGCAAGTCGTAACCCGCAACCCGATTCGGGAACGCATCCACAAGGCGCCGCGCAGCCGGAATTAGTTCGGGCCATCGCTCCTCGGCCTCTAGCAGCCGCGCCGCGCTGACCATCACGCTCTCGGAATTCGGAGCTCGCCGTTGCGCGGCGTCGATCATTAACGCCGCGCGATCGAGCGCATCGCCACCGATCCACAGCCCGGTATAGGTGTTCATCTGCCGCAATAGCGTTTCGGCAATCCCTAGCATGGCCGGCACTGAGGAAGGGTCGGTCTCCAGTGCCCGCTCATAAAAACTAAGGGCCCCGGCGAGGCGCTGTGGGCTCGGCGGCTGGTTAGTCAATGCGCGCGCCTGCAAGATCAAGTCGAAGGCCTGCGGGTTGCTGGGCCGCTCGCGGACGGCGCGGGCGCTCTCGATGTCGACGAGTTGCACATCGAGCCCTCCACCGATGCGAGCGACGATCTCGTCCTCACCAGCCTTCGGGTCGGCTAGATCGATGTCGAACCGGTCGGCCCAAAGGTTCGCTCCGGATTCAGTCGAGACCAAATCCACGTTCACCCGTATGCTGCCGGATATCCGCCGCACGTTTCCTTTCACGACATAGCGCACGCCCAGATCGTCACCGATCTGCCGTATGTCTAATGCGTGGCCCTTGTATGCGAACGCGGAGTCGCGGGCGATCACCAGCATGCCCTGTACTTGCGACAGGTCGGTCGTCAGGTCCTCGGTGATGCCGTCCACCAGGTATTCCTGCGCCTGATCGCCGCTGAGATTGCTGAAGGGCAGCACGACGAGCGACAGGGGCGGGGCATTTGCCAATCCGATCGCGGGAGGTACGGAGGCGGTGGTCGCAAGGGGAGGAGCTTGCTTGTCTGCTACTGGCGGGACGACTGCCTCGCGAGGTGGAGTGCCCAACGGCAATAGCCACCAGAAAGCACTAGCGATGATAAGCAAACTGGCCAGCGCGGCACTTGCAATGACAGGAATAGGTAAAGAACGGTGTCTTGCGAGACCTTGCGACGCACCAACTAGCTGCGCTTCCGGGAGGGCCCCTAGGGCTGCTGCTGTGAGCGCGTAAACCCGCACCGGACGGGCTATATTCTTGACCTCGTGTTCGCCAGCATCGAGGAAAACAATCGGCAATCGATCCCTGATCTGATCACGTACGGTGCGTGAGATCGCTATGCCGCCCGGCTCCGAAAGGGTTTCAAGACGTGCTGCAATATTGACCCCATCGCCAAACAGGTCGCCCTTCTCTGCGATCACGTCGCCCAGGTTGATCCCGACCCGAAAGACAATGCGTTTGGCCGACGCGATGTCGGCATTACGGGAAGCCATACCGCGCTGCACCTCGACTGCACAGCGCACAGCCTCGACAGGACTGGCGAACTCGACCAGCATGCCATCGCCTGTGGTCTTTACGATCCGGCCATGATGTTGCTTAATCTTGGGATCGATGAGTTGGCGACGATGTGCTTTGAGCTTGGTGAGGGTGCCTTCCTCGTCGGCTCCCATCAATCGGCTGTAGCCGAACACATCCGCCGCCAGAATAGCGGCAAGTCGGCGGTCGATCCTCGCCTTGACCGTTTCTTGCATCACGTCCCTCGACGTGCGGCCTGCAAAGCAGGTTACAGACGGTCGTCCGCTTCCGCAATACGAACTCGCTCGATCAGCTCCACTGTTATCGGCTTTTCACCAGCTCTCGACGCGCCATTGTGTCTAGCGGTTTCTGCAAAGCGCTATGTCTTGTTCAGTCGCGACGGCCCTTTGCCGGTCATTCGAAGACTTCAGGTGGATCACTTCTTTCCAAAGGTCTTCCTGACAAAGCGGCACTCCGATCCGTTTGATACGTGCGCTGCGATCGGCAGCGGGCTCATCATAGGGGGCCATCAAATGACCTAACCCGTGATCCCGCGGCGAGCCAATACGCCGCCACTACGCCGGAGCTGCTGAGATGGTTCGATGGCTACAACAAGCGTCAGCGCCGCCTTCATGGTGACGAAGTCTTCGCGCGGCCTACACCGATACACCCAATCAAACCCGGTTCATCGACATGGAAGGATTCGGCGTTTTCTAGTTGCCCAGCTTTGCAGGCGGGAAATTTACGTCTTCGAAGCTGATGGGTCGAACGGCTCTCGCCATACGGGTTGAGCTCCGTGAACGACCCAACGACTGCGAGCACCTTAGCTTTGAAGTCGCTCGCCGCATCTCCGGCAGTGTTGGCGATTGCGCTACCATCAGTGTCGCAGAACCCGGACTTGAGCTTTGCCTTGCCTACCTGGAATTCTGCAAGGGCCAACACCAAGCGGGCGGCTCCAGTGATCAGCGTCGCGAGCAGGTCAATCCTCAATACTTTGCCTCTGACCAAACCCTTCCTATTCCGAAATTTCCGTAGATTTCGAGTATAGATCTTGCCATTTGCGGGTTGAGCCTACAAACCCCGTTCGACCCGATCGTAAAATCTGCGGAATGCAGCACGTTCACATTCAAGAAGTCCAGAACGGCACGATCAGCGCGCGGGCGCTGTAGCTCCATCATATCAAAAACAAATGCGGAAGAGCCCTGCCGCACCTCATGCATGATCCCTTTGGTTGGATCAAACCCATCGGCTACAAGCTGAATACGAACCTCGCTCTCCAGGACCGCGTAGGCGTAATTGAGCATCGCATTCACAGGATGCGCAGCGTTACGGTTGCCGGCAAGCTGATACAAGGAAGTCCGTGGGCCGATCATCTTCCATGACGCGGGAATAGGCTTGCGGCCGGTGCCAATCCATTTCAGCGCCACGGCGCGCCAAGCCCCTGAAATACGCAGCCGCGCTTCCAGCCTCCAATGCCCGAAGGGAAACGATGTCGCTCGGCGGATCGCATTCCAGGCGCGTGAGATCAGCATAAGCCCGCTCCATGGCTATTTCCCACGCGGCTGACCTCCGCACGCATTTTTCCAAGGTCTTGATGCAGCCTTCAATCTTGCGGGTGACCAGATCAATACTGAATTCCATTCGGCGTCGCGGATCAGCGCGGGTTTCTTCCTGCCATTTCATACGGTGAGGGTGGCCGCGTAGCCGCCTTGCGGAACACATATAGAACTTGTAAAAGAGTTCGTGATTTGTTTTCTAGGTGTTCGATTCGTTCCACCTCCATCCGGGACCCATTCCATGCTCACGCGCAAGCAGCTCGAACTCCTCAAATTCGTCAACGAGCGTTTGAAAGAAAGCGGTGTTCCGCCCTCTTTCGACGAGATGAAGGAGGCTCTCGATTTGCGCTCGAAATCGGGGATCCATCGATTGATCCTGGCGCTCGAGGAACGTGGCTTCATCCGCAGGTTGCCCAATCGAGCCCGCGCGCTCGAGGTGTTGAAGATGCCCGACGCGGCATTCGCCCGCCAGCGCGGCAGCTTCAGCCCGAATGTCATCGAAGGCAGCCTCGGCAAAGTGCGCCACTCACCCGGCCCGGAGGAGCGGCGCCACGCCAGTGTCGCGATACCAATCATGGGACGGATTGCCGCCGGCACCCCGATCGAGGCCATTCAAACGCGCAGTCACACCATCGCAGTGCCGAGCGAGTTCCTTGGCCAGGGCGAGCATTTCGGCCTCGAGGTGCGGGGCGATTCGATGATCGAGGCCGGCATACATGACGGCGACACGGTCCTCGTACGCAAGCAGAATACCGCAAATTCCGGCGACATCGTCGTGGCGCTCATCGATGATGAGGAGGCGACCCTCAAGCGCTTCCGGCGCAAAGGCTCCTCGATCGCGCTGGAGGCGGCCAACCCCGCTTACGAGACGCGTTTGCTCGGGCCCGACCGCGTGCAAATCCAAGGCAAGCTCGTCAGTCTGATCCGGCGCTACAACTGAATGAGAGCACCCTAGAATAGGATATTGGTGCGCCCCACCTCTCATCTCGCAAAAGCGGGCATGCGGAGTTTTGACGCGCTTCGCTCCTCGACTCCGGGTTCGCGCTTTTCTCCGATGCTTTCGCGGGATCGAGCGGAGATTTCGGTCCCACCGATCTTTCCGCTCACCGTCGCGAAGTACGGGGATTGGGACCGCGCTAGATGTTCGTCACGGGCAATGCGCTCAGCGTCCCGAGCTTTCCGGCCCGCACCGGCTTGAGGACGAAAATCGCGAGGAACACGACCGCGAAATTGGTGAGGGTCGCGGCGAGGAATACGGCGTGCCAGCTTCCCGTGGCATCCTGAAAGACGTTGGCGAGCGGAACGAGAAAAGCCGAGGTGCCCTTCGCCGTATAAAGAAGGCTCGCATTGGTGGTGGCAAAACGGGGGCCGAAAGTGTCGGTCGCCGTCGACGGGAAAAGGCTGAAGATTTCACCCCAAGTGAAAAAGATGAGGCCCGCAAATACGACGAAGCCGAGCGGAGTCGCGCCGAACATGTCCAAGAGCCAATAGGCCATCCCTCCCAATGAGAAAGCGATCGCCATCGTGTATTCGCGCCCGACGGTGTCAGAGATCCAGCCGAAGAAAGGTCGTGCCAAGCCGTTCATCACATTATCGAAGATGAGCGCCACCGTGAGAGTGGAAGCTCCGAGCCAAAGCGTGGCATCGGCGATGCCGTAGCTCCTGGCGATCAGCGCGATCTCCGCCGTGGCCATCAATCCGCTCGCTGAAACGGCGACGAACATGACGTAAAGAAGCCAGAAAATCGGGCTCGCCAAAACTTCGCGCGGGGTGAAGCTTCGCAGCGTTTGTTGCAGCTTCGGCGAGCTCACGAAGGCGATTTCGCCTTCTCGCGGCGGACGCAAGAAGAAGGCGAGCACGAAAGTGATCGCGCCTTGCGCCAGCGCGAAGATGAGAAAAGTGGCTTCGTAGCCGTGCGCGGCGATGAGGAGGCGAATGGGAATGACCGTGAGCGCAGCGCCGGCGCCGAAGCCGGCGGCCGTGAGGCCGACCGCCAGACCGCGGCGATCGGGGAACCATTTCACCGCGTTCCCGATGCAAGTCGCATAGATCGCGCCGGCGCCGATCCCCGAGAGCGCTGCCGCGAGATAAAGAAGCGCGAGTGAATTTGCGATCGAATTGAGCCCCCAGCCGAGCGCCACCAGAACGGCGCCGCTTGCGACCATGAGACGCGGTCCGCGTTCTCCGAGCCGATCCACGATGAACCCTTCGATCGGGGTGAGCCATGTCTCGACAGCGACGAAGATGCTGAAGGCAAGCTGGATCTCGTCGACGCGCCAAGAATGCGCCTTTTGGATCGGGGTGACGAAGAGCGTCCAGCCATATTGGAGGTTGGCGATGAGAGCCATGCAAACGACGCCGATGGCGAGTTGCCAAAAGCGTCGCGCAGGCGGCTTTTCGGTTTTGTTGGATGTTCCAACGGACATTTTCAGCTCCCCACTGATGTGCCGTCATCACGCGGCGCGTTCTACGACGCGTTGCCGCCGATCGTACAAGACCTCGCAAGCCCCTCCCCTATTCCAGGGCTGCAACATGGCGGCCATTCACGATTTCTCATTCTACATGTAATCGAACCAGAGTTCTCTTGGCATCCGGTCTCATTTCGCGGTGCCTCGTGGGCACGGCTGCCCCATATCCCCGTATGCAGGGCCACCCGGCCGGTCCCGCTTTCACGGAGCGAGCGGAATGAGGTCGCGCTCGAAATCCTGAAGGCGATTTGCCGCTCTCGCCCTCTCTCGTAATTTATGCCGAAAGCCGAGCCGATGACGCAAAATCCAAAAACGAGTTGTTGCATCACGGGTGGCGGCCCGGCCGGAATGATGCTCGGGCATCTCCTGGCACGCTCGGGCATCGACGTCCTGGTGCTCGAAAAGCACGCGGATTTTCTGCGCGATTTTCGCGGCGACACGATCCATCCTTCAACGCTCGAGATCATGCATGAACTCGGCTTCATCGATGAATTCCTGGAACTGCCCCATCAGAAGGTGGAAAAGCTTTCCGCATTGATCGGCAATGAGCGCATCACGGCGGCGGATTTTTCTCATCTGCCGGTGCATCACCCCTATGTGATCTTCATGCCGCAATGGGATTTCCTCGATTTTCTGGCGCAGCAAAGCCGGCGCTATCCGAAATTCCGCCTTCTCATGCGAACGGAAGCGACTGGCCTGATCGAGGAAGGCGGCTGTATCACCGGCGTGAATGCCGTGACCGAGGGCACTCCCGTCGAGATCCGCGCGGACCTCGTCATCGGCGCCGATGGTCGCCACTCGATCATCAGGGAAAGCTCCGGGCTGAGCGTGGAGGATCTGGGCGCTCCGATGGATGTGCTGTGGTTCTCGCTGCCGCGCTTTCCCTCCGATCCCGACGACACGCTCGGACGCTTCGAACCGGGCGTCATCTTCATCAACATCAATCGCGGTGACCATTGGCAATGCGGCATGGTGATCGCCAAGGGATCGATCCAGGTGGTGCACCGCGCGGGTCTCGCGAATTTTCGCGCGAAGATCGGCGAGCTTGCTCCCTTCCTCGCGGATCGCACCGACAGCATCGCGAGCTTCGAGGATGTGAAGCTTCTGACGGTGAGCGTCGACCGGATGAAGCGCTGGTACCGCGACGGCCTTCTTTGCATCGGCGATGCCGCGCATGCGATGTCACCCGTCGGCGGGGTCGGGATCAATCTCGCGATCCAAGATGCAGTCGCTACGGCGAACATCCTCGCTCGTCCGCTCAAGGCGGGAAACGTATCGTCGACCGATCTCGCCATGGTGCAAAAGCGAAGAGAGTGGCCCACGCGTGCCACGCAAGCGCTCCAGATCTTCATCCAAAAGCGCGTCATCGCTTCGGTGCTTCAGGCAAGGGAGCTGTTCGGCGCGGACGAGGCGAAGGCGGTCCCCCGCGCCCCTTTGCCGACGCGGCTCGTCACACATTTTCCGCTTCTGCAGCGCATCCCGGCCCGGCTCATCGGCATGGGCTTTCGCCCGGAACACGTACGCGCGCCGAAGGGATAA
>JAFBAK010000204.1 GCA_019247795.1 Hyphomicrobiales bacterium | reverse complement strand
GAACGTGATGATCGCGACCCGATCCTCGGTTTCATAGGCAATGGTTTTGTAGCCCACCTTGCGTTCCTCTCGGCTCGTGTTGCACCGTTCCTCCGGCGTTTTTCGTTACAACCTTCCTGCATCGATGATGCGCTTCAGGAAGGCGTGCGTTCGTTCCTTTTTGGGCGCGCCGAAGATTTCTTCCGGCGTTCCCTCCTCGTGGACCGTGCCCTCGCATAGAAAGCAGATCTTTGCTGCCACCTCGCGTGCAAATCCCATCTCATGGGTCGCAAGCAGCATCGTCATGCCCTCCCTGGCAAGATCGCGGACGATGTTCAGCACCTCGGAGACGAGCTCGGGATCGAGCGCGGAGGTGATCTCGTCGAGCAGCAGGACCATGGGCCCCATGGCAAGCGCCCTGACGATGGCAACGCGTTGCTGCTGACCGCCCGAAAGATGATCCGGATAGGCGCTCGCCTTATGATGGAGGCCAATGCGCGTGAGGAGCGCCATCGCGTTCTGCTCGGCCTCGTGCCGGGATTTCCGCAGCACCTTCATCGGCGCAAGCATCACGTTTTGGAGCACCGTCATATGAGGGAAGAGATTGAATGCCTGAAACACGATGCCGACATCGCGGCGCAAGGCGTCGACATCCACGCCCGGACCTGTAATGCGTTCGTCGTGGATGCGGATCTCGCCGCCGTCGATTTCTTCGAGGCCGTTCACGCATCGAAGGAGGGTGGATTTTCCGCAACCGGAAGGTCCGATCAGGCAGACGACCTGATGTTCCTCGACCTCGAGGTTGAGGCCACTGAATACCTGGTGCTCGCCGAACCGCTTGTGAATGTCCCGAATTTCGATGAGTGCCATGCAGGAGGTCCTATCTCGCGCCGGCGCGCATGCGTTGCCGGTCGCGCTCGATCATACGATCCACGAATCTCGCCTGCGGAATGGTGATCAGGAAGAAGATGATGGCGACGGTCGTCACGGCCGACAGGTTGAAATGATTGCTCGCGATGATGATCGATTGGTTGAACGCGTCGATCGTGCCGATGACGTTCACGAGCGCAGTATCCTTCTGCAAGGAGATGAAGCTGTTGAGCAGTGGCGGGATGATCTGCCGCACCCCCTGGGGCACGATCACGTAACGCAGCGTCTGCAGATGATTGAGGCCGAGAGAGCGTGCCGCGGCGGTCTGGCTCCAATGAATGCTTTCGATCCCTGCGCGATAAACTTCCGCGACATAGGCTCCCGAGGTGAGGGTAAGCGCCAGGATGGCGAAAGATTCTTGCGAAAGATCCTTGAGGATGGGCAAGCCCGTGAGCGGAATGCCAAAGCCGATCAGATAAACGTTGACGATCGCGGGCAGCCCGCGAAACAGATCGACATAGAAGGTGGCGATCATCCGGATCGGGCGCCCGCCCGGGCCAGGGGCGAGGCGGGCTATCGCGACTGCGAGCCCCCAGATCAACACGAGCACTTCGGCAATCATGAAGATGTAGATGTTGATCCAGAACGCCTTAAGGATGAGCACAAGGGAATCGATCATCAGCGGGAGATAGAAGAAGGTTCGGCTCACCGCGAGATCGTTGGCGATGAGGAACAGGATGCCCAGGAGCACCAGGATCTGGCTGGCGGCGGTCCCGAACGCGACCGAGCTCGAATTGCGCGACGCCGCCGCCTCGACGCGCGCCGCAATGAGATCGCCCAATTCCAAATTTCGTCGTGAAATGCGCGCGCGCCTGATCGCCTTCAGCGCCGGAGCAAGGGGAATGAGAATGGCGATGATGCCAAGCGCGACGAGGCATCCGTCGACCAAAGGGCCGGCGAGGTCGAGGGAAGCAAGCGCCGAGCGAAAATCGACCAGCGTTACCCAGGAAGCGGCGGCAACGAAACCCGCCACGCCTGCCGCGGCGAACGCAAGGCGGCTTGGATTGCGCGGCGGGGCACTCGCTTGAAAACGGCGTTCCACGGCTGGCTTTCCGGGGTGTTCATCGATTTGCCCGAAGCCTGCTCCCGTCTTGCCGCTAGCCACGCGAGCGCCGGCCGATCCGTCCGAGGCGGAAGCGAACTGATATCACGCCGCCATTCTCCGGCTCATGGCTTAAAATAGGGGATCGCGGTTGGGTCCGCGCCCCAGACCTCGGCGAGATATTTCTTCGCCAACGCGTTGAGCGTGCCGTCGTCCTTCATCGTCTGGATCATCTTGTCGAGCGTGGCCTCGTTCGGAGAGCCCTTGGGATAAACTGCGCCGTATTTCTCACCGGTCGAGTACTGGCCGATGACGATCAGCGCACCCTTGGATTGAGCGGCCTCTCCGAGCACGTAAGCGGTATCCGTCAGGGCAGCATCGATCTGCCCCGCGCTGAGCGCCGCGAACATCGCGGGCACATTGGGGTAGACCTTCATTGGCTCGGTCGGCTTCAGCACCTTTTCCACGAAATCGGCGCCTGTTGTCGCCTGGTGAACGCCGATGCGCATGGATTTGACGGCCGCCGCATCGGCCTTTGTGCCTTTCTTGACGAGCACGCCGATATCGGAGTCGAAGTAGGGGATCGAAAAGTCGACGACCTTCTTGCGTTCATCGGTGATGGATGCCTCCGAGAGAGCAAGATCGTAATTGGTGGTCTGACCACCGATCAGCTTCGCCCAGGACGTGTTCACGACAACGAGCTTGTCGAGTCCGGCGCGATGGGCGATCTCCGCCGCCATGCAGTATTCATAACCATCCTTGATGGTCTCCGGCGTGTCGCCATTCCACCAGCCAGGTGCGGGAAGGCTCACCTCGACGGTCAACTGGCCGGGCACCGCCGGCTTCAGAGTATACGTACCCTTCTGCCCTGTGAGCTCACAATTGCCGATCTTGTCGGCGGCGTGAGCAGGAAGGACGAAGGCCAAGACATGCGCGCCGGCCATCACGGCGCCCACGAAGAGAGTGGTTCTCAGCCAGCCCACGGTGGGCCTCGGCTTCTTGCCCATGCGCTCACATCGGCGGCCAAGCCACGTTGCGGTTTGCTTTGGCATCTGCAACCTCCCTGTCTTCGCCGATTTTACGGCATTCTTCGTCAGATCGAGCATCTTCCGGCCGCCCCGTTCGACGAACGATGAGACCTGCCGCGCGCTCGAATCGCGCTCAGTTCAGCGGCTTGTCCTTGTTCCAGTCGCGCGAGTTGCTGCCTTGCATAAACTCGCCGACCTTGAGCGGAGGATATTTCACCGGCCGGTCCGGCCCCTTGCAACTGGGAAGACATTCGACGATGGCGTCGAAATCGGGAATGGCGAAGTAGGGGATCGAGAAGCGCTCCGCGCCGGAACGGTTGATGACGCGGTGCGGTGTCGACTGAAAGCGATCATTGGTCCAGCGCGCCATCATGTCACCGATGTTGATGACGAAGGTATCTTCAACCGGTGGCGCCTCGATCCAGCTTTCTCCGCGTTGCACCTGCAAGCCCCCGACATTGTCTTGAGCAAGCACCGTGAAGGCCGTCGTGTCGGCGTGCGGGCGAATACCGAACTGGCGACCGCGCGCCTCGCTCGATTGTGGGGGATAGTGGAGAAGATTGATCTGCGTCAGCGGCTTTTTGTAGAAAGCGAGAAAGTAATCCTCCGGTATCTCGAGCGCGAGGGCGAAGGCGCGCAGGAGACGTTCGGTCAAGCTTTCCATTTGAACGTAGTAGCCGATGAGGGTTTCGCGCCAGCCCGGAAGGTCCGACGGCCAGCGATTCAAGGCGTGCACGCGATTGCCGTCGCGAATGTCGGGATCATCGGGCGGAAGCTCGTGCTGGTATTTGAAGCTTTCGTTCAGATCGGGAGCATCCGCCTGTTCGGCGTAAAGGCGGGAGCCCAAGGGCTGGTAACCCCGGTTCTGCTTTGGCGAGAGCTTGACCTTCATGCGCTCTTCGAGAGGCAGGGCGAAGAAGCGCTTGGAAGCGTCGAATACCGCGTCAACTTCCGCACGGGGCACTCCGTGCCGTGCCAAATAGAAGAAGCCGATGCCTTCGCACGCGCCGCGAATCTCGCGCGCAACCTTCGCCTTCCCCGCCGCGGCTCCCTCTCGGAAAGGCAGGAAATCGATGATCGGCACGTCGGTCATTCAAGGCTCCGCGACAATCATCTCCGCAAGCACGAATCCTGACCGCGCAGCTGAAGCGCCGGCGTCTCGCTCTGGGGAGGCACTTGATATGACTATACATACCGGTTTTCGGGCGTCAATTTTGGACTGCGCAAGTCGCGCATTGGGAGCTCACAGGAACACCCGAGCTGCGGGCTTGGCGCGGAGATTATTGCCCTTTATTCGCCCGCTTAGCGGGCCTCGGCGAGCTCGGCTTTGCCGCGCGAGGACATGTCGGCGAGGACCCGGTCGCATGCGCTCCTCAACCTGCGTCCAAGCTCATCGATCTCGCTTTCCGTGATGATCAGAGGCGGCGAGAGCACGATGCAGCCGGCGAGCGGGCGCACGATGACACCGGTCTCCAGGCCGGCCTCGTAGACCGCTTTGGGCAAACCGCCGACCTTGAGGCTCGACGCCATGGCCCCGCGCGCTTCTCCGGGCGCTGCCACTTCAATGGCGCCGAGAAGCCCGAATTTGCGAGTACCGACGACGAGCGGATGATCGAGGAAACCATCGAGCATCCGGTTCCAATGAGGAATGACGCGGCGCACATGTCCGAGGATGTCGCGGCGCTCGAAGATGTTGAGCACCTCGACGGCGACGGCCGCGGACACCGCATGGGCGTGGTGCGTGCCCCCATGCGCGAACCAGCCCTGGGCTTGGCTGCCGAGATCGAGGCGACGGTTGAACTCCTCTCCCATGATGATCCCGGAGATCGGCATATAGGCGCCGGAGATGCCCTTGGCGCAGGTGACGCAGTCGGGCTCGAGTCCCATCGGCTCGCTCGCCCACATATGGCCGGCTCGCCCAAAGCCAGTCACGACTTCATCGATGAAGAGCTGAACGCCGTATTTGCGCAACACCGAAGTGACCTTCGGGAAATAGCTTGCCGGGGGTGCGAACATGCCCGACGACACCGAGACGGGCTCGGCGATCATGGCGCCTACAGTTTCGGGCCCGGCATCGAGGATCACCTTCTCGAGCTCCTCGGCAAGGCGGCTCGTGAATGCTTCCTCGTCCTCTCCAGGCAGCGCCGCATTCGGGAAACTCGGATGGCTCACCTGCAGCGAATACCCCATGGGGATGCCGAAGCTCTCATGAAGCTCGCTGCCGCCGCCAAGCGCGGCCGTGGCGATGGTGCTGCCGTGGTAACTCGACTTGCGGGAAATCATCTTGCGCCGTTGGGGCTCGCCCGCAAAGCCATTGCCGTACCACATGAACTTGATGAGGTAGTCATTGGCTTCCGAGCCGGTCGTGGCGAAGTAGATCCGCGGGTTCTTGACCGGCGCGAGCGCGGCAAGTCGCTCGCTGAGCTCCATCACTGCCGGCACCGTGCGGTGAATGGCGGAAGAATACATCGGCAAGGAACGAAGCTGCCGCGTCGCGGCGTCGACGAGTTCGCCATCGCTGAAGCCGAGCGAAACGCAATAAAAGCAGGAAACCGCTTCGATATAGTCTTTCCCGGTTTCGTCGAAGATGAAGATGCCTTTGCCGCGGTCGAAAACGAGAGGCCTTTCGCTCTTCAACCGCTTCAAATCACTGAAGCCGAGCAACACGGCGTCATTGTGATAGTTGCTCTTATTGTCGTTGCTTTCGGCGGTTTGAAGCATCTCTCGACTTCCTCTTCAAAACGGTGCCGAAGCCTTAAGCCTTCGGCGAGGCGAGTCAATGGACGGAAGCGGCCACGCCGCGCGTCTGGACGGCGAGTTGCGGCGAAAACATCCGAAAAGCTTGTTGCGCCTTGTGAAGGGGCATCCTAACCTCTCGGGCACTGATATCGTCCCGGACGAAGTGAGGTCCCGGGGAGATCCCGGAGAGGAGAGATCAAGGGAGGATTGAAATGTCGAAACGGCTTTGCTTCGCCGCCTTGGCGACAGCGCTTTCGCTGGCCATGGCAGCGCCTGCCGCTCACGCCGCGACGCCCAAGGACACCGTCGTGATGGCGTGGCAGCTCGATGGCATCATCACCTTCGACCCTGCCGAATCCTATGAGATCGCGACGCAGGAGCTGGGCACCAACATCTATGACAGGTTGATGCGTTATGAGGCGGAGGACCCGACGAAGCTCGTCGGTGGCGTCGCCGAGAGCTACACGGTGTCGCCGGACGCCAAGACATTCACCTTCAAGCTGCGCCCGAACCAGAAATTCGCAAGCGGCGCCCCGATCACGGCCGACGACATGGCGTGGTCGTTGCAGCGGGTCGTTATCCTCGACAAGACGCCCGCCTTCCTCTTCACGCAGCTCGGCTGGAGCAAGGACAATGTCAAGGATCTCGTGCAGGCGACCGATCCGAATACCGTGACCTTCAAGATCACGGAAGACCTTGCGCCTTCGCTCGTATTGAACCTGATGAGCACTTTCGCGGCCTCCGTGGTCGAGAAGAAGATCGCGCTTGCGAACGAGGTGAACGGCGACCTCGGGAATTCGTGGCTCAAATCTCATTCGGCGGGTTCAGGCCCTTATAGCCTCGTGTCCTGGAAGGCCGACGAATCCGTCACCCTCGAGGCCAATCCCAATTATCATCTGGGGCCACCGCACATGAAACGGATCGTGGTGCGTCACATCCCGGAGCCCGCGACGCAGCGCCTTTTGCTCGAGAAAGGCGACATCGATATCGCCAGGGACCTGACCCCGGACCAGCTCACCCCGATGGCGGGCAACAAGGACATCCGCATCGAGTCCTTCCCGGCGGCCAACACCTACTATCTCGGCATGAACCTGAGCGAAGAGCATCTCAAGAACCCGAAGGTTCGCGAGGCGATGAAAATGCTCGTCGACTATGAGGGCATGGTGAACACGGTCCTCAAGGGGCGTTTCATCCAGCAGGAAGCATTTCTGCCGCTCGGCTTCCTCGGGGCGATCGCCTACAATCCCTTCAGCCTGAATGTCGAGAAGGCCAAGGCCCTCCTGGCGGAGGCGGGTTACCCGAACGGTTTCGAGCTCGAGTTCACGACACCGAACCTGCCGCCCTGGACCGATATCGCCCAATCGGTACAGCAGACGATGGGCCAGGCCGGCATCAAGCTCAAGATCGTGCAGGTCGAGCTGAAGCAGGAGCTCCAGATCTTCCGTGCCCGTAAGCACCAGCTCGTGCTGAACAGCTGGGCTCCGGATTATTTCGATCCGCACAGCAACGCAGACACCTTCGCGCATAACGACGACGACAGCGACACGCCGAAGATCAAGCCGCTCGCCTGGCGCACGCATTGGTATATTCCCGAACTCACCAAGCAGACGCTGGCCGCGGCCAAGGAGGTCGATCTCGAAAAGCGCAAAGCCGAATACGCCGCCTTGCAAAAGACGGTCACGGATACCGGGCCGTTCGTGATCATGTTCCAGAACGCCAATCAGGTCGCGTCGCGCGCCGACGTGAAGGGTTTCAAGACCGGGCTCTTCGAGGATTTCAATTTCTATCGCACGATCACGAAGTGAGAGTTCGTCCATGGTGACGGTTGCCGCGCCGGCGGCCGTCACGAATGGCGAATGGGTCCGGCGGGTCGCCGGACCCTTTCGTCGCGTGTGGCGACTGTTGCTGTCGGTCGTCTTGACCTTTCTCGGCCTGACCTGCGTCACCTTCTTCATCGGCCGCGTGATCCCGATCGATCCTGTGCTCGCCATCGTCGGCGACAAAGCTTCGGTGGAAACCTACAATCGGGTGCGAAGCGAGATCGGCCTCGATCTGCCGATCCCAGTGCAATATTGGCGTTACCTTCTCAAGGTCCTGCACGGCGACTTTGGCAATTCCGTCATCACCTCGCAGCCGGTTTTGCAGGATCTCCTTCGGGTCTTCCCCGCCACCCTCGAGCTTTCCTTGTTGGCGCTCTTGATCGGAGTAGTCTTCGGCGTTCCGCTCGGCGTGATCGCGGCGACGCATCGAGGCCGGTGGCAGGATCAGGTGATCCGCTTCGGCTCCCTCATCGGTTATTCGATGCCGGTGTTCTGGCTCGGCCTCATCGGGCTCTTGGTCTTTTACGCCAAGCTCGGCTGGGTCGAGGGTCCGGGCCGCCTCGACGTGAGCTATGACGATATCGTGCCGGTGATCACGGGGTTGATCACGGTCGACAGCCTGGTCGCGGGAGAGCACGAGGTCTTCTGGAACTCGATCGGGCATCTCCTGCTGCCCGCCTCGATCCTCGGCTATCTCTCTCTCGCCTATGTGGCGAGGATGACTCGAAGCTTCATGCTCGGGCAATTGAAGCAGGAATATATTCTGGCGACGCTCGCAAAAGGCTTGTCGCCGTTTCGCGTCGTGTGGGTGCATGCGCTCGGCAATATCTGGGTGCAGCTTGTGACCGTGATCGCGCTGACTTTCGGCAGTCTGCTCGAAGGCGCGGTCCTGACCGAAACCGTTTTCGCGTGGCCCGGCCTTGGCCTGTACATGAAGAACTCATTGTTCAACGCCGATCTCAACGCGGTGCTCGGCGGCACCATGCTCGTCGGCGTGGTCTATATCGGCCTCAACATGTTGTCCGATCTCATCTACCCGCTCGTTGATCCGAGGGCGCGAGAACGCCGATGAACGGGACCTTGACGTGGCGCGGCTGGCTGCTTGATCCGGCGCCCGCGAGCCGACGACAGGCTCGCCTGGGTCGCTGGTTCCGCGCCTGGCTCGCGTTCCGCCGAAACGGTCTTGCCATGACAGGGCTCGTCGTCGTGTCGGCCTTGGTCCTCACGGCGCTCGCGGCCCCCTTGATCGCAGATCCGCGCGCCGCAATCTTGCAAGTGCTGGCCGAACGGCTGCAACCGCCTTCCTCTTCGCATTGGTTCGGCGTCGATGAGCTGGGGCGAGACATTTTCGCGCGCATCGTGTTCGGTGCCCGTACCACCCTCATCATCGTCGCCCTCGTGTCTGCGATCGTCACGCCCGTCGGTCTCGCGATCGGGCTCACCGCCGGGTATTTCGGCCATTGGATCGATGCGGTCTTGATGCGCATCACCGATATTTTCCTGTCCTTCCCGCGTCTCGTCTTGGCGCTCGCCTTTGCGGCCGCGCTCGGGCCTGGAATCGAAAACGCAGTCATCGCCATTGCCTTGACGACATGGCCGCCTTACGCGCGGCTGGCGCGAGCCGAAACTCTCACGCGCCGACGGGCTGAGTTCATCGAAGCCGCCGAGCTGCAGGGCGCGTCGCATTTGCGGATCATCCTCAGCCAGATCATGCCGCTTTGCCTGCCTTCCGTCGTTATCCGTCTCACCCTGGATATGGCAGGCATCATTCTCACGGCGGCCGGGTTGGGCTTCCTCGGACTCGCCGCGCAACCGCCAGCGCCGGAATGGGGCGCGATGGTGTCGTCCGGCCGGCAAGTGCTGCTCGGCCAATGGTGGGTCTCGACCATACCCGGCATCGCGATCTTCCTAACGAGCGTCGGCTTCAACCTGCTTGGCGATGGCTTGCGCGACGTGGCGGATTCACGCTCGTCATGAGCGACGCCCCGCTTC
>JAFBAK010000168.1 GCA_019247795.1 Hyphomicrobiales bacterium | reverse complement strand
CGTGCGGACCGGCTCGGGCAGCGGCGCTTCCCAAGAGCGCACGGCCGATCGTGCGGGAGCCGCGCCCGATTGCTCGACCGCGTAAATGTCGATCGGTTCGGAAATATTTTTCAGGCGCGGCTGACCCACCGAATGCAACGACAACCCTGGCGCGGCCTCTATGGCCGAGCGAAAGGCGCCGGTCACAAGAATCCCTCCGGGATCGGCCATGGCTTGGAGGCGCGCGGCGACATTGATGCAATGGCCGTAGGCGATCGCGTCGTGGAACGTCACCTCGCCGACATTGAGCCCGATGCGAAATTGGATGGGCTCGCCATCGCCCCACACGGACTGGTCGCGGAATTCCATATGGATCTGAACCGCGAATTGCAGCGCCCTGTCGGGGCTGTCGAACAAGGCGAGAATGCCATCGCCGGCGATTTGGGCGATCTCGCCCCCATAATCGCCGATGAGGTCCCGAAAAAGCCGTATCGATCGAGAGACTTGATCGACGCTGCCGTCTTCGTCCTGCTCCATGTGCTTGCTGAATTCGACGACATCCGCGATCAGGACCACGGCGCGCTTCACCAGCCGATCGGTCGCCTCCACAGGAGTCACTGGTTTCGGGGATGCCATGGCCTCGCCGCCAGAACGACAATCCGCAAAGTCGATATTACCTGAATTTCCGACGCACGTAAGCGCGGGTCGAGAATGTACTCTTAATTTTACGCCTGTATAATGCGGTTCGCTTCCTGAGAGGAAAGTCAGACGTGAAGCGCAAGACGACCCTGTGCCGAGGCAAAAAGGCCGAGAAGGCGCAAGGGGGCAAAATTTGGCTTCGACCGGCGCGACTCGGCGATTACGCCTTTGCGCTCACGCTTTACCTCGAAGGGGCCGAGAAGCATTTGTCGAAGATCGGCCAGTGGAACCGCCCACGGATTTTGCTGAAATTCCGCCAGGGCTATAAGCTTGCACCCGCGAGCATCATTTGCGTCGGGGAGAAACCAATCGGCTGGATTCAGGTGGCGCATTTCGTCGATCACATGCATCTGCGGCAGCTTCACCTCATTCGCGAATTCCGAGGACAGGGGATCGGCACGCGGCTCATCAAGGAGCTGCTTCAATGCGCGGACGCGCTTGGAAAGCCCGTGACGCTCGACGTGATGCACGGCAACCCGGCACGGCTCCTCTATCTTCGACTCGGTTTCCGCCAGAAAAGCCAGAACGCGGCGACGCGCCAGATGATCTGGCGCCTGCCGCGCGGGTGAGGCGACGGGCTGAGCCTCGCTTTGTCGACGGGGGTCTCAGCAAGGCCTCCCATCGCGGCGAGGGTCAACGGTTGCGAAGGTTTGCACCGCTCAGATTTGCGCCACTGAGATTAGCGCCGCTGAGATTGGCCCCGCTAAGATTGGCGCCGCTTCGAATGCCCAAATTCGCACCGCTACGATCGGCCATATCGGCGCCGCGGATCGCGGCGGCGAGGAGGATCTGCTCTAGCGGACCAGCCTCGGTGTCGAGCCGAAGGGAGAAATCGCCTTTCTCGTATTCCCAGTAGGAGACTGTTCCGCCCCCGGAGAATTCCCATTCCCTCGCCGCAACACCTGAGTCATCCACACTGGATCTTACGCGGGCAGTCGAAACATCAATCGTGGTACCGGTACCATGAACCAGAAATATCGCTGGTTTGGGCATACTGTAAATCGCTCCTTCGAAGCTAAACGCATATATTCTCGCGAAATTAGCAGGCCCGGTCGTTATCGTGATGCTGGTGCTAGTCCTAGTCGCCCTAGCGCGCGCAGAAAGATCAAATTGGAACTTCTTATCGTTTACTGACGTAATCGTCGCATTTGCGGGAATCACATTCGCGTCACCTGAGACGGCTTGCCCGCTTTGCAAAGCCCCAATGGACGGTCGATCGTCGTCGGATAACGTAATCGTTGGGTTAGCATTGGCGGTCGAAACCGTAACGGTTAGAGTACCAGTTGCGACGAATTGTCGGTGAAGGAAATAATTTCCCCCGAAGCTATGCGTGAAGCCACTATCGAAATTCAAACCTTTTACCAATCGCCCATACAGCTTTATACTAGACGGAGTTAACAACGTCTCAGCCATATTAACCTCCCCTTCCTACCGCCGGACGAGCGATGAAACCAGCCCTACGGCGATCGCCCGTTCGCGGTAGGTCATCTTCGGCAAAATCTCCTTCAACTCAGGTGTGATCGTGCGCCGCGAATGCGTGTGGCTTTGCGGGCCGGGTGGCCGCAAGCGCGGACCCACGGTCGTGCTGCCGATCTCGCGCCAGGCGAAACTCTCGACGAAGGCCCGCCGATAGCGTCCCCCGCTCATCATCCCGTCCGTTGCGATGAGGGCCTCGGCCACTTCGAGATAGGAGAAGTTGTCGGCGGTGAGCCGCTTCCAGGTCTCGGCCAAGGCAAAACCCAAATAATCCCGCGCGTCGATGACGGCGGCACGCAGGCCTTCGTAGTTGTCGGCGAACGCCGTGTCGAAGGCCGGCTGGATCTTCGTCGCGAGCTCGGGTTCATCTCGGATGATGCGCGTTGCTTCCGCGATGGCGCGCGGAATCAAGCCGCGCTCGACGAGCAACTCCTGGTAAATGTCGACCGCGATATCGAAGATCGCGCCTGTGAGCGGCTGCGAGAGCGTGTGCTCATCGTCCCAGCCGGCCGCGAATTCGGAAAGCTTGATGTCGTTGCTCGCGAGCCTGATCTGATCATGCGGCGAGAGCTCGGCGAAACGGTCGAGCTCGTTGAAGACGTAAAGATTGCCATGCGTCTCCTCGAGAAGATGCGCGATGAGAGTCTCGAAGTGGAGCGCCGCGATGAGAGCCGTCGTGTCGGCGGCCGATTCCTGGAATCCGTAATATTCGCCGCGCTGCGCGGAAGGGGATGGCACGCCGATTGTCGAATAGATGATGAGATGACCGAGCTCATGGGCCATCACGTCGAAGTTGAGCGCATAAGGAACGATCCCGCCGTCATCTTGAAGATGCGAACCGATCTCCATGAAACCATAACCGGCATAGGCGTTGTGGAGAGCGGGAAGGATGACGATCTCGAGCTGCCGGTAGTCGCGCGCGAAATGCCATGGGATCGTGTGTCCGAAATAGCGTTCCCAGATGTCGAGCACGAAACGGACGGTGCCGAAGACATGCGCCTCTTCGAATTGCGGCGTGCCCTCGGGGACGCGATCGAAATGGCCCGTTTCATCCGGACCTATCGGAGGATAGATCGGCCCTTCAAAAGGCGGCAGATGGAGATAGGGCGTTCCGAGCGGGCCGGGATTGACACCGTAGGGGCGCTGCTTGTCGACTGGGTTGATGAGCCGCATCCGATAATCGGACGGTCCTGGCCCGATCGAGCCCGGAGGGCTGGAAACGCTGATCGTCTCCGGAGGCCATTCTGGATGCGCATAGGGCGGCTTGGGAAAAAGCCTGAACCTGACACCGCCCGCGCAGCATTGCCGGTCCATATTCCCCTCCGAAATCGAGGAGAGACTATTTGTCTACTTCAGTCAAGACGAATTCGTGCAATCTCGCAAATATAGCCATTCGCGATAAACTGCTGTGTCGAACGCGAAGGCATTCTCGAAGCCAATTCGACCGGC
>JAFBAK010000141.1 GCA_019247795.1 Hyphomicrobiales bacterium | reverse complement strand
CGCACGAGGATCAACTCTGCAACGTGATTGATAATAACCCCGTTCCGGCAGGTGGCTCTCGTTCGCGAGATCGCTGAAGCGCGTGAACTGGCCTTCAAAATGCAATTCGACGGTGCCGGTAGGGCCGTGACGCTGCTTCCCGATAATGACTTCGGCCTTGCCGTGCACCAGCGACATGTCGAGCTGCCATTTCTCGTGCTCCGGCGTGCCCGCGCGCGGCTCCTTGTTGGCGAGGTAGTATTCCTCGCGGAACACGAAGATCACGACGTCGGCGTCCTGCTCGATCGAGCCGGATTCACGAAGGTCTGACAATTGCGGGCGCTTGTCGTCGCGGTTCTCGACCTGGCGCGATAGCTGCGACAGCGCCACGATCGGGGCATTCAGCTCCTTGGCGAGAGCCTTGAGGCTCGTGGTGATCTCGGTGAGCTCCTGGACGCGATTGTCGCCGCGCCGGGAGGATCCGGAGAGAAGCTGCAGGTAATCGACGAACAGCACGTCGAGACCGCGCTGTCGCTTGAGGCGCCGCGCCCGCGAGACGAGCTGCGCGATCGAGATGCCACCCGTCTCGTCGATATAGAGCGGGATCATCTGCATCTCGCGCGCGGCTTCGGTGATCTTCGAGAACTCGAACACGCCCCGCCGCTCATCCTCGACGATGTCGCCGCGCCTGATCTTGTAGGAAGGCACGCCCGAACGCTCCGAGATGATGCGGGTCGCGAGCTGCTCGGCGGACATTTCGAGCGAGAAGAATCCGACCACGCCGCCATCGACCGTCTTGATCCGCCCTTCGGGCAGCGTTTCGGCCCGATAAGCGCGGGCGATGTTGTAGGCAATATTGGTGGCGAGCGCCGTCTTGCCCATGCCGGGCCGACCCGCGATGATGACGAGGTCGGATGACTGCAGGCCGCCCATCATCCTATCGAGGTCGGCGAGGCCCGTGGCGATGCCCGAGAGCTTGCCGTCGCGTCGATATGCGGCGGCGGCCATGTCGATGGCGCGGGCCGCCGCATCCGTAAACCGGATGAAGCCCTTCTCATAGCGGCCGAGCTCGGCGAGTTCGTAGAGCTTGCGTTCGGCTTCCTCGATCTGCGCCTTCGGGGGCATTTCCACGGGCGCATCGTAGGCGACGTTGACCACGTCCGTGCCGATGCCGATGAGCGAGCGGCGCTGATGCAGCTCGTAGATGATGCGTCCGTAGTGCTCCGCATTGATGATGGTCGTGGCGTCCGCCGCGAGACGGGCGAGATATTGTCCCATCGTCACGCCGCCGAGATCGCCATCGCCTAAAAAGGTTTTCAGCGTGATCGGCGAGGCGAGCTTGCCGGCGCGGATCAGGGAGGCCGCATTCTCGTAGACGCGGCGATGAATCTCCTCGAAGAAATGCCCCGCCTCGAGAAAATCGGCCACCCTGTCGAAAGCTTCGTTGTTGATGAGGATCGCGCCGAGCAAGGCCTGCTCGGCCTCGATCGAGCGGGGCGCTTCCCGGTATTCGGGCGCTTGCGGGGAGACGGGTTTCAGCGCGACGGCATTCGACATGTGAGCTCGAAATGAAAAGGCGAATCAGGTGATCCGTCTCGTAGCATCGATTCCGGCCAAAACACGGGCGTCGGCCAAGGCGTCACCGCAATTCACACGCCCGGCGGACCGAATTTAGTTCTTGACGGATCGGCCTTGGCATTCTCAGCCACCGGCGCCGCAAGGCGTGGCGCGATCAGAACTTGATCTGCGTGTTCAGACCGAAGATCGTCGCATCCTTGATCGGCTTGCCGATATCGGGTCCGCTTGCCGCGAGCACGTGGCCGCTCGGATGGAAGAAGTGCTGGACGTCGATGTCGACCGTGAGCCAGGGCGTGAAATTGATCGTGTAAAGCGCTTCCAGCATCACCTCTTGATCGCGCACCGGCGCAAAGCCGGTCGTCGGAAAGGGAAAGTTGAGCGTCCCGGTCGCGATCGCGGCTGAAGCCGCGAAAAACCGCGCATCGCGATCGAAGCCGCGCGCCGTATCGCTGATCCGGCTATACGCCGCGCCGATGCCGATGAGATCGGTCGGCCTTCCGGGAATGGCGCCGGTGAAGGTGAGGCCACCATCGGCATAGAAATCGATGAGGTTGCGGTCGCTCGGGCTTCCTCCGACGCGCAAGAAGGAAGCGAGCTTGTGGAGCCCGTCCTTGTCTCCGGGAAGGATCGTCTGATCGATGACGCCGTAGATGCCCCAGTCATTGTTGAACCGTCGCGGAACTCCGGTCGAGTTCGGATCGGCGAGCGGCAAGCCCCCTTCGTCCAAGCGCAGATCGTCGAAACGATGGCCGGTCTCGAACCAGCTTCCGATCTTGTAAGTGCCGGAGAGCTCGACCCCCGAATTGGGATAAGCGGTGGAATAGGCGGCCTCGGCGATGAAGAGCGTGCCGCCGTTCAAATTGAAGGTCGTGCCATGACGGTCGGCGAGCTGCGGGACGGGATTGCTTCGGCCCGCCGGATCGCCCGTGTAGGCTCCGGCCATCAACGTGACGGCATCGCTCGCATTGTATTTGAACCGTGCGCCCGGACCGGGCAGCGGATAGGCCGGACCACCTCCCGGAAGGATGGTCGCCATCCAGGCCGGAAAACCGAAAGTGCTGTTGATGAAGGCCGTCGCGGTGGGCGAGATGATGAATTCGTCGTCGACGCCGAGCTGACCCGCGCGCACGCTCAACTTGCCGCCGAGGAAGCGCTTCTCGACCCACACCGGGCCGAGACGGGTTGTGGCGAATTGCTCGAAGAAGGTCGCCGCGGCAAAGCTGCCGATCTCACGCGCCGTGATCGGCCTCCCTTGCATCGAATACATCGACGCATGAAAGAACGTGTCCGAGAGAAGATCGAGCTGCGTGAACTTCCCGAGGTCGACATCGATCCATGAGAAGATCTGTCCCTCGGCGATGGGGCCGCGCTTCAAACCGCCCTGGGCATTGTCATAGGCCGTTGCATTATACTGGAGGCAGAGATTGACG
>JAFBAK010000028.1 GCA_019247795.1 Hyphomicrobiales bacterium | reverse complement strand
GATGACCGTTACCCGATGCTGTCGAAGCCGAGGCCCGAATACAACGGCATGGTGCTCGGCGAGACATTCGGGAATTTCGGCTTCGCCATCGCGGCACGCGTCCTCGGCTTGCGCGATCTCGGTCCCGCGCTCTCGCCGTTCAACGCCTTCATGGTGCTCTCAGGCATCGAGACCTTGCCGCTTCGCATGCGCAAGCATTGCGACAACACGATCGAGGTCGCGAAACATCTCAAGCAGCACCCCGCGGTTTCCTGGGTGAGCTACCCGGGTCTCCCGGACGACAAATATCATGCGCTCGCCAAGAAATATTGCCCAATGGGTGCCGGCTCCGTGTTCACCTTCGGGCTGAAGGGCGGCTATGACGCCGGCGTGAGGCTCGTCTCGGAGCTCAGGCTCTTTTCACATCTTGCCAATATCGGCGACACTCGCTCACTCGTCATCCATCCGGCTTCCACCACGCATCGCCAATTGTCGGATGAGCAAAAGACGAAGGCCGGCGCGGGGCCGGATGTGGTGCGCCTCTCGATCGGCATCGAAGACGTCGGCGACATCATCGCCGACCTCGACCAGGCGCTCGGAAACTGACGGCCACTGACGATTTTGCGGGAACGGACCACATGGCGTGCGTCCGGTGGCGTCGTACGCACGAACACGAATGACGCCGAGACCGAGACAAGGTTTAGCGAAAAGGGGTCGCGGCCGAGGTCGCGACGCCAGAAGCCAGGCGCCAAAGCAAACAATAAACTTTGAAGTGGTGGCGAACGAGGCGCCCACAAAAATCGAGGCAAGCCCAAGGGCAGCACTTGGGTGCGGCCATCCACGATTACTTCCCTTCTTCCCTTGCTCCAGAAGGGCGTGGATTGCCGGGTAGAAGCCTTGGCCGAAACCCGGCCATGACGCGAAAAGCGAGTCATCTGATTGCAATTGCAGGTTCAACTCGCCGCATGCCCAAACTTGGCGCGCAAGACCGTCACGGAGTGCTCGATGAAGAGCCGCGCCTTGGCAGGCAGATGCCGGCCGGCCGGATGGATCACGTGGATCGGGACGGGGGCCGGCTCATGGTCCCGCAAGATGCGTGTCAAATCTCCGGCCGCCTCGTGCGCGGCAGCTTGGTACGAAAAGACGCGCACGATCCCGCCATTCGCGATTGCCGCATCGAGAGCGGCTTGCATGGTGTTCACCGTTAGCCGGGAGCCCATTTGCGGCCGGCGCTCGCCGGCGGGGGGAGCGCCGAGAACCGTGATCACATCATGGCTCGCCAGATCCTTCAGCGTCCCGGGCGTTCCGCGCGCCGCAAGATAGCGCGCGCTCGCGCAAACGACGCGGCGCACATCACCGACATGGATGGCGCGCAGCGAGGAATCGGGCAAATGCGCGATGCGGACCGCGACATCGACCCCTTCGTCCACGAGCGAGACTACGCGGTCGAGCAGGAGCAGCGAAATGCGAAGCGCGCCATGCTGGGCAAGAAACGATTGCACAACGGGCAGGACGTGAAGGCGCCCGAACATCTCGGGCGCCGTGACCGTCAATGAGCCTCTGGGCTCGATCTGCTCGCTCGCGGCCGAACGCTCCAAAGCGTCGAATTCCCCGAGCGCACGGCGGCAACCCTCGAGATAGCGTGAGCCTGACTCCGTAAGAGCGACCGCCCGAGTCTCCGATTGAGCAGGCGCGTATTCAAGCGATTTTCAAGCGCGGCCACGGCTCGCGTCACAGCGGCGGGCGAACGGCGCATACGGCGAGCCGCGGCGACGAAGCTTCCCTCTTCCGCGACCGCCATAAAAATTTTGAGGGTTTCGAGCCGATCCATCATTATTCCATTTTACGCAACAGACATTCTCATATTCTACCGATTATATCACATTGTAAAACCCATTATCTGCTTCCATCGGGAACACCATCCAGGAAGCAAAAGCATCCATGAAACCAGCCCAGCCCATTCTCCTCCATGGCTTCAAATTGTCCGGCCACTCCCATCGTGCCGAGCTGATGCTCCGCCTTTTGGATCTTCCCTACACTTTTCGGGAGGTCGATCTCGCGGGGGGCGAGCAGAACGGCGACGCTTTCCGCAAACTGAACCCGCTCGGAACCGTGCCG
>JAFBAK010000009.1 GCA_019247795.1 Hyphomicrobiales bacterium | reverse complement strand
CCTTTCCAGCGAGCGATCGGCAAGATGAATTCGATGCCGGCGGCATCCGCCATTTGCGCCACCGCGACGATCTCCGGCCAAAGCGCAAGCCAGCGCTCGGGAACCCGAGTGAGTGCCAACCCGCCATCGGCGTTGAGGGAAAAAATGCCGAGCTTGAAAGCGTTCGGGCCGCGCATCGGGTGCATCGCAACGCTCATCTCAAGCTTCAACCGAACCGCGAGTACCGGCCGCGATGACCGTCAGGACAAGGGTGATCGCGTCCATCATGCGTGCTCCTGATCCATGGGCGGGAGATGTTTCAAGCTTAAAATAGGTGAGGTTTGGGCGCAACGAGGCCAGACCCGCCGCCGGCGAGCGCCTATTGAGGTTTGGACGAACGAGGCGGGGGATTGGCCCCGTCATGCGCCGGGTGCCGGGTGCCGATATTCAATTTTGCTTGCAATCCATGGCCGTGTGGCACCGAACCGGCATCGCGCTTGCTGCCCTCAGGGGATGAGTTTCCAACTGCCCTTCTCGAGCTTGACCATCACGCGTGAGCGTTCGTCCGTGCCGAAGGTCTTGCCGAGATGAAAATTATAGATCGCGTGCGTGCCGACGAGCTCCTTGGTGGACGTCATGGCATCGCGCATTGCGACCCGAAACTCAGGCGTGCCGGGCTTGGCGCCCGACGCCAGCGCGCGCTTCGCCGAATCGGCGATGATCAGCCAGGTGTCGTAACCATAGGCCCCGAAGGCATCGGTCGAGGGTTCGCCATTCACCTTCTTGTAAAGCGCGAGGAAATCGAGCGCGACCTTCTTGATGGGATTGCTGTCGGGCAATTGATCGGCGACCACCATCGGGCCGGTCGGTGCGATCACGCCTTCGACGGCGGCTCCGCCGACGCGGACGAACTCGCTGTTGATGATTGCATGCGTCGAATATTCCGGCCCTGAATAGCCGCGGTCGTAGAGCGCGATATGCGGCAAGGCTCCCGGGGTGCCGGAGCCGCCGGTGAGTACCGCATCGGGATGGGATGCCATCACCTTGAGAATTTGCGCCGTGACGCTCGTATCGGCGCGGGCATAGCGCTCGTTGGTCAGGATCTCGATGCCTGCGGGGGCCGCCGCCTTCTTCAAGGCGTTGTAGACGAGGTCACCCCAGATGTCGCTGAAGCCGATATAGGCGACGGTCTTGATGCCCGCCTTCTTCATCGCCTCGACGTCGGCGGTGACCATGAGCAAGGGTTCTTGCGGCACGGTGATCGACCATTGGGCGCCTTCGCCCGGCACGATCACATTGGCCATGACGATGAACGGCACTTTCTCTTCCGCCGCGACCGCGGCTGCCGCAAGCGACGGTGGACCGCCGGCCGAGCCGCAAAGAATGTCGACCTTGTCCTCCTCGATGAGCTTGCGCGCGGCTCGCGCAGCGGCCGAAGGATCGAAGCCGTCATCGATCTGGATATAAGTGAGCTTCTCGCCATCGACCTCGCCGATTGCGGCATGACCGGTCGCCATGCCTTTCGAATACGGGATGCCGATCGAGGAAGCGGCCCCGGTCATCGACGTGATGAAGCCGATCTTGATTTCAGCATGCGCGCTTTGGGAAACGCCAAGCCCCAGCCCCATGGCCAGCAGCATCGCGCCGATTCTCGTGCGCTGTTTTGCCATTCTCATCTCCCTGGAATGACGGAGCCGCCGACGCGACCCGCTCCTTGCGACGAGCTTAGATCAGAACGCGCAAGATTGGGAACGCCTTGCGGCACTGCAGAGATCGAATTGTCAGCGCTAATCTCAGGTGCGGACGAAACCGGCCCTTCCGTCCTGGGAGGTAGGCCCACGACGAATGAGAGTCAGATCGGCTTCGAATGCGGTCTCACCTGCCGAAGATGCCCTTGAAGAACTGCGCCATCGAGTTGCGCTTCTTCTTGCGGGCGAGTTCGTGCTCGTCCTTCACCCAGGCTACCTGAACGACGCGCCGCTCCCCTGCGAAGGGCGGGTGACCATGCCAGGAGTTGTCGGCGCGCAGGAAGGCGAACATGGTGCCCATGGTCGGCGGCACCTCGAGCTTATAGGGCTCGAAGCCGTCGGGCCCGTAAAGCACGCGTAAACGGCCAGCACCATCATCCTGCCAGGCATCGTTCATGTAGACGAGAAGCGTCATCACCTTGGCGGTGCCGTCGGTGTGCGAGCGCCCGTCCTTCGCCTGGCTGATCTTGCGGATCGTCGTGAGGCGCGGATAGGGGTGCAGATCAAGCCCCATGCGCTCGGACATGACCTCGGACAGCTCCGGGCTTTCGAGCTCGTCGATGAGCTGCTTGAATTTGCCATGCAGCTCGACCTCGTCGACGGTGAGAAAGCCGGGCTTCGTGATGTTCGGGAACTCGGCCCGCAGTGCCGGCACGGCCTTCCCGTTGAGCACATTGTCCACGAGCATATGCGTGTAGGGGTCGCGCGAGACCGGCGCGCGCCGGATCGCCTCGACATCGATCACCGGATCCTCGAAGGCGGCCGTATAAGGAAAGCGCGAGGTCGAGGCGCTGGATGCGGGTTGGGTCATGGCCATGGCACAGGCCTCCTCTCTCATGATTGCGGCGGAGCTTTCGCCCGCGGAGTTCTTCGTGTCCGGCTCAGCCTCTCGTGCCGATGCTGTCATGGGCTGCCTTGAGCTTCGAGCCCATGAAATGGCGCGCATTCTCCTTGAACGCGGTGAACCGGTCGGTCACCCAGTTGAGCTGAATGGCGCGACGCGGTCCTTCGAAGGGGAGATGGCCGTGCCAGGAGCGGTCGGAGCGCTTGAAGACGAGCAGCGTTCCTTCGACGGGCGAAATCTCCTTGGCGTAATCCTCGATATCGGTGCCGTTGCGCAAGAGCCGCAGATTGCCGCCCTCCTTGTCCCAGGAATTGTTGAGATAGATGAGGACGGTGATAATCTTGCTTTCCGAATCGGTGTGCATCCCCCCATCCCGCGCGCGGGTGAAGCCGCGGATCGTTGCCATCAAGGGTTTGCCGGCAAGCTCCACATCGAACTTCTCGGCGATGATGTCGCGGAAGCGATCGCCGTGGAATTCCTCGAGCATTTCGGCGAAAGCGCCTTTGAGCTCGACCGCGCTCGGCGGGTGCAGGCCTGGGCCCGGGAGCTCGGGGAAATCGGCGACCACCTTCGGGAATCGCTCGGGAAAGACGAAACGCTCGACCACCACATGCTCATAAGGGTCGCGTTCAAGGGGGGTCGCCTGGAGCTTGTCGAAGTCGAGGATCATGCGTGCGCTACCTTCGGCCGGATCGAAGCGACCCGGCAATGCCTTCGGATTCTGTCACAAACGGGGCGATGCCGCCAGCTGCAAGGGGTGAAAAGTGAGGGGGAGGCATGAAGAGCAAGGCTTCAGCATCCGCGAGCCGATCGCTTCAGGCTTCACTATTCCCTTCAGCTTTTTCCGACACGCGATTGTCAACCGGCCATCCTGGACGTTCATGTGGCACCCCTGATATGGCGAGTGGGGCGCCGGTGCTGCTTGGAGGCCATGAATCCGCCGTTTCGAGAGGTGATTGCACGCCGCCTTCCCGCTGTTGCGGCCGCCGAAACGGGTTGACGAGCGAGTT
>JAFBAK010000386.1 GCA_019247795.1 Hyphomicrobiales bacterium | reverse complement strand
TTCTGGTCGCGGCGATCGGCGCATTCGCGTTCGGGGCCGTCTATTACGGCGTCCTGGGGAAGAGCTGGATGGCGGCGCTCGGCAAAACGCAGGCCGAGCTCAAAGGGCCGGACGGCAAGATGTCGCCGCTGCCTTTCGTCCTGTCCTTCATCGCCGAGCTCGTCATGGCCTGGGCGCTGGCCGGCGTCCTCGGCCATCTCGGCCCCGGCCAAGTGACGCTCATCAATGGGGCCGTCTCGGCGTTCTTCCTCTGGCTCGGCTTCGTGGTGACGACGATTGCCGTGAACAACGCTTATGCGCGCCGTAAGCTCGCGCTCACCGCGATCGATTCGGCCCATTGGCTCGGCGTGCTCGTCATCGAGGGCGTGATCATCGGTGCTTTCGGGGTTTGACCCTCCATGCGCCGCAGAGCCTAGCCACGCGATGCTTCAAGCGCGGCGCTTCCGGACCGGTTCCTGGACCGCCTGCTCGAGCGCCATGCGGATGAAGCGCTGATACGGAATCCCGGCGCGCCGGGCGCGGCTACGCACGGCGGAAAGCAGCTTCTCGGGAAGCCGCAGGCTCACCGATTTGTCCTTCGGCCGAAGCTCGAAGCGCATCGGCACCATGTCCGATAGGTCGTACTCGGTGAGATCGGCAGTTTCCACAAAGTGCTCGGCTTCCTCATCCGTTCTTAAAACCGGAAATTTTTTCTTCATAGGCTTTGACCTCCTTTTGATGCATGTGGCGGGCGCTGACGGGGCGTATTAGACGTTGTGCGTCCCGGACACGCCACGTGAAGGCGACGAAGATGCCGCGTCGATTGGCGGTTCTTCCGATCGCCCGAAAACGTTCCTCGGTCACCGAGTGCTTGGCATCAGGCCCGACCAACACGACGCCGCGAAACATTTCCTCGATCTGCGCAATCGAAACCCCGTGTTTCTGACATTTTTGCCGATTGCCTTCGTCCCAGTCGAAGCCGTCGAACTCCATCCCCATCCTCATTTATGCGATTGCATATGCAAATGCCATACTTTCGGCTTGGCCGCGTTGACAGCTCTCCTTTTCGATCGGCCCTTCAAATCGTCGCGAGTAGCCTGCCCGCACCTGTCGCGCGCTCTTACTTCGGCTAAAAAGAAGCCGTCGCTCCAAACCAGAACGCTCGCGTACGGAGGATCAAAGTTGTTTCGCCGCACCTACCTCGTCATCACGCTGGTCACTCGCTGCAATCCAGGGGCCGACCTTGCGTCTCTTCCGGCTCGTCCGATAATGGCGCTGAAATCGCCGCGTCGCCTATGCGTGGGAGGATGAGATGACTGACAAGCTCTACGAGGTGCCGGCAGAGGCCGCTCAACGCGCCTTGGTGAATGCCGAGCAATACAAGAAAATGTATGCAGCTTCGCTCGCGGACCCGAATGCGTTTTGGGCCGAGCATGGCAAGCGCATCGACTGGATGAAGCCGTTCACGAAGGTGAAGAACGCCTCCTTCGGCCCAGGCTCGGTCTCGATCAAATGGTTCGAGGACGGCATCACCAATGTGGCGCATAATTGCATCGACCGCCATCTCGCGAAGCGCGGCGAGGAAGTCGCCATCATCTTCGAAGGAGATGATCCGAAGCACGATGCCAAGATCACTTACCGCGAGCTGCATGCGCAGGTCTGCCGGTTCGCCAATGTGCTGAAACAGCATGGCGTCAAGAAGGGCGACCGGATCACCATCTATCTGCCGATGATTCCGCAAGCCGCCTATGCGATGCTCGCCTGCGCGCGCATCGGCGCCGTTCATTCGGTGGTGTTCGGAGGGTTTTCGCCCGATTCGCTGGCGAGCCGCATCACGGATGCCAAGTCGAGCGTGCTCATCACGGCCGATGAGGGGCTCCGCGGCGGCCGCAAGGTGCCGCTCAAGGCGAATGCGGATGCCGCTTGCGAGAAGGCCGGCGGCGTCGAGACGGTGCTCGTCGTGCGCCACACCGGCGCGGCGGTTCCGATGCAAGCCGGTCGCGACGTGGTCTACCAGGAAGAGGCCGCGTCCGTGTCGGCGGATTGCCCTTGCGAGCCGATGAGCGCCGAGGATCCGCTTTTCATCCTCTACACCTCAGGCTCGACCGGCGCGCCGAAGGGCGTGCTGCATACGACCGGCGGCTATCTGGTCTATGTCTCGATGACGCATCAATACGTCTTCGATTACCACGAGGGCGACATCTATTGGTGCACGGCCGATGTGGGATGGGTGACGGGACATTCCTACATCGTCTATGGACCGCTCGCCAATGGCGCGACGACGCTGATGTTCGAGGGCGTTCCCACCTATCCGTCGGTCTCGCGCTTCTGGGAAGTGATCGACAAACACAAGGTCAACATCTTCTACACGGCGCCGACCGCGATCCGCGCTTTGATGAGCGCCGGCGAAGAGCCGGTGAAGAAGACTTCGCGCCGCTCGCTTCGCCTTCTCGGTAGCGTTGGGGAGCCGATCAATCCGGAAGCCTGGGAATGGTATCACCGCGTCGTCGGCGATGGGCGTTGCCCGGTGGTCGACACCTGGTGGCAGACCGAAACGGGCGGCATCATGATCACGCCGCTGCCGGGAGCCACGAGATTGAAGCCCGGCTCGGCGACCTTGCCGTTCTTCGGCGTCGAGCCACAGATCGTCGACGGCGATGGGAAGGTGCAGGAGGGGGTCGCGACCGGCAATCTGGTCATCGCCCAGTCCTGGCCCGGCCAGATGCGTACCGTGTACGGCGATCATGAGCGCTTCGTGCAGACTTATTTTTCAAGCTTCCCCGGCAAATACTTCACTGGCGATGGGTGCAGGCGCGATGCGGACGGCTATTACTGGATCACCGGGCGCGTGGACGACGTGATCAACGTCTCCGGTCACCGCCTCGGAACCGCCGAGGTCGAGTCCGCGCTCGTCCTCCACGCCCAGGTGGCCGAAGCGGCCGTCGTGGGTTATCCGCATGACATCAAGGGCCAGGGCATCTACGCCTACGTCACCTTGATGCAGGGCACGGAGGCGAACGACGCGCTGCGCAAGGAGCTCTTCGCCCATGTGCGCAAGGAGATCGGGCCGATCGCTCAGCCCGATCTCATCCAGTTCGCGCCCGGCCTGCCGAAGACGCGCTCGGGCAAGATCATGCGGCGCATCCTGCGCAAGATCGCCGAGGACGAGCATCACGCGCTCGGCGACACGTCCACCTTGGCGGACCCTGCGGTGGTGGATGACCTTGTGGCGAACCGGCAAAACCGCAGAGGGTGAAACCCTGCGGCTCTTTTGCTTCAAGACGGCTTATGGCGGCGGCACTCCCGTCCGGGCGTGTTGGCCGAAAGAGCACGAGCTTCTGGGAAAACGGTTTCCCGCGACTTCCGGCGATGCTCGAGGAGAACATGAATGCGCGATTGGGATGCGGCGCGCTACAGGCGCTTCGAGGACGACCGCACGCGTCCCTCCCACGAGCTTCTGGCGCGCGTGCCGCTTGCACAAGCGAAGCTCGCCTATGACCTCGGTTGCGGTCCGGGCAATTCGACCGAGCTCATCATCGCGCGGTTCCCGCAGGCGCGCGTCATCGGTCTCGATTCCTCGCCCGC
>JAFBAK010000253.1 GCA_019247795.1 Hyphomicrobiales bacterium | reverse complement strand
ACGCGCTCCGGTGCTTGCCGCGCGAGCCAGGTCATCCAGTCCGGCCACCATGAACCCGGATTTTCCTTGGCACGCTCGACCCATTCGAGGAAGGAATCCCCGACGGGACCATCGGTCCAATATTGATACTTCTGGTGCGCCGGCGGGTTGACCACGCCGGCGATGTGGCCGGAACCCGACATCACGTAGCGAACCTCGCCGCCGAAGCATCTCGAGCCCTCGAAAGTCGAGAGCGCCGGCGCGATGTGATCTTCCTTCGCGGCGAGATTGTAGATCGGGATGGTGACGCGCTTGAGTTCGATGGGGACGCCGTCGATCGACAGGCGGCCTTGCGAGAGGTTGTTCTCGAGATAGCAATTGCGCAGATAGAAGGAATGGTTCGCGGCCGGCATGCGCGTCGAATCCGAATTCCAGAAGAGCAGGTCGAAGGCCATGGGCATCCGCCCCTTCAGATAGACGTCCACCATGTATCGCCAGATGAGATCGTTGGGCCGCAACATGTTGAAGGCCGTCGCCATGCGCTTGCCTTCGAGAAAGCCGCGCCGCCGCATTTCGTCTTCGACGGCGCGCACCTGCTTTTCGTCCACGAAGACCTGGAGATCGCCCGAGTGCTTGAAGTCGACCTGGGTGGCGAGCAGCGTGGCGCTCGTGATCCGCCGATCTTCCGTCGCGGCCATGTAGCCGAGGGCCGAGGACAACAATGTTCCGCCGACGCAATAGCCGATCGCCGAGACCTCTCTCTCGCCCGTTGCCTCTTCGATGGCCTCGAGTGCCGCGAATATCCCTTCTTTCATGTAGGCGTCGAAGCCCTTGGCAGTGTGGCGCGCATCGGGATTGACCCAAGAGATGACGAACACCGTCAACCCTTGCGCGACTGCCCAGCGGATGAAGGATTTCTCTGGATTGAGATCGAGAATGTAGAATTTGTTGATCCAGGGGGGCACGATCAGCAAGGGACGCCGAAACACCGTCTCGGTCGAAGGCGCGTATTGAATGAGCTCGATGAGGTCGTTGCGCAGCACGACCTTGCCCGGTGTTGTCGCGAGATTGACGCCGACCTCGAATTTCGCCGGATCGGTTTGGCGAAGCCTCAGCTCTCCGCCTCCAGCTTCGATATCCTCGGCGAGCATCTTCGCGCCGCGCACCAGGTTGGCCCCGCTTTGCTCGAGCGTTTCGCGAATAAGCTCAGGATTGAGCGCGACGAAATTCGACGGCGAAAGCGCGGCGGCGAGCTGGCGGATATAGAATTGCGCCTTGTGCCGCGTATGGGCGTCGAGGCCCTTGGCGTCGAGCACCATGTCCTCGGCCCATTTGCTCGTATGCACATAGGATTGGCGCAGGAAGTCGAAGAATGGATTCTCCGTCCAGGCCGGATCCTTGAAGCGCCGATCCGTCGGATCTTGTGGTTGCGCGGGCGGCAGGTCCTCGCCCTTGAAACGCCGCAGAGCATCGGTCCAGAGCCCGATCAAGCCGTTCGTGAGCCGCGTCTGGGCCTCGAGCGCTCGTTCAGGCTCACCCATCCAGCGTTCCGCGACTTCACCGAGCGTGCGGGCCATCTCTCCGGCTTCCGCATTCGCGAGCGACGAGGCGTCGCCCGCGAGCTGCGGCCGCAGATAAGCTTGCGTGGCGCGAGATGCCTCCTCGGCAAGCCTGGCGAAATTCGCGGCAAGCACCTCGAAATCCAAATGTGCGGCCGAAGCTTCCTCCGGCGCGGTCGCGTTTTCCTCGACAGGTCGCTTCGGTCGCTCGCCCTTTCGGGCATGCATGTCCTTGGCAGTACGCGGCTCGGGGGCGGATTTTCGGCGGGTCGGAGCCGCGCGGCGCGGCGCGGGGTCGATCGCCGCTTCGACGTTCGCATCGAGATCGGGGGGCAATTTTTTCTGTCGTGCCGGCTTTCCGCGGCGCGCCGTCGGCTCGACCGCCGCAAGGGCCGGTTGTCCGCTCAGCGGTTCGCGGCGAATGTCGCCGAGCCCTGCTGATTTGGACTTTCCCAGGCGGCGGGCCGGACGCGAAGAGCTTCGACGGGATCCGCCTCGCCCTTTTGCCGCCTTGCCGCCGAGCTTGCGCTTCCTGCCTGCCATGATGCCCTCGGCATCCTAATGGTCCGGTACCGGCAAATGGTTCCATTTGTCGGAAGAGACCTGACCACACCCTATTCTGTCGGGGATCGGATTTCCCACGGGTGAGGCACCCTTCGGGTTCGATCCATGAGACCGGGCCGGTGGCGCGGCCCTCTTTGGGTCACATTAGCCCCTCATGCACGATAACGAAACCGTTACATGCATACCCTCCGAGAAGCTTTGATGAAACTCGTCGCCGCAAAAGGCTGCCGACGCGCGGGTGAAGCGATTTTGTCCACCGACGACACTTGGCCGCGTCCCTCCGAGGTGCACCAGGAGCAAGCCTCGGAGCTCGGCTCTATGATTGGGATCGCGGGACGGTGCGCGTTCATCGCTCTTTGCGCCTTCCTGCTCGGCGGCTGTGCGGACCTCCCGCTCTTTCACGAGCCGGCGAGCTTCGTAGGCTTTGCGACCACACCCAAGGAATCCGCCGATTTCGTCAAGGAGACCCGCCCCGACAAGACCGAATATACGTCGGTCGGCATCGAACCCGGCCACCCTCCGGACAAGCCGAGGGACAAGGAGGGCGTGAAACAGCTTCAGGCCGAGCTC
>JAFBAK010000040.1 GCA_019247795.1 Hyphomicrobiales bacterium | reverse complement strand
GGTCGAAAGCGGATTGGCCGAAATAAGGAATGAGGCTTTGCGCGAGCGCCTTGGCGCCCTCGCTCGTCGCGCTTTCGGCGAGCGCCGGTCGTGGGCCAAGCGTCGCAGCCGCGCCCACGAGGAATGCCGCCAAAAGGACGGCGCGTGAAGATTGCAAGGACATGAAGTCACCCAGCCGAGATTCGTCGTCGGCTTATAAGACAACGGCTCGCACTTTGATGCTCGCGTGCTTTTGCCCTTCATCACATTCCCGTGACCCTCGACCGCGACAGCGCTTTCGGACCGATGTAAGGAAGGGCTTTGCCGGAGGCCGTGGGATGTCTCTTTCGCTGCCGACCCTCGCCGACATCCGCGCCGCGGAAGCCCGCATTCGGCCGACCATTCCGCCCACGCCATTCCTGCATTCGCGCACGCTTTCGGAGATATTCGGCTGCGAGCTTTGGCTGAAATTCGAGAACCTCAATTTCACCGCGTCCTTCAAGGAGCGCGGCGCACTGAACAAACTTCTGTTGTTGACGCCGGAGGAGCGAGCCAAGGGTGTGGTTGCCGTGTCGGCCGGAAACCATGCGCTGGCGCTTGCTTTTCATGCGCGCCGCGTGGGTGTGAAGGCGACGATCGTCATGCCGGTGACAGCGCCCGCGGTAAAAGTGATGGGCGCGCGCCAGTTCGGGGCCGATGTGATCCTGCACGGCAAGACTTTCGCGGACGCGGCCGAGCTCCTGCCGGCGCTCACCACCGAGCGCGGCCTCACCCTTTGCCATCCTTTCGACGATCCCGCGATCGTCGCCGGCCAAGGCACCTGCGGCATCGAGATGCTCAGCGAGGTCCCGGAGCTCGACACGCTCGTCGTCCCCGTCGGAGGAGGCGGGCTGATCGGCGGCATCGCGACTGCCGCGAAAGCGTTGAAATCCGAGATCCGCATCTTCGGCGTGCAGACCGAGCTCTATTCGGGGATGGCCGGATTGCTCGGGGCGGCCCACTCGGCTGTAGCCGGCGGTCCTTCAGTGGCGGAAGGCATCGCGGTGAAAGAACCGGGGCGTTTCACGCGTGAGATCGTGCGCGCCAAGGTCGACGCGATGCTGGTCGTGCCCGAGTCCGCCATCGAGGATGCCGTGGCGCTCCTTCTCGAGATCGAGAAGACGCTGACCGAGGGCGCAGGTGCGGCGGGCGTCGCCGCGATCGCTGCCAAGCGGGAGCTCTTCGCGGGACGCAAGGTCGGCGCCGTTCTCTGCGGCGGCAACATCGACCTGCAACTCCTGGTTTCAGTACTGCACCGGTCCCTAGCCCGGCGGGGTCGTCTCGTTCGGCTCACCGTGACCACGCTCGATGCCGCCGGAGAGCTGGCCGAGATCACCTCCATCATCGCCAAACACGGCGGCAATATCGTCGAGGTCTGGCATGACCGGATCTTTGCGTCGCCTTTTGCCAAGACGACCGCCATCGACATCGAGTTCGAATTGCAGAACCCGGAAGCCCGCGCCCTGATCGAGGCTGAGCTCACGGCGAAGGGCATGGGTGTAGTGCAAAGGTAAGAAAATAAACGATAAATCCTGTGAGAGTTGACGCCGAGGCGCAATAGCGCGACCATGGTTGTTTGCAACTTGACGGTTGTGCCGAGGCGCCAGGCCCTCCCGCTCCGCTGGAGGGCCTGATCGATTCGAAACCGCACAACCGGCTTGCCAAGGTCCCTCGCGATGACCACGCCGAATCGATCCCAGCATATTCGCCTCACCTCGCACCCCGAGCCTGGCGCCATCGCGCCGCGCAGCCCCATTCGCTGGGGCGCGGCGACGGCGGCCGAACGGGGACCTCTCATCGGCACCACGACGCGTCCGTCCGATCGCAACGTGATCGGCGCGCATGGGGGAGCCTACGGTCTCTATCGGGCGCTCGCGGTCTCGTCCGGCGCGCTTAACCCGCTCGCCAAACCCGATCTCACCAATACGAGCCCGGCTGTCGCGATCGGACCTCATCCGCAATGGCACGAGCCCGGCAAGATCGTTTCGCTCGACCCCTTCGGCCATGTGGCGCAGGACGTCTTCGCCCGGGAGATCGCCGAGGGGCTCGATGTCCGGCCGACGATCGCAGTGACGAAGGCAAGGCTCAACCTTCCCGAAATTGCGACGGCGCTCGCCGAAAAGCGCCTGAGGCCGGATCGAAAAATCCTCAAAAAATCCGGCGAGATCGCCGTCACCAAGGTGGCGATCGATCCGGTCTGGTACCTGCCGGGCGTGGCCGCGCGCTTCGGCGTCCCCGAATCGCGGCTGCGCCGCACCCTGTTTGAGCAAACCGGCGGCATGTTCCCGGAACTCGTGACCCGCCCCGATCTCTCCGTCTTCCTGCCTCCGATCGGCGGCGCAACCCTTTACATCTTCGGTGAGATCGAGGCGCTGACGGATAAGCGCCGCAGCCTCACCTGCCGCGTTCATGACGAGTGCAACGGCTCGGACGTGTTCGGTTCGGATATCTGCACCTGCCGGCCCTATCTCGTGCACGGTGTCGAGGAGTGCGTGAGCGAGGCCCAGCGCGGCGGCGCGGGGCTCATTGTCTACAATCGCAAGGAAGGCCGCGCGCTTGGCGAGGTCACGAAATTTCTCGTCTACAACGCCAGAAAGCGCCAGGAGGGCGGCGACACGGCGGCCACCTATTTCGAGCGCACCGAGTGCGTCGCGGGCGTGCAGGATGCCCGCTTCCAGGAGTTGATGCCCGACGTCATCCATTGGCTCGGCGTGACGCGCATCAACCGCTTCGTCTCGATGTCGAACATGAAGTATGACGCGCTCGTCAAATCGGGCATCGAGATCGTTGACCGGGTCCCCATTCCCGACGGGCTTGTGCCGCAAGACGCCTCGGTCGAGATCGAGGCGAAGAAGGCGGCCGGATATTATGCGCCGACGGGAGCGCGTTCGAAGAAGAAGCTCGCGGAGACGACCGGGCGCCCCTTGGAGCGGTATTGAGCGCTTTCTCCGCGAGGATCCGCCTAGCGCCCCGTGTTAGAGCATGCCGGCTTTGGATGCGATCGTCACGCTCTCATCTAATAGGCCATTGGGTAGAAGAAGCACTTGCTCGTGCCGCCCCAACGCGACACCCAAATGGCGCTGTCGGGCGAGGGCTGCACGCGCTCGAATGGAATGAACTCGTTCGTGTCGATCAGGAGATAGCCCCCTTTCTCCTGCTTCACCAGTGACGGGTCGAGCTCCTTCGTGTCGGCGCCCGAACAACACAAATTCTTGGTGACCGGATCAACTCTGCGCCCGTCCGACCAATAGTCGTGAGCGCTCGCCGGCGTGGCGAACGCAAGCATGGCTGCAACCGCGAATATGCGCATGATGATCCTCGCATCAATTGGCCCCCCTCAACGCGAACGAATCAACGCGACGCAAACAATCATACTACAACTCGGCTCTCATCCTGCTGCGACCGATGGCCTCGTTTTGTTTTCGGCACATCCGCACTTCGCGCGTGTGAACGGCAAAAGCCTTTCAGGGGCCCTGCGCTCGGCCGCGCGCCCGCGCTTGCTTCCCTCGCGCAGCCATGCGTAGAAGCGGCCGCAACCAAGGAAATTGCCTTATGACGAAAAAAGCCGTGAAGAAGGTGGTGCTCGCTTATTCGGGCGGCCTCGACACCTCGATCATCCTGAAATGGCTGCAGAGCACCTATGGCTGCGAAGTCGTGACCTTCACGGCCGATCTCGGACAAGGCGAGGAATTGGAGAGCGCGCGCCAGAAGGCCATTCTTCTCGGCATCAAACCCGAAAACATCTTCATCGAGGACGTGCGCGAGGAATTCGCGCGCGATTACGTCTTTCCGATGTTTCGAGCGAATGCCCAATATGAGGGGCTTTATCTCCTGGGCACTTCAATCGCCCGACCCCTAACCGCCAAAAAGCAGATCGAGATCGCCGAGAGAACCGGCGCCGATGCCGTCGCCCACGGCGCCACCGGCAAGGGCAATGACCAAGTGCGCTTCGAGCTCGCCTATTATGCGTTGAAGCCCGATATCACAGTGATCGCGCCTTGGCGGGAATGGGACCTTGCGAGCCGCACCGCGCTCCTCGACTTCGCCGAGAAAAATCAGATCCCGATCGCCAAAAACAAGCGCGGCGAGGCGCCGTTCTCGGTCGACGCCAATCTGTTGCACGCCTCCTCGGAAGGAAGGGTCCTCGAGGACCCCGCCACCGAGGTTCCCGATTACGTCTATTCACGCACCATCGACCCCGAGGCTGCGCCCGACGCGCCGACCGTCATCACGATCGATTTCGAGAAAGGCGATCCGGTCGCAATCGACGGCAAGAAGCTCTCGCCGGCTTCGCTGTTGGGAAGGCTCAACGAGCTCGGCCGCGAGAACGGCATCGGCCGTCTCGATCTCGTCGAGAACCGCTTCGTCGGCATGAAGTCGCGCGGCATGTATGAGACGCCGGGCGGCACGATCCTCTTGCAGGCGCATCGAGCCATCGAGAGCATCACGCTCGACCGCGGCGCAGCCCATCTCAAGGATGAGATCATGCCGCGATATGCGGAGCTCATCTACAACGGCTTTTGGTTCTCGCCCGAGCGCGAAATGCTTCAAGCGCTGATCGACAAGAGCCAAGGCGCGGTCACCGGCCAGGTGACGCTCAAGCTGTACAAAGGCTCGGCCTGGACGATCGGACGCGAAAGCCCGTTTTCGCTTTATGACAAGGAGCTCGTCACCTTCGAGGAAGGTGCGGTCGCCTATGATCACCGCGACGCCGGCGGCTTCATCAAGCTCAACGCGCTGCGGCTGCGGACGCTCGCGCAAAGGCGGCGCATGAAGGGCGTTTAGGCGAGGAAGTGACATCAAGTTCCATGACGTTAAGCCAGAATACGGTCTCGCACGACTTTCCGGCTCGGGATGATCTATCGGGGAATACGCTCATCGAGTGCGCGTTTGTTTTAGGGAGTGATGGGGCCGCGCCGTGATGAGCGAGCAAGACAAGTCGGGATTTTTTTCTATCTGAGGAATGTCGAGGGCGGTGCGGAAGGGAGAAGGTGATGACGGAAGTGAGCGGCGGCTACCGGATCGGTTTCGATATCGGAGGCACCTTCACGGACTTCATCCTTCTCGACCCGGCGCGCTCGCAAATCGATCTTCACAAATCTCTCACGACCCCACAGGATCCCTCGGTCGGCGCGCTCGAAGGGATTGAAGAGCTTCTCACTCGTGCGGGAGTGGCGCTCTCCGACGTCGATACCATCGTGCACGGCACGACACTCGTCACCAATGCGCTCATCGAGCGCCGCGGCGCTGTGCTCGGCCTCATCACGACGGAGGGCTTTCGCGACATCCTGGAGATGGGCACCGAGCAGCGCTATGACATTTATGATTTGTTCCTGCGCTACCCCGAACCCTTGGTCCCGAGGCGGCGGCGCCTCGAGGTCAAGGAACGTCTCGACCGCGACGGCAATGTCGTCGAGCCGCTCGATCTCGACGCGGTGCGCCGTGCCGCTCGTCGCCTGAAGAAAGAAGGCGCC
>JAFBAK010000005.1 GCA_019247795.1 Hyphomicrobiales bacterium | reverse complement strand
TCATACCGATTTGGAATCTTCGAGCTCGATCTTCGGACCGGCGGATTGACCAGGCGTGGGCTTCGTCAAAGCCTGCAAGAACAACCCGTCCAGGTCCTTGCCATGTTGCTCGAAAGGCCAGGCGAACTCGTCACCCGAGAAGAGTTGCGCGACCGGCTCTGGAGCAGGACCGTCGTCGATTTCGACCACGGCATCAACAAGGCGATCAGCAAGGTCCGCGAGGCGCTGGGCGATTCGGCAACCCACCCACGCTTCGTCGAGACGGTGGCGCGACGAGGTTACCGCTTCCTCGCCGACGTAAAGGTGGTCGACCAGCCGGCGCCGCAGCCTACCGCGAAGGTCCAATCCATCGCGGTGCTGCCGCTCGAGGATCTCTCAGGCGATGCTTCGCAGGATTACTTCGCCGACGGCATGACGGATGAGCTCATCATGGGCCTTGGGCAGATCAGCGCCTTGCGAGTGATCTCGCGGACCTCGGTGATGAGCTACAAGAGCGTCCGCAAACCGTTGCCGGAGATCGCGCGCGAGCTCAGCGTCGAGGCGATCGTGGAAGGCACCGTGCTACGCTCGGGCGGGCGGGTACGTATCGCCGCCCAATTGATCGAGGCGCCGGCCGATAAGCGCATCTGGGCAAGAAGCTATGAAGAGGATTTCGGCGAGACGATCGGGCTCCAGCGCAAGGTCGCGCGCCACATCGCCGAGCAGGTGCACGCGACCTTGAGCGAGCGCGAAGAGGCGCGACTCGATCCAGGAAAGCGAATAGAGCCCTCAGCCTACGAGGCGTATCTGCGCGGGCGATATTTCTGGAACAAGCGCAGCGTGGATGGCCTGCAAAAGGCGATCCATTGGTTCAGCGAAGCGATTGCGGCCGACCCGAGCTACGCGCAGCCTTTTGCGGGCCTTGCCGATTCCTACGCGCTTTCGGGAGATTGGCAGCATGGGGTGCTCGCGCCGAAAGATGCCTTTCCGCGCGCGAAGGCAGCGGCCGATAAGGCGCTCGCGCTCGACGACACCTTGGGCGAGGCGCATGCGTCCCTTGCCCTCGCGCTGGACCTTTATTTCTGGGATTGGAGCCTCGCGGAGATCGAGCACAAACGGGCGATCGCACTCAACCCGAGCTATGCGACGGCGCATCAATGGTACGCTTGGCATCTCATCGTCACCGGCAACAATCGCGAGGCGCTCGCCGAGCTGCAAAAGGCCGCGAGCCTCGACCCGCTTTCGCTCAGCATCGGCGCCGATCTCGCCGATGCACTTTGCGTCGCGAGGCTCGACCAGGAGAGCCTCGAGCAGAGTCGGCGCATCTTGGACATGGATCCGAATTTCGCGCTCGGCCATTACCAACTCGGCCAAGCGCTCACGCAACAAAAGAAGCTCGACGAGGCGATCGCCGAATTTCGAACCGCGGTCGCGCTTGGAGGAAACCAGCCGGTCTTCGCCTCGAACCTGGCTCACGCTCTCGCCCTATCGGGACGCAAGGACGAGGCGCAGTGCATCGTGAGGGAGCTCGTCACGAAGCAAAGCCAGCACTCTCCCTCACACGCCAATATCGCGCTCGGCTATGTCGGGCTCGGCGACCACAAACAAGCGATGCTCTGGCTCGAGAAAGCCTATCAGTCGCGTTTCAACCCCTCGATCCTGAAACGTCCGGGTTTCGATCCTCTTCGCTCCGACGGTCGATTCGCGGGACTCTTGCGCCGCCTAGGCCTGCCTTCGTTTAAATGATGACACCCGCCAAGCAACCGACGCGGCAGGCCCGATGGCCGCTCCTGCCCATTGGCGAGCACAAGCTTTTCGAGCATGCTCTATCCGGCCCCAGGCTCATCAGTGCCCGGTTTCCAAACGCATTTGAGGCGAGGCTCGATCTGGGCCACCGCGATCGATTCAAGAAGTTCGCGGACAGTCGATCGATTTGGCACGCACGCCGTGACCGGCACCCGGCGCATTTTCGCCTCTTCGGCCGATTTCAGGGCATGGGCATCGCGGTTGATCACCCGCAAATTGGGAAGTCCCCAGAACTCGAGGAGTCGGGGCCATTGCGTGTCGCGGTGCTCGCGCCAAACCTTGAAGAGCGGCACCTTGTGATCGACCTCGGCATCGCGCCAAAGTCTCTTGCCGCTCTCGGCACAACGACGGCCCTGCACTCGCTTGAGCATGGCCGCCTGGTCGCTTGGCGTGTTCCATAACCGCCACGCCGCGACGCACGCCGCGTGCCATTCGGCATTGCGGTTTGGGCCCATGCCCCACAGATCCCGATGCCAACCGAAGCGATAGACCGGCTGGCCGCAGACGCAGCAATTTCCCTTGCCGATCGCGAATTTCTTCTCGCGATAGGGCGCAGGCGGGGCTCGAAAGCTCTGCGTTGCTCCAGAACCGTCGGCCTCGCGCTGCTCGCCAAGGGCGAGGGACCACCTCCACCCTTTCGGCGCACCGCTGCGTGCCGCAAGCGATCGCGCCAGGCGATCAGCGCGGAAAGGGTGAGCTCGCCAATATCCATCGATCGCGAGCCGCGGTAGCGGCGGCACGAGAGGTCGATTCAAGGCCCGCTGAAGCACTGCGGCCGGGAAAATGGCCGGAAGCGCGCGCTCGAGACGCTCGCGCGACTTGCGGTTTCGAGCTTCACGAAAGCTCAAGCTTGGAGATGAGGCAGGCTCGACATTCATAGGGCGGACGCCAATTGATGCACCCTTCCTTCGTATCGCGAGCTCGTAAAAGCTTCGCAAATGCCAGCGAGTCCTTCCCGCCGCTCCGATAAGCCCCACCTCGAGCCGCGCCGCGCTTCACCCGAATCACGATCCGGCTCGAAAACGGAAACCCTTCATGCTCTGATGTGTCGATGAAAGAGATTCTCGTCGGCAAGGTGGCTTCCCTTTCCGGACAAAGTGTCACCGATTGATTTGCGCGGATGGTCCACCCAAAATCGATCCGGTATCATGAGTCCGGCCCGGCTTTCGGACAGATGGAACCATGGTCCGCGGCCGGGCCGCCAACATGGGAAGGTTTGAGTGTCATCGTCGCGTCGCACAGCGCAGGGAATCTCCGCGCCGATGGCACAGGCGCTCACCGAAGCGGCGATCCTCGCGCCCCGGCTCGAGCGGCCGGCGCAAGCGCGGCGCACCCACAGCGCCATCTCGACGAGCCTCGCTTTCTGGCTCCTTGCGCCCTCGTTCTTTCTCCTTTTCCTCTTTACCTATGTGCCGATCCTCGAAGCCTTGACGCAGGCCGTGAGCCTCGAAGGCTTCGGCGGCAAGCCCATCGGATATGGGCTCGGCAATTTCCAGCGGCTCTTTGCAGATGCCTCCTTCTGGAAGGCACTGTGGAACAATCTCGTCTACGGTCTCGGCACCGTCGCCCCGTCGATCATTCTCGCGGTCGTTCTCGGTGTGGCTTTGCAAGAGGCGACGCGCTTGAATGCATTGCTGCGCACGATGATCGTCTTTCCTGTCGTCCTGCCGCTCGTTGCGGTCGCGACGCTCTTCGCCTTCGTGCTGATGCCGGGCGTCGGTCTTCTCGATCACCATCTCGCCAAGCTCGGCATCGCGGCGACAAACTGGCTCGGCAGTCCCGACACCGCGCTCTATGCCATCATCGGTCTGAGCATCTGGAAGAATGCGGGCTACTACATGCTCTTCGTGCTGGCAGGGCTCCAGGCGATCGCGCCCGAGTTGCACGAGGCCGCGAAGCTCGACGGAGCTGGCCCGGTCTCCCGCTTCTTTCGCATCACCTTGCCCCTCTTGAAGCCGACGCTCGCTTTCATCCTGGTGATCGCGATCATCAATGTGGTCACCCAGATCGATCATGTGATCGTGCTTACCGGTGGCGGACCGTCGGATTCGACCAATATCATCTTGAACTACATTTTCCAGGCAGCCCACCAGCAAGGCGACAGCGGACGCGCGGCTGCGGCGACCGTGATCTCGGTCGCAGCTCTGCTCTCGCTTTCCGTCGCGTCCCTGAGGACGCTCGAGCGCGGCATGCATTACGAATCATGAAGACGCGAAGGGCCCGCTTTCCCGCACCGCGCCGGACGCTCCGCCTCCTCGCCGTCGCGCTCCTTTGCGGCTTCGCACTTATATGGTCGACGCCGCTTCTGTGGATGCTCGTCGCCTCGGTGCGCGACATCCCTTTCGGCTCGACGGACGCGGCCTCGCTCATGCCTGACTTCAAGCCGACGAACGCGCATTTCGCCGACGCCTTCGCGCAAGGCGATTTCGTGCGCTGGTATGTCAACACGCTGCTCGTCACGCTCGGCATCCTCATGGTGCAGCTCGTCACCATCACACTGGCGGGTTACGCCTTTGCCCGGATGGAGTTTCGCGGCAAGAACCTCCTCTTCTACCTCTTCCTTCTGCAGCTGACGCTCGCCCCACCCATCTTGATCGTGCCGAACACGCTCATGATCGTGAGGCTCGGGCTCTATGACAGCCTGCCCGGCATCATGGCGCCTTATTTCGCCTCGGCCTTCGGCGTGTTCCTGATGCGCCAGACCTTCAAGACCATCCCGCGTGATTTCGAAGAAGCCGCCATCCTGGACGGTGCAAGCTTCGCACAAATGATCCGCCTCGTGCTGGTGCCCTTGGCGCGACCAGGGCTCATCGCCTTCTCGATCGTCTCGCTTACGTCCCACTGGAACGAATTCCTCTGGCCGCTGATGGTGACGGACAGCCCCGACAAGATGGTGCTCACCGTCGGCCTCACTTCCTTCGTGCGCTCAGCCGAGCAGGCGGCGGATTGGGGGCTCGTCGCCGCTGCGACCCTTTTGGTCGCCGGTCCCCTTCTCGTCGCCTTCGCACTGTTCCAGCGACAATTCGTGAATTCCTTTCTCTTCACCGGCATCAAATAGGAGAGCGTGCATGAGGCTCGTGAGATCGATGGCTCTTGCCGGCGCGTTGCTGACGATGGCGGCGACCACGGCTGTGGCTGCGACCCGGATCGACTTCTTCTTCCCGGTGCCGGTCGATGGGGCGCTGGCCAAGGAGATGCAGAATCTCGTGGCGCGCTTCAATCAGGAGAACCCCGACATCGAGGTGACGGCCGCCTATACGGGCACCTATGACGAGACCGACATCAAGACGCGCGCGGCGATCAAGGCCGGCAAGCCACCGGCGGTGGCGCTGATGAGCGCGAACTTCATCACGCAATACCATATCGATGATCTAGTGGATCCGTTCGATCCGCTCGTGCGCGCGGAAGGCAAGACGCCCGAAGATTTCATGGGCGAATTCTGGCCGGCGCTTTCAGGCAATGCGCGTGTCGACGGCAAGATCTATGGGGTGCCGTTCCAGAACTCGACACCGCTGCTTTACTACAATGCGGAGGCTTTCACGGAAGCGGGGCTCGACCCGGACAAGCCGCCGACCACTTGGGAGGAGTGGGTCGAGGACGCGAAGAAACTCACTCGCCACGAAGGCGATAAGACAACGCGCTACGGCATCATGCTGCCGGGCACCTACGACATTCTCGGCTGGACGATCTCGGCGCTCACGCTTTCGAATGGCGGTCAATATTACAACCCGGATTGGGGCGGCGAAATCTATTATGACACGCCCTCGACCGTTGGCGCGCTCACTTTCGTCGATGATCTCGTGCACAAATTCAAGGTGATGCCCGAGGGCACGATCCAGACGCCGGCCATGAACAATGCGTTCTTCGGCGGGCAAGTCGCTATGATCGTCTCCTCGACCGGCTCCCTGTCCTTCATTCGGCAGAACATGAAGACGCCGTTCAAAGTTGCGTTCATTCCGAGAAACGTGCGCAACGCGGTGCCGATCGGCGGCGCGTCACTGATCATTCCCAAGGGCAATTCACAAGAGCGCAAGCAAGCGGCGTGGAAGCTCATCAAATGGCTTACGAGCCCACAAATCTCGGGCGGATGGAGTCGATTCACTGGATATTTTGCGCCGGTGAAGGCCGCCTACGAGCTCCCCGAAATGAAGGAGTTCCTCGACAAGAATCCGGATGCGAAGGTCGCGCTCGAGCAGCTCGCCTTCGCCAAGCCCTGGTTTGCGACCTACAATACGGTCGCGGTTCGCAAGGCGCTCGAGGATGAGGTGCAGGCGATGCTCTCCGGAAAAAAGACGCCGACCGAAGCCGCCAAGTCTGCGCAGGCCAATGCGAATGCGTTGCTCAAGCCTTACGTGGATGCGACGGCGCTTAACCTGCCGAAATGAAGGACGGCTGGGCGGAGAGCACCAACCATCCTCTCGCTACGCTCGCTCTCTGAACCCGGCCAACTCACGCCGCCGGCTTTGACGCACACGAAGCGAGACGACCGCAAGCGGCAAGCAGCACGAGGGCCAGGAGGCCGACGACGCCCGAGAACATGGCCACCGCCATAAGGAGGCCCAACCATTGGGCGCCGAAGCCGACGGCGATCACCGGGACCGCCACGCCCAGATATGAAACGATGTAGAAGCCCGAGGCCACTTCGGCGCGTCGAGCTTCCGGGGCGAGCCTGTTGATCAGGACCATGGCGCCCAGATAGCCAAAGCCGTGGCCCGCGCCGACGATCAGCGCGCCGGCAAGAAGCATCGCGCCGCTTTGCCACGGATTCGCCAGCGCAAGGCTCGCGAGACCGATCGGCAAGAGGATGAGACCGATCGTGATCGAAGCTTTATGGGTGAGACGTCGGGACAGGACTTGCGCGCCTGACGAGGCGAAAAGCATCAGCGAGACGAAGGCGCCGCCGATGGCCAAATTGCCGAGCCCGAGCAAAAGCTGCACATAGCCGGGGGCGAGCGTGAGAAACAGCCCTGCCGCGGCCCAGACGGTGAAGGAGACCGCCGAGGCGAAAGCGAACTGCGTACGGATCTCCGCCGGCACGGCCGGCAGGCGAAGCTCGAGCGCGAAGGGACGGCGCTGCGAGACTGTCTCAGGCATGAAGCCAAGCGCCGCTATGGGCAGCATGAGCACAAGATAGATGAGATAAGGAAGCCTTGTCGGCCAAGGGCCATATTGGGCGAGAATCCCGCCGAAGAGCGGGCCGAGCGCCGCGCCGCTCGAATTGGCTACAGAGACGGCAAAGGCCGCCCTTTGCCGGTTGCCGCGAGGCTCAAGCTCAAGCATTGCGGCCGTGCCTGCTCCCGCCACCACACCCGTTGAGATTCCTTGCAAAGCCCGCGCCAGAAACAAGGGGGCGAGCCCCTCGGCGCCGGCAAAGATCGCAGCCCCAAGCGCACCGAGGCTGAAGCCGAGGAGGATGACGGCGCGCCTACCAATGCGGTCCGAGATTTGACCGAAGGTGAGCAGGGAGGGAATCAGGAAGAGAACATAGACCGCGAAGATCAAGGTGAGCACGCCCGAGGAGAAATGTAGCTCCCCTTGGTAGACACGGTAAAGTGGTGTCGGGATGGTGGTACCGACGAAGAGCATGAGGAAAGCGTAGCCGAGAAGCCAGAAGGAACTCGTGCGTTTCAGAACTGGGCGACGCAAGAGGACAGCGCTCATGAGGCTCCTTGAACTGTCTGCACCTGGTGGTCCGGCCCGACAAACGGCCCCCATTCGTCGGAAAAGGCCTGATCACAACTTTATAATAAAATGGATAGATTTTACCGACGGATTTGAAACGATCCGTCGGAATCGATCCGCTAGCGCAACTTGCATTTGCGTTCGCGTAGAGATCGAGCAGGTTGGTCTTGCATCCGAGAAGTGCTGCCGCTCGATCTGAGGGATAAATAGCGGTCATGGATCGGCACAAGCTCGAAACATTCTCGTTCGGCGACAGCTCCAAACTCGCCGACGAGCTTCTCGCCCTTGTGCTTGAGGGCAAGAAGCGCGCCACCTGTTGGGCCGTCAGCGAAGGCCTCAAAGGCGCGGCGCTCGCCAAATCCATGGTGGCACTTGATGGAGCCGGCCGGCCGCGCGCCATATTGGAAACAGTCGAACTCGTGCAGCGCCAGTTCGACGAAGTTAACGCATCGTTTGCCTTCGATGAAGGCGAAGGGGATCGCTCGCTCGCCTATTGGCGGGAGGCCCATCGAAGGTACTTCACGCGATTAAACCTCTTTCGGCCCGACATGATGCTCTGGTGCGAACGATTCAACCTGATCTCGACAATTGCGTTGGAATAGCGGCTCGATTAGCGCTCCTCATCATCCTTGCTCACGGCCCCAATGTCGCGAGATAAGAAGCGACCGCAATCATGTCGTCCGTCGAGAGCTTCTCGGCGATCGGGCGCATGATGGCGCTCGCCGCGCCCGCACGCGCGCCAGACTTCATGTCGTAAAGCTGGCGCACGACATAGCTCGGCGAGCGACCGGCAATCCTGGGAATCGGCCCTCCGCCCTTGAGGTCTGGCGCGTGGCAAGCGCGACAGGGCGTCACCCCATTTTCGCCGTCGCCCTTGACCAGGGCCTCGCCCCTCGCGACGGAGCCCTTCGGGACATAGGCGATGAATTGCGAGCGCGAATCGCGCAACTCGAATTGCTCCAAATCCACCGGGACCTCGACGATCCGCCGCCCCAGGGGTTCGCTGCCGCCTCTCGGATCGACCATGATAAAGAAGCGTGCGATCTCGTTTTTGGCGCCACATCGCTTTCCACGACCTTGATGATCGGCTTCGGCACAAGGGCGGAGAAATAGTTCGCGGCGGCGCGAATGTCGTCGTCGCTCACGGCGCGCGCCGTCTCGATCATGAGCTTGAAGGTTCCCTCCGGCACGGAGAATTTCCGCGCGCCGCTTTTGAAATCGGCGACTTGCTGCACGATGTACTCGGCGGGCAGCCCGGCGAGGCTCGCGCTTTCCGGCCCCCCGGTTCCCTCCGCGCGATGGCAGGCGCCGCAAGCGCGCACCCCGGGCGGAACCCCATGGGCGACCACTTCAGGCATTGGCGGATGATCGGCGGGATGCCAGTCGGGCGAAAAGAAGAGATCCTGCTCTTGTCTGATCGTGAAGCTCGCGCTGCTCTCTGGAACGTGGCGAGGAAGATCGTCTGCGGGCGGCAATGGGAAGTCGGGAGCCCAAAGATAGGCCCAGGCCGGCAAATCCTCCGGCTGCCCCGCCGCTTTCGCGGGTTCGCGATCAATGAGGGCGCCTGCTAATCCGGCAAGCGCCAACCCGAGGATCGTCAAGGCAGTCGGCAAGCCTTTCGTTGCTCTCATCACGCTGCACTCCGTCAAGATCGGGAAAGCAGGAATGCGATCCTCTGTGCCTTTCGCTGGGAGGCCGATGAGATCCGCTGTCCGGCTGAGCTCGACTTTCGGGCCCTTCGCGCCCGTCAATCGGGGCTAATTAGACCAAGTCTCCGTTGGAAGGCCAGGTCAATTTTCATGAGGAGCATTTCGCCTATGCGCGCCCCCTGATGAGGCGCCCATCACGCCCGTCGCGAAGCCGGATCGGGAGAGTTGAAGGCTTTTGCGATGACAGCCGCCGTGTAAAAATGGCCCCCGGCTCGAGGCCGTCCCGCGCAGTTATGGAGAGGAGAGCGCCATGGCGAGGCAGAGGGTGCTTGCGGTCGGCCTCGGAAATATGGGGATGAGCCACGCGCTTGCTTATGCGCGAATCCCCGGCTTTGAGCTCGTCGGTGTGTGCGAGCGGCGCATCGCGTCCCGCAAGCTGCCGGAGCCAATAGCCGCAGCTGCAACCTTCTCAAACTTCGAGGAGGCGCTCACTCGCCTCGAGCCTGACGTCGTATCGGTCAATACGCTTCCGGACACGCACGCCGATTTCGCTATCAAGGCGATGGAGGCGGGCGCCCATGTGTTCGTCGAGAAGCCTTTGGCGGACAGCGTCGAGAATGCCGAGAAAGTCGTGGCGACCGCAAGGCGCACCCGGCGGAAACTGGTGATCGGCTATATCCTGCGTCACCACCCGTCATGGATCCGCTTCATCGAGATCGCGCGAGAGTTGGGCACGCCGCTCGTCTTCCGCATGAATCTCAATCAGCAATCCAACGGCGAGACCTGGGCTTGGCACAAAAGGCTGCTGAGCTCCTTTCCGCCGATCGTCGATTGCGGCGTCCATTACGTGGACGTGATGTGCCAAATGACCCCGGCCAAACCCATCCGCGTGCATGCCATCGGGGCGCGTCTCACCAATGAGGTCGCGACCGACAATTACGGGCAATTGCAAGTTGTCTTCGAGGACGGCTCGGTCGGCTGGTACGAAGCCGGCTGGGGCCCGATGATCAGCGAGACCGCCTTCTTCGTGAAGGACGTGTTCGGCCCGAAAGGGTCTGTGTCGATCGTGATGGGCGATCATACGGCTGCCGGGCGCTCGGACGACATCGACCTTCACACCAAGACCAATCAGATCCTGCGCCACTACAGCGACATGTCGCGTCCTGACGAACGTATCGACATGTCGGACGAGCCGGACCACGATGCACTTTGCGAGCGCGAGCAGCGCTTTCTTCTACGCGCGATCGAAGAGGATATCGAACTTGGTGCGTCCATGGAGGACGCGGTGAAAAGCCTCAGGATCGTGCTCGCGGCCGAAGAGTCGATCCGTTCGGGACAGGTCGTGACGCTTTGATCAACCCGGATCGCTCGGCAGGACGAAGACCTGTCCCGGGAAGACGAGGCTCGGATTGCGGATCTGGCTCGCATTGGCCTCGTAGATCTGCGTGTAGCGCGTCCCGCGTCCGAGCATCTTCTTGCTGATCCGCCACAGGCTGTCACCGCGAACCACCGTTGTGGTCCGCACTTCCTTGACGACCGCGACCGCCGGCCCTGGCGTGGCGCTGGCGATCACGCTGGGCGCCGCCGGCTGCTGCGCCTTCGGCTGAGCCGTCGAAGCTGCCACGCTCGCATTCGAAGGCTGTTCCGCCCGCGCCGACGCTGTCGCGACTGGAGCCTTGACCGGGAAATCGAAGGGAACTTCAGCGCGAGCAATGACTTTGCCGCTCTCCGGCTCGACCTCGTCGGCTCGCACCGCATAATGTCCGGGCTGCATGCCTTTCTCGACCTTGAGCGACCAAAGCCCATTCAGATCGGCAATCACCTTTCCGACGAAGGCGCCGTTCAGATAAAGTCGGCTCTGGCTCCCAGGAGGCGCCGACCCGGTCACGGAGAAGCTCCCGCCTTCTTCGGCTTGGGCAGAGCGTATCGCCACGGCCGGGGCAGATTTCGTCGAAGCGGACCCCGACGGTGCGGGGCTCGACTGCGGTTTCGATGGGCTCGCATCCGAAACAGAGGTTGCGGACGCATCAGGCGCTGCGCGCGCGACCTTGACGGCCTCTTGGCCCGACTTCGGAACGACGACCTTCACGCTTTGCGAGGCGGTATCGGCGCCGGAAAGCGTCGACTGCAGCGTAAGTGCATGTTCCCCCGGCGCCAGCGGCGGCGGCAGGAAGACCACCTCGCCATTGGCATCGGCGACCGCGCGTGCGAGTTCCTTGTCGCCATCCTTGAGCATGATCGTCGCTCCCGGCGCACCTCGTCCGGCAATCACTCCTTCACCTGACCGCTCGACGCGAACGATGTCGAATTCGGGGCGCTGCTGCTGCGTGGCATCCGAGGGGACGTTCGCCTTAGCTGTGGCATCCATCGAAGGGGCGCCGTTCGGGGCGCCGTTCACGGGTGCGACAGAAGGCATCGCGCCCGCAGGCGCGACCGCCACATCGGTTCCAGTGACGCTCTTTGTCGTCGGGGACGACGTTTCGGCGGAATTGGTGCCCGTCGGCGCCGGCCCGCCCGCCATGAATCCGGTAGCGGCATGCGGCAACTGGAAGTTAGGTAAAACGGAGTACCACGCCGCGCCTGCCGCGATGACGCAGACGGCCCCGACTCCGGCCGCCGCAAGCAGCCTGTGCCGCTTCTTCGCTAAGTCTAAAATCCCCGCCATGTGATGGTTTTCCTCTGCCGAGCAGAGTTTGGCCGCAACCTATCCAAGGAGGGTGCAGGGTAACAAAGCGCCTCCGAACCGGCAAGCGGCCGCGGGCCGGGCACGCGACCCGAACACCGCGAGCGCAAGATAAGACGGCGTCTCGCAGACCACCAAGCGGCAACGAAGGTCTCGGTTCTTGTCGGTTACCGGCGGTAGATGACCACTCCCCCACGATAGGGGCGGCGATAATATCCGTGGCGATAGTAGGGATAATAACCGCGATGCGTCACGACCGCACCGCGAGGCCCGGCACATCCGGCACGATAGATGCCCCGCGCGCAAACAACTGCATTGGCATCGCCGGTACTGAGGACGAAATAGCCTCCGAGAAGTGCAGCCATGAGAAGATAGCGCTTCATCCTCGTCTCCTACGTTCGGGGTTGACCGGTCATCGACATCCCCCGACCCTCATCGACGGCTGGAGCCATGGACCGGAACACGTCAGCGCCGTATGTTGAACTTCACATGCGTGGAAAGCTTTCGCAAGAATTTTGTCTCGAAAAATGTTCGCGGACCTAGTTTCGTAGTCAGCATTTGATGGTTTTATTATTCTGCAGCAAGTCGATCCCACGCTTGACATTTCTCCATCGAAAGGTTGACCTTGCTGAGCAGACAAAACGATTGGCGGGAGGGTGACATGCGCTGCGTCGGGCTTGGCGTTTTTCTGTTCTTAAGCTTGTTAACGACGAGCGCATTCGCGCAAACAACTGCCGAACGTGCGGCATGCCGGGCCGATTTCCAGAAACTCTGCAAGGGGACGAAACCCGGTGGCGGTCGTGTTCTCGCCTGTCTCTCCCAGCAGCGTGACCAGTTGAGCGAAGCTTGCCGCAAAGTCGTCGATGCCCACGCCCAGCAGTGAAGGAGGGTGGCGGCCACGCACCATCAACGCGACAATATCTCAAGCCGGACGGTGTCAGACAATGAATCATAGCCGCAGCCTGAGTTCGCCGTTCCTCGTTCTTGTCTTGGCATTGGCGACGCCGGCGCTCGCGCAGCAACCCACGCAAGCCCAGATCGGCGCTATTCGATCTTCGTGCGCGGCGGATTACCGCGCCCATTGCGCGAGCGTTCCCACGGGAGGCATGGCGTCGCTGAACTGCCTTCAAAAAAATATGAGCAAGCTTTCGGCCGCCTGCCAAAGCGCCGTCAGCGCGGTTGGCGGGGGGGCCGCTTCGCCGAGCGCCGCGGCACCGGCATCTCCCTCTGCGGCGCCGAGCGCGAGCCCTGCGGAGGCCGCCCCGGCCGCCCCCGCCGCGCCGTCGGCCCGTGCCTTCCCACCCATGTCGCCGCGGCAAGAGATCGCCGTACTTCGAGGGGCATGTGGCCCCGATTATCGCGCGCTTTGCGGCGGCGTGCCGCCAGGGGGCGGCCGTGTGGTTGCTTGCCTGCGAGAGAACGCGGCCTCGCTGTCGCCGCGTTGCCAAGCCGTGCTGATGGCGGCGCGCCGGCGATAGGGATCACGGCGTCGATCGCAAACGCCGAAAAGAAATATGCACGGGTAGGTCGGCACCGGAGCCGCGAAAGGCGCGAGGAGGGCGCATGAGAACCATCGTCATCTCGGCGACTTTGCTCTCGCTCGCGGCGTGCAACGACAATCGTTACGTCCCGCCGCCGGCGCCGAAAGTCTCGGTGGCCCACCCCTTGCGCCAGGAAGTGACCCGATACCTCGAAACGAGCGGCAATCTCGCCTCTGTCAATTCGACCAACCTCGTCGCCCGGGTCGCCGGCTTCGTGCAGGAAATCAAATTCACCGACGGCGCGATGGTGAAAGCCGGCCAGCCGCTCTTCGTCATCGAGCCGGCTTCGTATGAGAACGCCTTGGCGCAAGCCAAGGCGGCCGAGGCAGGTGCCGATGCGACGGTCACCCAAGCGCAAGCCGATTACGCTCGCCAGACGGAGCTCCAAGGCAGGGATTTCGCTTCCAAGGCCACTCTGGAAACCTCGACCGCGACGCGAGATTCGGCGATCGCCGTCCAGAGGCAGCGGCAGGCGGACACGAAACAGGCGGAGATCAACCTCAGCTATACGCAAGTGAAGGCGCCTTTCGACGGCATCGTCACGGCACGCCAGGTCTCGATTGGCGAGCTTGTCGGCACGGGCAGCCAGACCGTGCTCGCGACGGTCGTCCAGCTCGAGCCGATCTACGTCAACTTCAATGTGGGGGAGCAGGACGTGCTGCGCCTGCGCGCCGGCGTCCGCCAGCGCGGCATGACCGAGACGGACTTGAAGCAGATCCCGGTCGAGGTCGGCCTCGCGAACGAGACAGGCTATCCGCACAAAGGTACCCTCGACTACGCGTACCCCGGCGTTAACCCCTCGACCGGAACGCTCAGCGTGCGCGGGGTTCTGTCCAATCGGGATCGCGTCTTGCTGCCTGGATATTTCGTGCGGATTCGCGTGCCGCTCTCGCAAACGCCCGACGCGCTTCTCGTTCCCGATATCGCGATCGGCAACGATCAGGGCGGGCGCTATCTCCTCGTGGTGGGCAAGGACGGGCTCGTCGAGCAACGCAAGATCGAGACCGGACAGACGCTCGGGGATTTGCGCGTGGTCACGCAAGGCCTCAACGCGGACGACAACGTCATCGTTGCGGGGATCGCGCGGGCCGTTCCGGGCCAGAAGGTCGACGCCGAGCCGCAAACGCTGGCGCGCTCCGGCGACATCGGCGAAGCGAAATGATTTCCAAGTTCTTCATCGAGAGACCCGTTCTCGCGAATGTCCTTGCGCTCATGATGCTGGTGATCGGCGGCGTCGCCCTGTTTTCATTGCCAGTCGCTCAATACCCGGACATCGTGCCGCCGACCGTCCAGGTGACCACGCGCTACCCCGGAGCCAACGCGCGCACGATCATCGACACCGTGGCGCTGCCGATCGAGCAGCAGGTGAACGGCGTCGAAGGCATGCTCTACATGCAATCCTACGCCGCCGCGGACGGCAGCTACACGCTCACCGTCACTTTCCAGATCGGCACCGACCTCAACTTCGCGCAAGTACTGGTGCAAAATCGCGTGTCGAGCGCGCTCGCTTCCTTGCCGCAAGCCGTGCAGGCGCAAGGCGTGAACGTGCAGAAGAAATCGACGGCGATCTTGCAGATCGTGACGCTCACCTCGCCGAACTCGAGTTACGACAGCCTCTACCTCAGCAATTTCGCCACGTTGCGACTGAAAGATGAGATCGCGCGGTTGCCGGGCGTCGGCAACGTCACGGTATTCGGCGCCGGACAATATTCGATGCGCGTGTGGCTCGACCCCGAGAAAATGCAGGCGCGGGGCTTGAACGCGCAGGACGTGATCCAGGCGTTGCAGCAGCAAAGCGAACAGGTCACAGCCGGGCAGATCGGCATGCCGCCTTCGCCCAATCAACCGGCTTTCCAATATACGCTCGATGTATCCGGCCGGCTTTCGGAGCCTCGCGAGTTCGCCGACGTGATCGTCAAGACGGGAAGCTCGGGCGAGATCACCCGTGTGCGCGACATCGGCCGTGTGGAACTCGGTGCGCAGACTTATGGCCAGGTCTTCGAACTGAATGGCACGCCGGCTGCGGGCTTGGCGATCTTCCAGTCGCCCGGCGCCAATGCGCTCCAAACGGCACATGAGGTCGACACCAAGATGAAGGCGCTGGCGGCCGATTTCCCCCCCGGCATCGTCTACGGCATCCCGTTCGACACGACCAAGTTCGTGAGCCAATCCATCGCCGAGGTCTACAAGACGCTGGTCGAGGCGGCGGTCCTGGTCCTGATCGTGATCTTGCTCTTCCTGCAGGACTGGCGCGCCATGCTTGTCCCGGCGACGACCGTTCCCGTGACCATCATCGGCGCGTTCGCGGCGATGGCGGCGCTCGGGTTCAGCGTCAACCTCTCGACTTTGTTCGCGATCGTGCTCGCGATCGGCATCGTGGTCGACGACGCCATCGTCGTCGTCGAAGGCGCCGCGCACAATATCGAGCAAGGCATGTCGGGCCGACAGGCGGCGATCAGCGCCATGGACAAGCTGTTTGGTCCGATCATCGGCATCACGCTCGTGCTGATGGCGGTGTTCCTGCCGGCGTCCTTCCTGCCCGGCCTGACGGGCAGGATGTATGCGCAATTCGCGCTCGTGATTGCGGCGACGGCGCTGCTGAGCGCCGTCAACGCGGCGACTTTGAAACCGACGCAGTGCGCGCTCTGGCTGCGCCGGCCGGTTCCACCCGAAAGACGCAACGCCTTCTATCGCGCTTTCAACGCCGGCTATGGGCGGGTCGAGCGCGGCTACACGAGGCTCGTCGGGCATATCACGAGTTATAGCCGGCTCACGGTGATCGTCTCGCTCGTGGTGATCGCGGCGGCGGTCTATGGCTTGACGCGAGTGCCGACCGGCTTTCTGCCGATCGAGGATCAAGGCTATTTTCTTGCCGCCGTGCAGCTTCCGGATGGCGCCTCGCTGGAGCGGACGAAAAAGGCGCTCGACGAGGTTTCTCGTATCGCGCAGGCCACTCCCGGCGTCGAGCAGGTGATCACCATCTCGGGCGTCTCTGCGCTCGACAACAACGCGACCCTCGCCAACGCCGGGGTTGCCTACATCATGCTCAAGGATTGGGGCAAACGCGGCAAGAAGGAAGGCTTGCTGCCGCTCTACACGAAGCTCAATCGTGAGCTTGGCTCAGTCGGCGAGGCGCGTGTCCTGGTGCTTCCGCCGCCACCGATCCAGGGCATCGGCAATGCGGGCGGCTTTTCGATGCAGATCGAGTTGCGCGACGGAAGCTTCGACTTGGCGAAGCTCCAAGCAAGCACCGATGGCGTGGTGCGAGCCGCCGAGAGCCAATCGGCAATCCAGCGGGTGATGGCGCCATTCCGCGCCACCGTGCCGCAATATCGGGTCGAGATCGATCGCGTGAAGGCGCAGACCCTCAAGGTCACGACCGATCAGGTTTTCAATGCGCTCGCGAGCTATCTCGGCTCGAGCTACGTCGATCAGTTCAACGCCTTCGGCAGGGTCTTCCAAATCTACGTCCAGGCCGATTCGCAATTCCGCATGCGGCCTGAGGACATCGCGAAGCTCACGGTGCGCAACGCGGACGGAGCGATGATCCCGCTCGGCACGCTGCTCACCGTCACGCCGACGCTCGGCGCCTCGCTCATCAGCCTTTACAATCTCTATCCCTCGGCAACCGTCGCCGGATTGCAGGCGCAGGGCTTCTCCTCGGGCGAGGCGATCAAGCTCCTGGAGGAGATCACGGCCCGCACGCTGCCGCGTGGAGTCGGTTCCGAATGGACCGGCATTTCCTATCAAGAGAAGATCGTCGGCAACCAGCTTTATCTCGTGTTCGCGCTCGCGCTCCTCATCGTCTATCTCGTGCTTGCCGGACAATACGAAAGCTGGTTTGCCCCGATCTCGGTGCTGCTCGCCGTGCCCCTTTCACTCGTCGGTCCGGTGCTGGTGCTTCTGGCGATCAAGATCGGAAACAATCTTTACGTCCAGATCGGCCTCGTCCTGCTCATCGCGCTTTCGGCGAAAAACGCCATCCTGATCGTCGAGTTCGCCCGCGAGATGCGCGCCGAGGGTCGCCCGATCCTGGAATCCGCCGTGGAGGCGGCCCGCGCCCGCTTTCGTCCGATCGTGATGACCTCGTTCGCCTTCATTCTCGGGGTGGCGCCGCTCGTCGTCGCGAGCGGCGCGGGTGCGAGCGCGCGGGCCTCGATCGGCATCACGGTATTCAGCGGCATGATCGCCTCGACTTGCCTGGCCGTCCTGGCGGTGCCGGCTTTCTTCGTGCTGGTGCAAAGCTTTGAGGAATGGCGCGTTGCGAGACGCAAGGCCTCGGTTGCGCCCGCGGGGACGCCCGCTTCTTCACCCTCGCCTTCGTCCCACGCCGCACCTGGAGCTCCCGCCGCGTGAAGCTCAACGGGACGTTCGGGTGGCTTTTGCGTTCTCCAGGCCCGGCGGTGACAAGGCCGGCTCGAGCTTTCCCCCGTAGAGCGCCTTGAGAACGCGAGGCGTCAACAATCCTTGCACGACGATCGTGAAGATCACCACGCCGTAGCAAACCGCCGAAAGCCCCGCCCGATAAGGCGTGGGGGGCAGGTTCAGGACCAGAGCGATCGAAATGCCGCCGCGCAGGCCCAGCCAGCTCAGCGCCGCGATGGCGCGCGACTTCTCCTGCGAGCCGCGCGGCAAGAGCGGCACGAGGGCACAGACGCTGACGAGACGCGCCAAGAAGGCGAGAGGGATTGCCAGAAGCAGCGGCAAGATAACAGCGGGGCTCAGATCGATGGCCAGCATCTCGAAACCCATCAGGATGAAGAGCAAGGTGTTCAAGAGATCATCGACGAGCGACCAGAAGGCGACGAGCTTTTCGCGCAAATTCGCGAGGGCAAAGCTGCGGGCCGGCTGGTTCGCGAGAACGATGCCGCTGACCACCACCGCGATCGGCCCCGAGATGCCGAAGGCCACGGCCAACCGGTAGGTGGAAAGCGCAAGGGCGAGCGAGATCGTCACAGCGAGGTTCTCATCACGGATGCGGCGCATGGCCAGCTGGGCGAGATAACCTGCCAGGATACCGAGCACCACGCCTGCGGCGCCCTCGACGAAGAGGGAAAACACGATGTGTCCGTGACCGACCACTCCCGCCTGGCCTTGCGTCGCAGCCAAGGCCGCGAAGAAAAGGATGACGGCGGTGCCGTCATTGAAGAGGGCCTCACCTGTGACCAGTGCGCGGAGCGAAGTCGGAATCCGTATGCGCCGAAGCAGCCCTTCGACGGCAACCGCATCGGTCGGCGCGAGGACGGCGCCGAGCACGAAACACCAGGCCAGGGGCATCTTGATTCCGGCCAGATGAAACGTCGCAAAGAGGCCGAAGGCAAGAAGCGCGGTCGCGACGATCACGCCCAACGTCGCAAGGCCGAACACGGCCCAGGCCTGGCTCCGCAACTCGCGAAGGTCGACATGGAGGCTCGCAGCAAACAGCAACAAGGCGAGCAGGCCGTCGAGAAGGATGCGCGGCAGATGGGCGGCTTCGATGCGATGCTGCGCGAGCTCCTTGAGGTTGGAGGACGTGAAGAACGTGCCGATCGTCATGATGAGAAGCGAAGCCAGAAGCGCACAGATCAGAAGCGCGATGACGCGTGGCCATTTCAAATAGCGCTCATTGGCGATACCGATGCCGGCAGCGAAGACGAAGACGAGTGAAGCCATATCGAAGGTCGACATCGGGCGAGGTCCCCGGCACTCGTTTCGCGGCGAAGCGTTGCGTCCGACAATCCCGGATCAATAAAGCATGTTGGAGAAGTATTCCCACAAGAAATAATTACCGATCGGGAGCCTAATCGTCGGGTGCCGTCCCCGCCGGAGCGGAACCCGCGTTTCATTGCCCGGTTATGAATTTCAAGAGCTCAGCTTCCGCGACTTTCATCGATGCGCCGCTTGCGAGCGCCCCGTTGAAGCGGTCAGGGAGGGATGAAAATGGCGACACCTCGCGCCTTCTGGAAAGGATATCTCAAACTTTCCCTCGTCACCTGCCCGGTCGCCATGATGCCGGCAGTGAGCGAGGAGGAGAAGGTTCGTTTCCACACCCTGAACCGGAAGACAGGCGATCGCGTGCGCAGCCGCTACATCGATTCCGAAACCGGAAAGGAAGTCGATCAGGACGACGAGGTGAAGGGCTACCAGCGCGGCGATGACGACTACGTCACGCTCGAGGACGATGAAATTCAATCGGTGGCGCTCGAGAGCACACGCACGATCGACATTGACGTGTTCGCGCCCAAGGATTCGATCGAGTGGATCTGGTACGATCGCCCACATTTTCTCATGCCCGACGATCCGGTAGGCGAAGAGGCATTCTCGGTGATCCGTGACGCCATGGAGGCCACCAAGATGGTCGGCATCTCGCGGCTCGTGCTCTATCGCCGCGAGCGCGCCGTCCTGCTCGAGCCGCGCGAGCGCGGCATCGTCTTATGGACGCTTCACTATGGGGACGAAATCCGCGATCCGAAGCTCTACTTCAAGAAAATCAAGAGCGAAAAGGTAGAAAGCAAGCTCTTGCAGATGGTCGAATCGGTGATCGACGAAAAGATACAAGCTTGGAATCCAAATCTGGTCCAGGACCCGGTGCAAGAGCATCTTCTCGAAATTATCGCCGCGAAAAAGAAAGGCCGTCGCCTCGTGCGCAGATCGAAGGACGCTCCATCCGAGCGGCAGAGCAACGTGATCAGCATCATGGATGCCTTGAAAAAAAGTCTCGATGCCGATGGAAAGCGCAAGAAGTCGCGCTGATTCAGGTCATCGACGGCGACCGCTTCACGCCGCCTTGCGCTTTCGCCGATTTGCGGTGGGGAGAGGCACCGCTGCATCACGAAACTCCGTCCAGGGATCGGCACGCAAATGCGTGAGCCTGGTGATCGCATTCCCGACCGTGAAATAGGCGGCACCCGAAATGCTGCCGATCTCTTCCCAACCCACGGGCATCGAAACCGCAGCACCGGGGCGAGCGCGCGTGGAGTAAGGGGCGACCGCCGTCGCACCGCGCCCGTTGCGAAGATAATCGACGAGGACCTTGCCGCGCCGTTTGGACTTCGTGATCGTGGCGACGAAGCGGTCCGGGCTATCTGCCGCCATCGCATCGGCCATGGCCTTGCAGAACGCCTTTACCGCATCCCAATCGGCTTTCGGCCGCAAGGGCGTCACGACGTGCAGGCCTTTGCCGCCGGATGTTTTCACGAAGGCGGCAAGGCCGAGCTGCCCCAACCGCTCCCGAACTTCGGTCGCCGCCTGCGCCACTTGCTGCCATGAGACGGATTCGCCCGGGTCGAGATCCATGATGATCATGTCGGGCTCCTCGATCTTCGCGAGGGTCGAGCCCCATGGGTGAATCTCAAGCGCGCCTCCCTGCACGAGAGAGATGAGCCCGTCGAGATCGTCGATGCTGAGAATGGGTTCCCCGGAGGGATCCTGCGGGTCACGAGCGAGACGAATGGATCGATTGAGCCCTTTCCAGGCGTGCTTTTGGAAAAAGCACTCCTCGGTGACGCCGCCTGGACACCGTACCAGCGCCAGCGGGCGCTTAGCCACATAGAAGGCCATGCGATCCCAAACCTGCGTGTAATAATCCGCAAGGCCTTCCTTTGTGACACCCACATCCGGCCAATAGAGCCGATCCGGATGGGTGAGCTTCACGTTCGACGAAGGGCTCGCGGCGACGCCCTCCGATTTCTGAGCGCGCCGTTTCGTGCTGGAGCTGCTTTTAGAGGCTTTCACCATGACCGTCTCCGCGACGACATCTTTTGCCGGTTTGTCCTCACGCAGGCCGCGAAACGCGGCATGGCGAAGAATGTGGTCCGCGGTCCAGCCGCGAAACTCGACCTCGGCGACGAGCTCCGGGTTGACGTATCGTACCTGACGCGCCGCATCGGCGCTGAGGCGTTCGGCGAAAGGGTTCGACGCGCTCCTGATCCTTTCGAGCCGCCGAAACAGGTCCTCGGCGACCTTGGAGGTGTAGCCCGTGCCGACCCGACCGGCATGCACGAGCTTGCCGGCCGAATGATACCCGAGCACAAGCGAGCCGATGGCCTTGCGCGACGTCGTCGACGGGACATATCCGGCGATCACGAATTCCTGGCGTGTCGAGCATTTCGCCTTCAGCCAATCCTTGCCGCGCCCGGAATGATATGGCGCGTCGCGCAATTTCGAGACGACGCCTTCAAGGCCGAGGCGGCAGACATGTTCGAGGATGACATCGCCATCCGCGTCGAAATGCTCGCTGAGACGCAAAATTCCAGTCTCACCCGCGAAGACGGAGGCGAGCGCCTCCTTACGTTGGCTCAGCGTCGCGGAGCGAAGGTCGTAGCCATCGAGATACAATAGATCGAAGGCGTAAAAGACGAAGCGATCATGCCGGCCCTCGCTCAAAGCAGCTTGCAAGGCGGAGAAATCCGAGGCGCCGTTCTCGTTCTCCACCACGAGTTCTCCATCGATCAGGGCCTTGCGCACAGGAAGTGCCTTGAAAGAGCTCGCAAGGGCCTTGCCGAATTTAGAGGTCCAGTCGAGGCCGCTGCGCGTCAAGAGATGAACATCACCAGGCTCTATGCGCGCTTGCAGCCGGTAACCATCGAATTTGATCTCGTGGATAAAGCGCCCGCCGGCGGGAGGTTCGTCCACTAAGGTCGCGAGCGTGGGCTCGACGAATTTCGGCAATGGACCTTTCTTCGCGCCCTTCAGCTTCGAGGGATCCGCGGGAGCCGCCTTGCGCTTCTTCTGGTCGGGCTCAGCAGCCGACGGATTGATCCTTCCGGTTTTCGAGGACCATCCCGGCTTTTCACCGGCGACCTCTTCCACTACGCGCCCGGTTTTCACCGATTCTGGATGCTCCTCGAGAATGTCCGGGTCGCTGGGTGTGCGCGCCGCTTCGTCATCCCCCTTGATGAGAAGCCAATTCTCACGTTTCTCGCGTGGTTTTCGTCCCATGCGAACGAGGTGCCAGCGGCCTTTGAGCTTCTCGCCGTCGAGCTCGAAGTCGAGATGGCCCTTGGCGTAGCCCTTGTGCGCATCACCGATCGGCGTCCAACGACCACGGTCCCACAGAATCACGGTGCCCCCGCCATACTCGCCTTTCGGGATCGTCCCCTCGAAATCACCATATTCAAGCGGATGGTCTTCCACATGGACCGCGAGGCGCTTCTCGCCCGGAACGAGACTCGGCCCGCGAGTCACGGCCCAGCTCTTGAGGACGCCGTCCATTTCCAGGCGGAAATCATAGTGGAGGCGGCGAGCATCGTGCTTCTGGACGACAAACACTCCGTCCTCGGCGGCAGCCGGTTTTTTGACGCTCCCGCGAGGCTCCGAAGTGGTGCCGAAGCGGCGCTTCCGGCGATAGGCCTCGAGCGCCATGGTCTACCCCGCCTTTCGACGATGCGGCGCGCCCGGAGAGGACCTCGATCGGCCCGAGGGCGTGCGCGAAGCTTTACGCGGTTTTTCGCTCCTTTGCCTGACCTTGGAGGGCGGAGATTGCGTCTTGCCCGCGGAGCCCGCAAGCGCGCCGGCGCTCTTCCTCAATGCTTCCATGAGGTCGACGACATTCGACGCGGGCTCGGGTTTACGAACTTCGATCGGCTTGCCCTCGAGCTTGGCGCGCACGAGCTCCGCCAAAGCCGTCTCGTAGCGATCCTCGAACTGGCTCGGATCGAATTTGCCTCGCTTCGTGTCGATGATGTGCTTGGCGAGATCGAGCATCTCACCCTTGATCTTCCGGTCTGAAATATCGGCGAAAGCCTCTTGCGGCGAGCGGATCTCGTAATCGAAGTTCAGCGTTGTCGCGATCATTCCGGTGCCATAGGGGCGAATGAGAAGCGTGCGCAAACGGCGAAAAAGCACTGTCCTCGCCAGGCCCGCAACTTTCTTCTCGCGCATGCCCTCACGAATGACCGCGAATGCTTTTTCGGAGACCTCATCGCTCGGCCCCAGGTAATAGGGGCGATCAAAGTAAAGGTCGTCGATCGCGTCGCATTCTAGAAAAGCCTCAAAGGCCAGAGTCTTGTCGCTTTCGGGAAGAGCGGAAGCGATTTCTTCGGGCTCGAGCGTCACATATTCGCCTTTGGCCGTCTCGTAGCCCTTCACCTGATCGTTGGACTCGACGGGCTTGCCCGTCTCCTCATCGATGAATTGTCGGCGGACCCTGTGACCTGTCTCGCGGTTGAGGGTGTGGAAGACGATGCGTTCGGATGTCGACACGGCCGTGTAGAGCGACACCGTGCATGTAAGCTCGGCGAGCTTGAGATAACCTTTCCAATTTGCCCGCGGCGCCATGCAATGCTCGCCAGTTCAAAATCGCTCCTCATTCTCCGATGACAAACTCCGTCAAATCCTACGGCGTTCCGTTGCATTATTGATCGAGCTACTTGGCTGGGGACGAGGCGCGAAGAGTTGCGAGCAGAGCCGGATCAAGCGCTCCGACCGTCATTTCCAAGAAGCTCCTACCTTCAGGTGACGCATTCCGATAGGCAACAAGGATCCAAGGCTTCAGATCCGGCTTTCGCGTGAGAACGGTGCGGATCTCTTGAGCGACGAGAAGCTGGAAATCGGGATCACCTATGGCGCTTGACCGGGTCGCGATGGAGAGGCGCAACGGAATCAGGGCAAGCTCGTTCGGCCCTGTATAGTAGGACATCCCGAGCGCGCCTTCGGATTCGCGGCCAGTTCGGTCGAGCTGCGAAGCCACGGCCGCGAGGAGAAGCCAGATCCTCGAATCATGTGGAGAAAGACCGGCAGCACGTTCGGCGCCTTTCCCGGAGAGTTCGGCCAAGTGCCCCCCTATGGTGCCTCCCTTGATGATCTCCTGCGGCAATTGCGGAACGAGCGTCATCGCGTATTCGGCCCACAAGTCGCCACGGACGAGACCGACCCTCGCTGCCGTCTCCGCCCGGTCGCGCTCGATCGGTGTCGCGGTCACGGCCGCGGCCGCTGCCGGAAAGGAGGCGAGCCGCGGGCGAAGAGCTTCGGCGGACAAGATCCACACGGCGGCAATCGCGAGAATGACCGCCAGTGCCGTGGCGGTGACACGAAAGGCTGCGCGTGGCCTTCTCTGCAGATGGAGATTGATCATCTCACCATAGGCGGATTGGGGCTCGGGAGCGCCCGCGCTGGAATTGAGCTTGAGAAGCGACAGAGAAGGGCAGCGCAGCGTCCGGCATTTGCGCTCCACCCGATTGGCGATCGCAGGGTCCGCTATTCGGTAAAGAACCATCCCGGGTTCACGCTCGAGCGCTGCGCCAAGCTCGCGGAACCGATCCGGCGTGCGCACCAGGGGATGGATGTGCTCGATGATCGAAACCTGCGGGTAGAGCTTCGCCAGCGCCTGTCCCGCGGCATGAAGCCCCTCCTCGTCACCATCCGAGACGAGGTGCAGATGAAAAAAATTCTGATTCATGCATATGCCGAAGTATGTTCATTTGCCGGCAGCGTGATCGGCCGTAAAGGAAGGACGCACAGGGCGTTATGAGGAGCAGGTCATCGATAAGCAAGCACTCGAATAGTACTATCTCACGTGAGTACTCGACCTATTACTGTCGACCGGGGAGGATTCGCATCTTTCGGATGAAATCGGCAAGGCGGTATTCAGAGCACGAAAATTCCGTCCCGCTCGATCATCAGGCAGGTCAAGCGGCCGGTCGCGTAGGCCCCAGTGTCTATGTTGATCCGGTTGGGGCGGAATTCCGGCTGGAGAACGGGTGTATGGCCATGCACGACGACTTTGCCGAAGT
>JAFBAK010000414.1 GCA_019247795.1 Hyphomicrobiales bacterium | reverse complement strand
AGGATCGGAGCCGATGTCTACGCGATCGCCAAGAAGGCCCAGGAGGTGACGCTCGCCGGCTTCCGTATCATTGACCCGAATGGTGTCGTCATTGCCGGGGGAGAGGAGGCTGGACGCTCGCTCGCGCATATCGAGGAAGTGGCGATGGCTCTTCGGGGTGATTTTCGCAGCGTGTTACGCATCCGCGTCTCGAACGATCCCCCGCCGCCTCTCTATTCGATGAGCCGCGGCACGAGCGTGCGTATCTTCGCGGCGATGCCCGTCATTGTCGCAGGGCGAATTGCAGGGGTAATCTATGCGTCACGCACGCCGAACAACATTTTTCGGAGCCTTTACGCCGAGCGCAACAAGGTTGTCCTCGCGGGCGCTTCCGTTCTGGCCGTGATCCTGGTGATCGGCTTTCTCTTCTGGAGAGCGATTTCTCGCCCGATCCAGTCTCTCATTCGACAGACTCATGAGCTCGGTCGCGATGGGACACGAACGAATCAGCCCATACGTAGTTTCGGCACGCGCGAGATCGCAAGTCTTTCGCGAAGCTTTCATGAGATGGCGCGGCGGTTATCGGAACGCTCGACCTACATCGTCAATTTCGCGGCTCATGTATCACATGAGCTCAAATCTCCCTTGACTGCCATCCAGGGCGCCGCCGAACTCCTGCACGACGACACAAGTGGGGCGGCACCGAGCATGAATGAGGCGCAGCGTCGTCGGTTCCTCGAGAACATCATTGGGGACACGCGGCGGCTCACGGCTCTTCTCCAACGGTTGCGCGATCTCGCCCAGGTGCAGAATCCACAAGCCATCGGTCAGACGACAGTCGAGGCGGTCGCAAGAGAAGTGAATGCCGCTTTTCCCAATCTCGACATACGCTGGAGAATGGGCACCCAAAGGCCCCTCGCGCTCTCGCAAGAGAACGGAGTGATCCTGTTCTCGCATCTTGCCGACAATGCCGCGCGCCACGGGTCGACGGAACTGCGTATCGACGTCGAGAGCGAGGAACAGTTGGTTATTGTGACTGTCGTGGACAACGGAACAGGAATTTCCAGCGCCAATCGCGATCGGATTTTCGACGCTTTTTTTACGACACGGCGCGAATCCGGAGGAACCGGAATGGGCCTTCACATTGTGCGCTCTCTCCTGCAATCCCATCGGGGCAGGATTCGCTTGCTCCCATCACGAAACGGGGCGGCATTCGAAATAACGATGCCTGCAGCCTGAAATTTTGAAGCACGACAGCTCACCTACACCATGTCCTCCAACCGGCAATTCACCAGGAGCTCGGCGATGGAGGCCGTGTTCGGCAAGGCGATGACGGTCGCGACAAGCTCGGCGAGGTCCGCAGGATTGGTCATCATCTCGGCCGAAATCTGTGTTGCGCCGGCCGTCATGTCGGTGCGCACGAAAGAAGGGCACAGCGCCGTCGCACGCACGCCCTTCTCCCAGCCGAGGCGGCGCACCGCATGGGTGAGCGCGACGACCGCGAATTTCGACATGGCGTATGCGACATTGTCGTTCTTCACGCGCTTGCCTGAAAGGGAGGCGACATTCACGATGCGCCCCGCGCCCGACGCTTCCAGATGCGGCAAGGCCTTGCGGATCATGTTGAGGGGTGCCTTGCAGTTGACCGCGAAGACCCTGTCGAGCTCCTTCTCGTCGATGTCGCGGATGGTGCCGCGTGAGCTGACCCCCGCATTGTTGACGAGGCCATCGAGCCGGCCGAAGCGCTCGATCACGGATTCGACCCAGGCCTCATGCGTGTGCCACTGCGTCGCCTCGTAATGGGCGGTGTGCACGCGAAGATCGTTCCAATGCGCGATCGCGGCGGTCAAGCCGTGCGGATCGTGAACGCCGAGACTCACCGTATATCCCTTGTCGTAGAGCGTCTTGGCGATCGCAAAGCCGATGCCGCGATTGGCGCCGGAGACAAGGACCACCCGACCTTCTGGAGCGATCATCGTCTCACCCGTGCAAGCTGAGCGCGGCAGGCGCCCGCCGCTCCGCCGACGCGAAGCGAGCGAGGCGGAACGCCGAAATCTCGTGGCGCGGCTTGTGGCCGAGCGCGAGATCGGCCAAGACCTCACCGCTTATCGGGCCAAGGCAAAATCCGTGTCCTGAAAACCCGGCACCGATAACGAGGCCGCGGATCTCTTCCGGCGCATCGAGCACCGGCAGCGCATCGGGCGTGAGATCGATGAGGCCGCCCCAGGCGCGGTGCGATTGCGCATCCTTCACGGCGGGCAGCACCTTCCCGATGAGCTCGCGCAGATGCGCGATTTCCGTTCGGCTCGGCGCGAGCGTCTGTTCGGACCATCCATCGACGTCGCCCTGGAAGGCCAACGATCCCGAGGTGACGCGCAGCCTCCCGTCGATTTCCTGACGCCCGGCGCAATCGGCATTGGCGACGCCGAACACCTGATCGAGCAGAGGCGGCAGCTTTTCGGTTTGGAGCACCTGCACGAGCGTCGCTCGCAGCGGCAAGTGGAGGCCTCGAGCCGCGAGGAGCGCCGGCGTGTTCACGCCTGCCGCGACGATCACGGCGCCCGCCGGCACGAAACCGGCGTTCGTGTCGACACCGGTGACGCGGCCTTTCTCGACGCGTATGGCGTTGACCGCGACGCCTTCGCGAAGCGTGCAGCCCTTGCGTTTGGCGGCTTGCGCGAAGGCGAGGGTCGTCGCGATCGGGTCGGCGTGCCCATCGCTTGGGCAGAACGAGGCCGCGAGCACATCCGGGGAGATCGCGGGCGCGATCGCGCGCACCGCTGAATTGTCGGCGAAGAATTCGAGCTCGAGGCCCTGGGCGCGTTGGCGGTCGACGAGCTCGCGAATGATCGCGACCTCGTTCTCGTCACGCGCCAGGCGCAAATTGCCGCCGCGGCGATAGTGCACATCGGCGCCCAAACGTTCGCCGAGCGTCGGCCAGATCGCGACTGCGGCTCGCGCGAGCGATAATTCGGCAGGGTCGCGTCCCGATTGGCGCACCCCACCGAGTGTCCAGCCAGAGGCCATCGCCGCGATGCCGCGCTTCTCGATGAGGGCGACCGCGAGACCCTGTTCGGTGAGCGACAAGGAAGCGGCCGCGCCGGTGATCCCCCCACCAATTACGACGACATCGAACATGATCGGCTCGAAAATCCTGTGCTTTGCTTTTCTAGGCTCAATCCGGCTCATGAGCCATAGGCCTGCCGAAAAGCATGGGCACGATGCGCGCATGGCGCTGCCTCTTTGCCGATGCGGGGCATTAAGCTTTGGCTTCGCTGAGATAGCCCTGAGCCTGCAGGAGGAGCGAATGCCGCGCCCGACGAAGCCGGATCAGAGGACGATGATGTGCATCGAGCGCCTCATCGGTTTCGATACGGTGAGCCGCAATTCGAATGTCGCGCTGATCGACTGGGCGCGCGCGCATCTTGAGTCGCGCGGCGCCAAAATCCGCATGGATTGGAGCGCCGATCGGCAAAAGGCCAACATGCTCGCAAGCTTCGGGGAAGGACAGGGCGGCATCGTGCTTTCAGGGCATACCGACGTCGTTCCCGTGGACGGCCAAGCCTGGGCGAGCGATCCTTTCAAGGCAACGGTGCGGGACGGCAAGCTCTTCGGTCGAGGCGCTTGCGACATGAAGGGTTTTGTCGGCGTCGTGCTCGGCCACGCCGAAGACTACGTGAAGGCTTCGGCGCGTGAGCCGATCCATGTGGCGCTCACCTATGACGAAGAGGTCGGTTGTCTCGGCATTCCGCATCTGATCGCGGCGATGCAGCGCTGGGACATCAAGCCGAAGGGCTGTGTCGTCGGCGAGCCGACTTTGATGCGCCCGGTCGTCGCGCATAAGGGCGGGCGTGTCTATCGCTGCAAAGTGAAAGGCAAGTCCACGCATTCCTCGCTCACCCCGAGCGCCGTCAACGCCGTCCAATATGCGGCGCGCATCGTTGCATTCATCCAATCGATCGCCGATCGGGAACAGCTTCAGGGGCTGCGCGCCGAGGGCTTCGACGTGCCGCACACCACGATATCGGTGAACATCTTCAATGGCGGAACGGCAGGCAACATCGTGCCGGATGCCGCCGAATTCAGGTTCGAGTTTCGATATGTGCCGGGCTTTGATCCCGAGGGGCTCATCACCGAAATCAGGCGCTTTGCTGATGACGAGCTTCTTCCACGCATGCGGGAGGTCGATCCTCAATGCGATATCGATTTCGAGCTCGTAAACGCCATCCCGGCGCTCGACACGCAGCGTACGGAGCCGATTTTTCGCCGCGTACGGGATCTCGCCCCGGACAAGAAAGTGGACATGGTCTCTTATGGCACGGAAGCGTCTTTCTTCCAGAAGGGCGGCGTGCCCGCCATGGTGTGCGGCCCCGGCAGCATCGTGCAGGCGCATAAGCCCGACGAGTTCGTGACCCTGGATCAGCTCGCGCTTTGCGACCGGTTCATCGAAGGATTGATCGGCGCCGAGCCCGGTTGAAAGACGCGCTCGCTCAAGACGGGGTCGCGCGCCGCTCGCCGAAACGGCGCCTGTTCGCTTCACCTTCGGAACGTGAGTTGAGGGGTGCCGCGGGCTCGTCATTCGTCGTTTCCATCGTGGCGATCCAGTCGTCGATCGCTCGCGGTTCGGCGAGGAAAAAGCCCTGTGCCGCGTGACAGCCGAGCGCCTTGAGGCCATCGAGCTGCTTTTGCGTCTCCACGCCTTCGGCGACGACCGAAACTCCGAGATCGCGGCCCATATGGATCACGGCGCGCACCACCGCGCTCGCCGCCCGATCATTCTCGAAGGCGGCAATGAAGGAGCGGTCGATCTTGAATTTGTCGAACTTGAATTTGCTTAAGTAATGCAGCGAGGAATGGCCGGCGCCGAAGTCGTCGAGGGCGATCTTCGCGCCGAGTTGCCGCAAATGGTTGAGGGCATCGCGTGTTGATTTGTCGTCACGCAAAAGCACGTTCTCTGTGATCTCGAGCACGAGGCGGCTCGGCGGCAGGCCCGCCGCGGCGATTGCGCTCATGATGGTCTTCACGATGCCTCGGCTGCGAAACTGGAACGGCGAGAGATTCACGGCCACGAAAGGCGTGCCGGGAAGGCAAGCGACTTGACGGGCCGCCTCGCGCAAGACCCATTCGCCGATCGACTCGATAATGCCGATTTCTTCGGCGATCGGAATGAAAACCGAAGGCGCGACCTGTCCACGCTCTGGGCGCTGCCAACGAATGAGTGCCTCGAAGCCTTCGGTCTCGCCGCTGGCGAGCGAGATGACCGGCTGGAATTCGACGATGAATTCCCGGCGTGCCAGCGCACCGCGAAGATCGACCTCGATCTGCCGGCGCTCCTGCAGGCCGGCTTCCATGCTCGCATGGAAGCGACGATGGGTGCGGCGGCCTCCGGCCTTGGCTTCGTAAAGCGCAATATCGGCGTTCTTGATCAAGGCTTGCACATCATGACCGTCGCCCGGCGCGATGGCGATGCCGACGCTTGCGCCGACATTGGCGTAGTGGGAGCCGATCCTGTAAGGCGTGCTGAGCGAACGCACCATCCGCGCAGCGAGCTCCTCGGCTTCCGCATCGTCGTGGACGTCGAGCTGGATGACAGCGAACTCGTCGCCGCCAAGTCGCGCCACGATGTCGGATGCGCGGACGCATTTCTTCAGCCGACGCCCCGCAAGACGCAAGAGCGTGTCACCGGCGGCATGTCCGAGCGTGTCGTTGATTTCCTTGAAACGGTCGAGGTCGAGATAATGGACCGCGAACCTTCCCGATGAGCGAATATCGCACAAGGCGCTCTCGATGCGCTGCGTCAGGTAGGCGCGGTTGGGAAGGCCGGTGAGCATGTCGTGATGCGCCATGAAGGCGATCTTCGCTTCCGAATGCATGCGTGCCGACGCGTCGAGCACGGTCCCCTCGAAGACGACCGGCTTGCCATCTTCGCTGCGCACGCACCAGGCGGTTTCCGAAACCCAGATCTTCTCGCGGGTCTTGTGTCGATAAACCTCGGAGACGAAATCGGTCACTCGTCCCTTGCTTCGCATCTCGTCCAGAAACTGGTCCCGTCGCTTCGGATCGACGTACCATTCGCGCCCGATGTCGTTGACGTTCACAAGCATCTCGTCTTCGCTCGCATATCCGTTGAGCTGCACGAGCGCGGGATTGGCGCGCAACTGCCGCCCGTCCACGGTCGAGCGATAGATGCCGACAACGGCATTCTCGAACAAGCTGCGATATTCGAGCTCGGCGCGTTTCAGCGCCTCTTCCTTCTTGCAGCGGTCTGTCACGTCCGAGAAGGTCCGTACCGCGCCGCCGTCCTCGAGCATCGTGGTTCGTACCTCGAGCACGGTGCCGTTCGGCCGTCGCCGCTCATAAACGGGAGGAGATTTGAAGATGCCGCCCGATCGGATCCAGCTCGCAATATCCTCGCTGACGCCCCCGAATTCGCCGATCGACCACTGAAATTCGATGATCTGTTGAAAATGGAGGGGATCGGTCAATACTTTTTTCGGTATCTCCAAAAGATCCACGAATTTCTTGTTGTAGAGCCTGACATAATGATCGGCATCGATCATCATGATGCCTTGCTCGACATTGTTCAGCGTGACGTCGAGCACCCCCTTGACGGCGGCGAGTTCGTGACTCAACGCACCGATGCGGTTGCCATCATGCTCGTCACTCGACGCGTCTTGGCCCCCTGACGCGGCGTCGCAGCGATCTTCGGTCTCGCCTGCGGCACGAGCCGGCGCTTGCAGCATGTGACGCTTGGCATCCCTGATCATGACCGGCAGCCTTCGCCTCGAACACAAGAACGGCGACGCGCTATTTTCGGCCGTGCCGACCCTGCTGCGGCGCTGGAATCCTCGGAAATAAAAGGAAAATTCGTTGCGGCGAAGTTAATTAAACCCTGTCATTCGATTCTGAGATCTTGCGCGTAGACAGTTCGAAAACTGATCGAAAGGCAGTTTTTTACTGCGGGCCGGCAGCTTTTCTCGCGAGAAATCGTTTGATCGCCGGGGCACGGTCCACGAGCGAGAGCCCGATGTCACGCAACCCCCGCAAGGGAAGATGATCGTTCGAGAAGAGCCGAACGAGGCCGTCCGTCAGCGCGCCCATCAGGTTCGTGTCGAAACGCCGCGCGCGCTCGTAGCTCGACAACGTACGGGGATTGCCGGGGTCGAGGCCCAGATGCGCGGCCTCGGCAATGGCCTCGGCGAGTGCGGCGATATCCTGCAGACCGAGATTGAGCCCCTGGCCGGCAACCGGATGGATGACGTGGGCCGCGTCGCCGACAAGGACGACGCGCCCTGAGGTGAAAGCCCGCGCCACGCCAAAGCTCAACGGAAAAGCGACCAAACGGCCTTCGAGGCGCAATTCTCCGAGCTCGTGGCCGAAGCGCCGCGTGACTTCGGACAGCAGTTCCCTCTCCCCAAGCTTGAGGAGGCGCTTTGCTTCATTCTTCTCCTCGGTCCAAACGATGGAGGAGCGGCGCTCCTTGAGCGGCAAGATGGCAAAAGGCCCGCAAGGGAGAAAATGCTCATAGGCGCGGCCGCCGTGCTCGCGCTCATGAGCGATGGTTCCCGTGAGTCCATACTGAGGATAATCCCAGCCGATCCAGCCGATCCCCGCGCTCTCGCGGCAGACCGATCGCGTCCCATCGGCGGCAACGAGAAGCGATGCCGCAATCACGTTTTCACTCTCGGCGCCGACCCCGATACGGTCATCGTCGCTTTCGAGCGTAAGGGTGTCGAGGCGGACGGTCCGCGTGTCGATCTTCGCGATCGCGACCGCATTCAGCAAGGCTTCGCGCAAGGCTTGCGCCTCGACCATGTGCGCGAAACCCTTGGCGTTCCCCCCCTCGTCGTTGTCGGCTCGTCCGATAAAGGACAGGAAGGCGGGACGAACCGCATCGTCGAGACGACTATCGGTGACGATGATCTGCTCCATGGGTTGGGCATCATTCTCGAGTGCTTGCCAAACGCCGAGCGCCTCGAGCAGCCGGCGCCCGGAGGGTGCGATCGCGTAGGCGCGAGGGTCCCTGCTTTGAATGCGCGGAGCGGGAGGGGCAAGCATCACGATGCGCGCTTCGTCCCCGAGCGCTGGACGCAAGGTTGCCGCCGCGGCAAGGGCGATGATGCCGCCGCCCGCAATAACCACATCGGCAATTTCGCGCTCTCGCTTGATCGCGACCTCATCCGGATTGGGTGGGGCTTCGGACGATGGGTGAAAACCTGTTCCTCGAGGCGGCATGGGGCAGGCGCTGCTCCTTTTCTTGACGGCGGAAGGCGGATGCAAAAGGATCCCCCCTCCGTGCGTTTCCGGAACGAGTACGCGGTCCCCGACGACGCGGGCACGGCGAAAACCTGCCTTAGCCCAGTCTTGACGTCGGCGCCTCGAATGGTCCTATTCGACAAGATGATCTGCGCTCGGCTTCTCGCCTTGGCAAGCGGGCGTCTGGAGCATGACCCGGAAAAGTGGAATCCGCTTTTTCGGATCACGCTCGACCAAGTGGGATCGAGCAGGATCACGGCGTGATGAAGCCGTCGAGCTCAAGGGGTGTTCGCGGACTGCGACAGGAATTCGCTTAATGGGCAACGCCGTTCGCGATCTCATCAACATCCTCGATCTCGAGCCTCTCGAGATCAACTTGTTTCGCGGCCGCAGCCCGCAGGTCGGGTGGCAGCGCGTTTTCGGCGGACAAGTCATCGGCCAGGCGCTCGTTGCCGCGTGCCGCACAGTCGACGGACGCATGCCGCATTCGTTGCACGCCTATTTCATCTTGCCCGGCGATCCCGCCATTCCCATCATCTACGAGGTCGAGCGTTTGCGTGACGGCAGGAGCTTCTCGACGCGGCGCGTGAGGGCCATCCAGCACGGGCATCCGATCTTCGCCATGTCGGCTTCGTTCCATGTGGACGAGGAGGGGCTCACCCATAGTGTCCCGATGCCCAAGGTGCCGAACCCAGAAGAGCTTCCAAGCGAATCGGAGATCAAGAACCGCATCATGCCCGCGATGCCAGACCCGGTGCGCGGCTATTTCGAGCGCGAAAGGCCGATCGAGCTGCATCCCGTCGAATATGACCGCTACCTCTCCCATACGCCGCGACAGCCCGTCTTCAATTTGTGGATGCGCACCACCGCGCCGCTTCCCGATGACCCCGTCCTGCATCGTTGCGTCCTCGCCTATGCGTCGGACTTGACGCTTCTCGACACTTCGCTCGTCGCGCATGGGCGCACGCTCTTCGAGCGCAGCTTTCAAGGCGCGAGCCTTGATCACGCGATGTGGTTTCACGCGCCCTTTCGGGCGGACGAGTGGCTGCTCTACAGCCAGGATTCGCCGTTCTCGGGCGGTGCGCGCGGCTTCTCGCGCGGCTCGATTTTCTCGCGCGACGGGCGCCTCGTCGCTTCGGTGGCGCAAGAGGGCCTGATCCGCTTGCGCCGCGAGCGGCGTGCCGAAGAAGCCGGCATCGGAGCGAAGGCATGAGCAGCTTCGTCAAGGACCGGCTCGAGGCAGTGCGCGCCTCGATCGAGCGCGCGGCGGCGGCCAATGGCAGGGAAGCCGCGAATATCACGCTCATCGCCGTGTCGAAGACCATTCCGGCCGCCACGATCGAGGAGGCGCTCGTCGCCGGTCATCGCGTGTTCGGCGAAAACCGTGTCCAGGAGGCGAAGGCGAAATGGCCGGAGCTCAAGGCGCGCTACCCTGAGATCGAGCTGCATCTCATCGGCCCCTTGCAGACCAACAAGGTGCGGGACGCGCTCTCTCTCGTGGATGCGATCCATTCGCTCGATCGTGAGAGCCTCGCCTCGATGCTCGCCAAGGAAATCGCGCGTGCCCCCCGCAAGCCTAAGCTCTTTGTCGAGATCAATACGGGCAATGAAGCCTCGAAGGCCGGAGTTGCGCCGGCCGAGGCGGATCGGTTCATCGAGACTTGCCGCGAGCGGCACGGCCTTTTGATCTCGGGCTTGATGTGCATCCCGCCGTTGGGCGAGCCAGCCGGACCCCATTTCACGCTTCTTGCCAAGATCGCGGAGCGCAACAGCCTTCCTCTTCTCTCGATGGGCATGAGCGCCGATTATGAGGAAGCCATTGCGCATGGTGCGACGCATATCCGCGTGGGCACCGCCATTTTCGGCGCGCGCGGGCGTAGCTCATCCTCTGAAGGCGAACCAAGCATCGAGAGGAAGGGAGCCTGAAGGCGCCGAGAGCCGGGCCAGTGCGCAGCGCTTGCCCTTGGAGGACGCCTCCGGGCTGCGTTCGAGTCCGCGCGAAATCGTGACGCGCTCCCTTCTTCCTTTGATGCGAAGCCCTCTTAAACTCGGACGCCTTGCCACCGAAGGAGGGGAAATTCCATGGAAGCTTTTGCGGCGAACCGGCGAGATCTCTTGCTGGCAACGCTCCTTTCGTCTCTGACGACCGCATTCGCCGAAGGCGCGTCAGCGAGCCCGCTCAATCCGGCCCAGACGATCATTCGCCCACCCGACAAGCTCGAATGGAAATCGAACCCGGCATTCCCGGAGCCGAGCGTCGACATGTGCCCGTTGTTCGGGGACATCAACCAGCCCGGCCTTTACTACACTTTGGTGCGCTGGTGGCCCGGCTTCATGAGCGCGCCCCACACCTACACCAGCGATCGGCTCTGCGTCGTCGTCTCGGGGACCTGGTGGTGCAACAGCGGCGCTGATTTCGACCCCGCCTCCTGCGTTCCGGTTTCGGCCGGAAGCTTCGTGCGACGCGTGGCGCTCACGCCGCATTACGATGGTGTGATCCGCGGCCATTCCGAGCCGGTGATCATCGCGATCTGCGGCATAGGCCCGGTGAACTACGCGCTCAGCGATCCCTCGCAGCCTGGCGTGCGGCGCGTGTGAGG
>JAFBAK010000377.1 GCA_019247795.1 Hyphomicrobiales bacterium | reverse complement strand
AAGGCGCGCGGCTTCGTGCTGCATTCGGCCGATTTTTTCATCAAGGACACGACCTTGCCGATCGACGAGCGGATGTGCCTCACGGCGACGGTCGACATCCTTCGCGCCATCGCCAAGGGCGAAGGCCCGCATCGCGCCGCGCTCGCTCTCGGCTATGCGGGCTGGGGACCGGGGCAGCTCGAGGCCGAGATCCAGGAGAATAGCTGGCTCTCCTCTTCGGCCACGCCCGATCTCATCTTCGACACCCCGGCGGAAGCGCGCTACGCCATGGTGATGCGCCAGCTCGGCATCGATCCGGCCCAGTTGTCGAGTACGGCCGGACGAGCGTAGCGCGTGATCCGCGCAGTTCGGATGAAAACATGCGAAACACGCGGAACGGTGAATGGCGCGGACGTGACGCGCGCCCCGTCATGCGGAGCACGAGGGGAGCTCGGTTAGATGGCGGCGCCCGTCGGCTCGGAGATCGAGCGCCTCATCCAATTGCTGGCGCGCCTGCCGGGGCTCGGCCCGCGCTCCGCGCGCCGCGCGGCCCTGCATCTGATCCGCAAGCGCGAGGTCCTTCTTGCGCCCTTGGCCGAGGCGCTGAAGCTCGCGGCGGATCGCATCGTCGTGTGCCCCGTGTGCAACAATGTGGACACGAGAGCTCCTTGCGGCATCTGTCAGGACGAGCGACGCGACCGAGCCTTGCTCGTCGTCGTTGCCGATGTCGGCGATCTCTGGGCGCTCGAACGCGCCGGCACTTTGCGGGCGCGCTACCACGTGCTCGGCGGCACCCTCTCGCCGCTCGACGGGATCGGCCCGAAGGAGCTCGGCATCGAGCGCCTCGTCGGGCGCGTGGCCGAAGGCGAAATCAAGGAAGTCGTGCTTGCCCTCAACGCCACCGTCGACGGGCAGACGACGGCCCATTACATCACCGATGCGCTCGCGCCGCTCGCCATCAAGATGACGCGCCTCGCCCATGGCGTGCCGGTTGGCGGCGAGCTCGATTACCTCGATGAGGGCACGCTCGCGGCAGCCCTGCGGGCCCGCACCGCGATGTAGGTACTCGGCCCGCGGCGGCCGTTCATTTGCGCCAAGCACGCGCGAGCAGGAAGGCCACGGCGTTCACCGCGAACGAAAGGGCGATGAGCACCATCCCGAGGGCGAGCGCGAGCGCGAGCTCTCCCTTGCTCGTCTCGAGAGCGATCGCCGTTGTCATGGTGCGCGTGTAACCTCTGATATTGCCCCCGACGACGATGATGGCGCCGACCTCCGAGATGGCGCGGCCGAACGCGGCGAGAAATACGGTGAGCATGGTGGCTCTTCCGATCGCCAGGATGATGGCGATCGAGCGGGGGCCCGACGCTCCGTCGACCATAAGCGCTCCGCCATACTCGCCCCACAGCCCGGCAGCCATCCGATGCGTCAAGGCGATGACGATCGGGGTGAGCAGGATGAGCTGGGCGACCACCATCGCGGCAGGCGTGAACAAGAGCCCGAACTTTCCGAGCGGGCCCGAGCGCGACAAAGCGAGGTAGACGCAAAGCCCGACGACGACCGGCGGCAGGCCGAGAAGCGCGTTGCTCGTGAGGATCAGCCCGGCGCGGCCGCGAAAGCGCGAGATCGCGAGCGCAACGCCGAGAGGCGCGCCGATCACGAGCGCCGCGAGGGTCGCCGTCAAGCTCACGCCGAGAGAAAGACGAACGATGCTCAGGAATTCCTGATCGCCGCGCCCGATAAGCCCGAGCGCCAGCGCGAGAGCGCGGCTCACCTCATGCATGAGGGCCGATCTAACGCATCAGCCGTGCCTTTGCCTACTTTACTTTCCCCAAGCCTGCGCGCGCGGGAACCGCACCGGTGAAAGGCACCAACGGGGTCATTGGCTCGGGGTGGAATCTCCAGGTTTTCCGACGAAGAAGAGCTGCTCTCCATTGACCCGATAGGAAGTGATCGCGGCTTGGCCGTCCGCGGAGGTGAGCCATTCGTGCCAAATGCGCGCGGGCTCCGCCTTGACGTTCGGCCATTTCGCCGGATTGACCAGAATGCTCCCGTAAGGATTGAGGAGACGTTTGTCGCCTTCGACCAGAATGGCGAGATCACCCCGGTTCTGGAAATGCGCCCAGCTGGCGCGGTCGGTGAGCACATAAGCGTTCATCTCGACCGCCGTGTTGAGCGTCGCTCCCATGCCGGAGCCGAGTTCGCGGTACCAGCTCGCGCCGCGCGGCTCGAGATCGAGCAGGCTCCAGATGCGAAGCTCCATCCGGTTCGTGCCGCTGTCATCGCCGCGTGAGGCAAAACTCGCCGAGGCATGCGCGATCCTGGCAAAGGCTTCCTGCACATCCCGCAAGCCCTTCACGCTCGCCGGATCGCTCTTCGGGCCGACCAGGACAAAGTCGTTGTACATGACGTCGCGACGATCGATGCCATTGCGGTCCGCGATGAATTTGTCCTCGCCCTTGCGATCATGGACGAGGAGCGCGTCGGCGTCGCCTCTTGCGCCAATGGCGAGCGCCTGTCCGGTTCCGACCGCGACGACATGCACATCGATGCCTGTCCCAGCACGGAAGATCGGAATCAGATGGCCGAAAAGGCCAGATTCCTCGGTCGATGTCGTGGAGGCGAGCGTGATGAAGCGTTCTTGCGCCGAGGCCGATCCGAAGCCCGACCACGAAATCGCACAAGCCAACGCCAAAGCGAGCGTCGCGACATATCTCATGGCGGACAAATTCTATCGCCTCGGCGCGGCTGATGTGAGGCTCAGCCCCGAAGCGGCGTCGAAAAGATGGACCAACGCCGGTTCGATCCCGATGCTGAGCGAGTAGCCCGAGGGCGGCGGATCCGAGGCGCCTTGCGCCACCGTGAAGGGGCGCTCGCCGACCTTCCCATGGACGAGGCGACCCATGCCGAGCTCTTCGACGAGCTCCAGCCGGAAGCGTGGCGCCGCGCCATCCTCGACGCCATTGCGCAGCGCGACGTTCTCGGGGCGAAGTCCGGCGAGCACCTTCCTGCCGACCTGCGCCTCACCCCGCTTGGGATCGAAGGCGAGGAAAGCTCCGTCCGGCAGGCGCAAACGTCCTTGTGTGTCCACCTCGCCCGCCAGGAAATTCATCGGGGGCGAGCCGATGAATCCCGCGACGAAGACCGAGGCGGGGTTTTGGAACACGTCCAGCGCCGTGCCGACCTGTTCCATATGGCCGCCATTCATCACGACGAGCCGATCGGCGAGCGTCATGGCCTCGAGCTGATCATGCGTGACATAGATCGATGTCGTCTTGAGCTCGCGCTGGAGCTTCCTGATCTCGATGCGCATCTGGACCCGCAGCTTGGCGTCGAGATTGGAGAGCGGCTCGTCGAACAGGAAGGCCGCGGGTTTGCGCACGATGGCGCGCCCCATGGCGACACGCTGGCGTTGTCCGCCCGAGAGCTGGCGCGGCTTTCGCTCGAGGAGCGCATCAAGCTCGAGGATGCGCGCCGCCTCCTTCACCCGCTTCTCGATTTCAGGCTTCGGGGTGCCGCGATTGCGCAGCCCATAGGCCATGTTGTCGAAGACGCTCATATGCGGATAGAGCGCGTAATTCTGAAACACCATGGCGATATCGCGCGCCATGGGCTCGAGATCGTTGACGCGGCGCTCCCCGATGCGGATATCGCCGGAGCTCACCGTCTCGAGACCGGCCACCATGCGCAAAAGCGTGGATTTGCCGCATCCCGAGGGACCGACGAGCACGCACAGGCCGCCGTCCGAAACCGTGAAGGAGACGCCCTTCACGGCCTCGAAGCCGCCGGCGTAGGTTTTGCGTACCTCGTTCAGGACAACGCTAGCCACTCTACTTCTCCGTCTCGATCAGCCCTTTGACGAAGAGCCTCTGCATCGTGATGACGACGAGCACCGGCGGCAACATAGCGAGCACCGCCGTCGCCATCGCGACGTTCCATTCGGTGAGGGCGTCATGCACGTCGATGATCTTCTTGATGCCGATGACGATGGTCTGCATATCGTCGCGCGTCGTGATCAGGAGAGGCCAGAGGTACTGGTTCCAGCCATAGATGAAGAGGATCACGAAGAGCGCCGCGATGTTGGTGAGCGAGAGCGGCAGCAAGGTGTCCTTGAAGAAGCGCAACGGGCCTGCGCCGTCGATTTTCGAGGCTTCGACCAGCTCCTTCGGCACCGTCATGAAGAATTGCCGAAAGAGCAGCGTCGCCGTCGCCGAGGCGATGAGCGGCAAGGTGAGCCCCGCATAGGAATCGAGGAGATGGAGATCGCTCGCGATCTTGTAGGTCGGGTAGATGCGCACCTCGACCGGCAGCATCAAGGTCACGAAGATGATCCAGAACGCCGTCATGCGGAACGGGAAGGAGAAGAACACGATCGCATAGGCCGAGATGATCGAGATGGCGATCTTGCCGAGCGCGATGCCGACCGCCATCACGAAGCTGTTCAGCATCATCCCGCCGACCGGCGCGCGCGTCGTCCTGCCGGTTCCCGCCGTGAGGGTGTGCCAGTAGTTCTCGAAGCCGAGAGTGCCGGGCGTCAGCGGCATCTGCCCGTTAGCGATGACAGCGTTGTCATGCGTCGAGGCGATCACCGCCATGTAGACCGGAAAGGCGACGATCGCGACGCCTATCAAAAGCACGAGGTGCGGCAGGAAATTTCCGAAGCGGCGGTGCTCGACCATGACCTTCGCCTAATAATGCACGCGGCGCTCGACATAGCGGAACTGGATCGCGGTGAGCGTGATCACGATCGCCATGAGGATCACCGATTGCGCCGCCGAGCCGCCGAGATCGGCGCCGAGCCTGCCGTCCTGGAAAACCTTGTAGACGAGCGTCTCCGTTGCCTTGTTGGGGCCGCCGCCGGTCGCCGTGTCGATGATGCCGAGCGTATCGAAGAACGCATAGGTGATGTTGACGACGATCAGAAAAAAGGTCGTCGGCGACAGAAGCGGAAACACCACAGTCCAGAAGCGGCGCCAGGGTTTGGCTCCGTCTATCGCGGCTGCCTCGATAACGCTTTTCGGGATCGCCTGCAGGCCGGCGAGGAAGAACAGAAAATTGTAGCTGATCTGCTTCCACACGGCCGCGATGATGACGAGGATGAGCGCTTGCGCGCCGTTGAGGATCGGGTTCCAATCGAGACCTGATGCTTGCAACGCTCGTGCGAAGAGCCCGAGCCCCGGCTGGAACATGAAGATGAACAGCACGCTCGCAACCGCGGGCGCCACCGCGTAGGGCCAGATCAGCAAGGTCCGGTAAACCCGCGCGGCCTTGATCTGACGATCCGCCATCGTCGCGAGTAGCAGTGCCAGCGACAGCGACAGAAAGGCGACGACCCCGGAAAACAGGAAGGTCACACCGACGGCGTGATAATAATCCGGGCGCGTGAAGAGCTCGGCGTAATTCTCGAACCAGACGAACTCGGTCGAAAGGCCGAACGCATCCTGCACCAGGAACGATTGCCAAAGCGCCTGCGCGGCCGGCCAGTAGAAGAAGACGAGCGAGATCGCGAGTTGCGGCACGAGCAGAACATAGGGCAGGAGCTTGCCGGAGAAGATGGCGCGGCTTTCGACCGGAGATTGCGCAGGCGCCGGCACGGCAAGATCGCGGGGCTGCGCAAGTTTCCCGTCATCGGTGAAATGACTGTCACGCGAGACCGCATCGACCTTGCCGGCGAAGGCCTCGGCTTCGCTCATCTGGCGACGCTGCGCTCGAATTGACGCAAGATCTGGTTGCCGCGCTCGACCGCGGCGTCAAGCGCGGCTTTGGCGGTCTTCTGGCCCGAAAGCGCCGCCTCGATCTCCTCGGCCCAGACATCGCGCATCTGCACCATGTTGCCGAAGCGAAGGCCGCGCGAGTTCTTGGTCGGCGGCTTGTGGGTGAGCTCGAGAAGCGGCACTTCGAGAACGGGATTCTTCTCGTAAAACCCCGACGCCTTGGTCTTCTCGTAGGCCGCCTTGGTGATCGGCAGATATCCCGAGACTTGATGCAGGTTGGCCTGACGATCCGTATCGGAAAGGAAAGTGAAGAACTTGGCGACGCCCTTGTATTCCTCGGCCGATTTGCCGCCCATCACCCAGAGTGAAGCTCCCCCGATGATCGAATTTTGCGGGGCGTCTTTCACGTCGGGGAAATAAGGCATCGGCACGGAGGTGAAGTCGAATTTCGCATTCGCCTTGACGCTCGGATAAAAGGCCGAGGACGTCATGAAGAGGGGGCATTCGCCGGAAGTGAAGCGGCCTTCTCCGGTATTGGTGCGCCCCGAATAATCGAAGCTCTTGTCCTTTTGCAGATCGACGAGGTTCTGCAGCAGCTTCTCTTCGAGGGGCGTATTGAATTCAAGAACGGTGTCGAACCCGTCAAGCCCGTTCGCCTTGGTGCCGATCGGCACGTTGTGCCAGGCCGAGAATTGCTCGATCATCGCCCAAGTGATCCACCCGGACGAGAAGCCGCAGGTGGGGTTCGTCGCGTGCAGCTTCTTCGCCGCCTCGAAAACTTCGGGCCAGGTCTTGGGCGGATGATCGGCGTCGAGTCCGGCCTTCCTCAGCGCATCGCGGTTGACCCACATCACCATGCTCGAGGAGTTGAACGGGAAGGAAAGCATTTCGCCCTTTGAGGTCGAGTAGTAGCCGGTGATCGCCGGCAGGTAGGAGTTCGGATCGAAGGGCTCGCCCGCCTCCTTCATCAATTGGAAAACCGGCTTGATCGCCCCTTTGGCGGCCATCATCGTCGCCGTGCCCACCTCGAAGACCTGGATGATGTGCGGCGCGTTGCCAGCGCGGTAAGCCGCGATGCCGGCATTCAGCGTGTCGGCGTAGCTTCCCTTGTAGGCCGGCACGACCTTGTATTCGCTCTGCGATTTGTTGAAGTCCTCGGCGAGCTTCACGACAACGTCGTTGTTCGGCCCCGTCATCGCGTGCCACCATTGGATCTCGGTGACGGCGCCCGACGGCAGCGTCATGGCTAGCAAGAGGCCGGCCGCCAGGACCGCGCGATGAGCGAATTTCATATCGGAACCTCTCTCGGCTATGCGCCAACGGGGGC
>JAFBAK010000373.1 GCA_019247795.1 Hyphomicrobiales bacterium | reverse complement strand
TACGAACGAGCTCGGCTTCACGCATCGCGACTATGAGGGTGCGATCTCGACGCTTTGCGCCGGTTGCGGCCATGACTCGATCTCATCGGCCATCATGCGCGCCTGCTTCGAGCTTTCATTGCCGCCACATCGGATCGCCAAGCTTTCGGGGATCGGATGCTCGTCGAAAACGCCGACTTATTTCCTCGGACAGGCGCATGGCTTCAACAGTGTGCATGGGCGCATGCCGTCCGTGTTGACCGGGGCCAATCTCGCCAACCGCGATCTCATCTATCTCGGCGTGTCCGGAGACGGGGACTCGGCTTCGATCGGTTTTGGTCAATTCGCGCATGCGATCCGGCGTGGCGTCAACATGTGCTACATCGTCGAGAACAATGGTGTTTACGGCCTCACCAAAGGTCAATTCTCGGCGACCTCCGACAAAGGCTCGAAGTCCAAGCGCGGCATCGCCAATACGGACACGGCGATCGATCTCGTGGCTGTGGCGCTACAGCTCGGCGCGACTTTCGTGGCGCGCTCCTTCTCGGGCGACAAGAGCCAGCTCGTTCCGCTCATCAAGGCGGCGATCGAGCATGAGGGAGCGGCCTTCATCGATTGCATTTCTCCTTGCGTCGCCTTCAACAACCATGATGGCTCGACGAAAAGCTTCGATTATGTCCGCGCCCACAATGCGGCGCTGAACTCTCTGGATTTCATGACGGGGCGCGCTCCGATCACAGCCGATTACGCGCCGGGCGCGCTCGAGGTGATCGAGTTGCATGACGGCACAGCCATTCGCTTGCGCAAGATCGCACCCGAGCACGACGTGCATGATCGCATCGCCGCCATCAATTTGCTTCATCAGCGCGCCGCCGCCGGCGAGATCGCGACCGGGCTCATCTATGTGGACAAGGAGCCGAGCGATCTGCACCATCACCTCGCCACGGTGGAGAAGCCGCTGAATGAGCTCGGCGAGGAGGAGCTGTGCCCCGGTTCGGCCGTGCTGGAGAAGCTCAACGCCGGGTTGAGATAATTGGTTCAGGCTCCTAACGAAGGCTGCTCGCTTTTGGCCGGCCGCATCAACTTTGCTGGATCGAGTTTAATAAGGAATTTCTTATTGACGTAGATTTCGTTTATAGGGTATTTCTTATTACGTGATTTCCGCAGCTCGCCATCTGGATCAACGTTTGAAGGCGTTGTCCGCCATCACTCGGAATTCTCTCCCTCCGAGGGGGTGGATACGCGCTATTCGCGATGCGCTCGGCATGACCACGGTTCAGCTTGCGCGGCGGCTCGGAGTTTCGCAACCAAGGATCACGGAACTCGAGAAGTCGGAGCTAAGCGGAAGCATAAGCATGCGCTCTCTGAGGCGTGCCGCCGAAGCGCTCGGCTGCCAGGTGGTCTACGTGCTAGTCCCGAACAAACCTCTCGAGATGGTGCTTCGCCAGAGGGCCGAGTCCCTTGCCTCCGAGCATTCGGGGGCGGTCGAGCACAGCATGCGTTTGGAAGCTCAGGCGGTGCATGGCGGCCGCGCCAGCGAGGAATTGCATAGTGAAAGGGTCGAGAACTTATTACGGCATCCAGCCCGGCTTTGGGACGATGAATGACCCGAATTTTCGACTTCGGTTCCGACGCGACACCACTTACGCGGGCAGATGTGGAGGGCCTCATTCCGACGCACATCACGTTGCGCGCCGAGCTGAACGAGCTTGAGCAACAAAATATCGGTGCGGCGGATCGATGGGCGTTCACTCGTAAGCGTAATGTGGTTTCGGAACCGTTCCTTCGAGGACTCCACCGACGAATGTTTAATCGGGTTTGGCGCTGGGCTGGAAGATATCGAACCGCCGAGCGCAATCTCGGGGTCGCGAGTTATCTCATTGAAACGTCGCTTCAGCAGCTCATTGAAGACACGGGCTATCTGATCGCCAATTCAATCTACTCTCGAGATGAGCTGGCCGTTCGATTTCATCATCGCCTCGTGACAATCCATCCCTTCGCCAATGGAAACGGAACATGGTCGCGTTTGGCAGGTGACCTGCTCGCCGTTCAGCAGGGAGGTCCTCGGTTTACCTGGGGTAGCGCCAATTTGCAGGTTGGTGGCGTTCGACGCCTTTACATTGGGGCGCTACGAGCTGCCGATGACCATGACCTTCGTCCCTTGATTGCCTTTGCGAGATCGTAGTGGCACATCTGCGTCGCGTCGCGGGCGTTAGCTATTTTCTATTCCCCACATCGCTCTCTTCGGCCGCCTTGATGTATCGTTCGGCGTCTTCCTGCAAAAGGAAGCCCTGGCGCTGCAAGTCAGCCGCTGAAGCGGCGACGGCATGCACGTACGCGGCGTGGTCGGGATAGCGCTCCTCGATCGAGAGACGCGGATCGCCTTTCGCCAGGCGCTCGGCCTTTGTCTTGGCGAACGGAACGTACATGCCTGCATGATCGCAACCCTCGTCGGGAGGGTTCTTGCGCAGATTCCAGCCGGTGTAGGTCGCGGTCGGCACCGCGATGTCGGGCAGGCGAATGCCCGCGAGCGTGTTGCCGTCACCGTCCGTCCTCGGCACGAGCGCGGGATAGGGCGAGCCGAGAAGCTTCGGCGGCAGCACCGTCAAGATGCCGTGCTCCGCCTCGGGACCGAAGTCGAAAAGATCGCCGCCATGCATGCGTCCGTTGTAGGTCACGCCGGGAACTGTAGGAAAGCCGACGTCCTCCTGCTTCGACGAGACGAGTGTCTCCTCTCCGGCGCGTGGCACCAGGCTCGGCGGCGGCACGGTGCCGTCCGAGACCCATTTGTCGAGCACACCGAGCAACGCGCGAAGCCCCTGATTGCCGACGAGCGGGTTACGCGCCTGTTGGCAAATACCCGGACCTGAGGCGGGCACACCATCGCCGTGGGGCCTGCCGGCGATGAGGTACAGGCGCACATTCGGGGCCTCCCAGAGGTCGAGCCCGTGGCTGTCCGTGTGCAGGACGGAAGCCGCCTTCGCCCAATATTCATTGTCCGAATTGGCGTCGATGATCTTTGGGCACGTGTTGCTTTCCGCGCACCGCCGCAGAAGTCCATCGGTCCTTCCGGTCACCGCATCCCTCGTGACCGGCCAAGCAAAGGGGAATTTGTACTCGGGGTACCATCGCGCAATATGCTGGCGGTGCGTGCGGAAAGGCTCGGCGAAGCGGTAATTCACGAAAATCCCACTGCCGCCCCCCACCCAATCGAGCACGCCATCGATGGCCTTGGCGCGGGCATCGGGACCAAGGGGCC
>JAFBAK010000336.1 GCA_019247795.1 Hyphomicrobiales bacterium | reverse complement strand
CGAAAGCGCTTGCGCCAGCTGCCAACGAAGGTCGCGTAGGCTGAGCCATGGGCGAGGCGCGCCGCGCGACGGTGGTCATGCCACGCCCAGCGCGCCGGGACGCCGATCTCGATCGTCACGGCGCCGCATAGGCAGCTCCCCGAAACGATCTCCTCCTTGACGCGGCGCTTCATGGCGCCCGCTCCAGGAAGCGCCGCGCGATCGCCTCCCATTCAGCCTCGATCGCCCCCGTCGCCGCCTTCTCGCCGGCGCTGCGATACCAATTGTCGGCATTGGCCAAGTCACCTTCTATGCGATGCAGAGCATGCACGAGGTCGCAATCGGGCTTGCCTTCGAGCTGCTGCACGCAATTGTGGGCGCGCTCCCAATCTCCATTGCCGGCCCACCACTGCCCTTCGAGAGCAAGGTCGGCTCCCCGGGGCGGCGCTGCTCCCGCGAGGCTCTGACAGAATTCATCGAAGGTCATGATGGCCTGCCTTGCTGCGAGAGGTAACGCGTGGTCCGCCGCAGGCTAGCCGAAGATGGTGGCCGCAAAAAGCAGAGCGCTGCCGAAAGCCGATGCGGACTTCATCCTCATCGAGGTCAATTCCTCGGGGCGAGATGACCTTGAACGGCTTGCGCTCGAGTCGAGGCTGGCGTTCCCCTTCCGCGCTATCCCGCACAGATCAAAGCGAGGGCTGCTAATGCTATTTTTTTCATGGCCTCTGGTGTCGTCTCCATTCGCCGGATCCTTTCTGCGCCCCGTGTTGGCGATCTTCGAACAGGGAGAGAAGGTTTACTTGAGAAGCGAGGCCTGTTGCGGCGCCGGCGCACGTAGCGGGGCCGGCGAGCTGGCAAGGGTCCTGTCCTGATCTTCGGGCGTCGCGGCAGGCGGTTCAAAGGCTTCAGCGACATAGAATGGTTTTCTCAATGAAAGCCGAGCAGCGCACGCTGCGCAGCCCAGTCGGCTGGCAGTTGCGAGGCCCGTCGCATCAACGCCTTGGCGTTGAGTCCTTGAGGTTGGCGTCCGTTGATGATGGCCGTGGTGATGTCCGGCGCCAGCCAAGGCAGACGCAGAAGCGTATAGACGTAGGCGGCCGTCACTTTCTGCTGGCGCGCGATATCGTGCACGCTCAACAGGGTGTTGTCCGTGAGGGATGTCTGGAGATCGTGAGCGCGAGCGATGATCCTCAACAAGCTCGGATCGGCTGCCGCTTGGTCACCTGAGCTCTCGACTAACATTCGCATTTCGCGCCCGACGCGCTTGAGACGTGCGGCTGCCGTTAAGGTGAGGACATCATCACTGTTGCGCTCCAGCACCTGAAGCTGCCTCATCGGCTCGAGCGCTTGCCCAGCAAGCAATTGTGCAAGCCGGCCTCGAGAAGCCTTGATCTCGATGCGATCGGGGTAGACTACGACTTGGCAAAGCAGCGCCATAAGCGTCTCCTTGACCTGGATCTTTGCCTGGAGTTCTTGCACAAGATGACGGCCACGTTCGATCAGCTGGCGCTGCGTTGAACCGCTGTGGCTTTCGTCAGCGACGGCATCGAGGATTGCCGTGGGATCGGCGAGAAAGTCGTGAAGCCTGCCGATCACCAGGTCCTCCAGATCGCCTGCCGGAATACGCCAGCCCTTTGAACGGTCGCTTCTTGTCCCCCTAACAAGGCATGATGAGACATAATAGCGATAGCGCCTTCCCTTCTTGACCGCATGACTCGGCGTCAAGCGCTCGCCGCTCGCCTCAAACAACAGGCCGGCGAGCAGGCTTGGATGCTTGGCGTGCCTGCCGCTGCCCGTTCCACCCGGTTCGCGGCGAGCACCGCCTGCACGTCCTCCCACAGCTGCGCTTCGATGATGGCCGGATGCTCTCCAGGATAGGCATTGCCTTTGCCCTCACGACCTCGCCGAGCCTTTGTGCGTCCTTAGCTGAGCTTCCCTCATCTCTGCCCGCCATTCCCTCATCACTGGCGGTTAGCAAGTGTCGGGCATCCTGCTCCCGGCGAGCGAAGGGACCTCGCCCCCGCTAATTGCGGCATGGACAGGCTGCGGACGCTCAGATTCCCAACTTCCCAACGGCGGAGTCGCGCCGAAATCCGGATGTGACTCGCCTTTATCAGACGCGAACCTGGGCTGCGGAAACTGTTGGCTTCGTGGCGTTAGACGCTCGTTGCAGATCGAGCAGGCTTGTGAGGACAGTGGGGTCGGCTACGGGGCACACCATCATCGACTCATTTCGACCCCGGATTGTGACCCCGGTTCGCGCAAGAGCAGCGGCATCGATGCCTGCGAGATTGCAGACTTCATCCGAGATGATGGCTTGGCAATTATAACTCTTCGTCATCTCCTGCAGTCGCGCGGCTACGTTCACCGCGTCGCCTAGTGCGGTGAACACGGTATGACTACGAAATCCGATGTCGCCAACAATCACCTCGCCCCCATGAATGCCGATGCCGAATTTGATCGGCTCGCGCAAATCGGCTGCAAATTGGTGATTGATATATTCTACATTGGTGGCAACGAGGTTCGCCGCGCGAATGGCTTGCCGGCAGGCAGTAGCTGCATCGACGTCGACTCCGAATAGGGAAAGCAATCCATCGCCTAAAATCTGATTCGGCCTCCCCCCAGCATCAGTTATGGCCTGCGACACTGCCCCGAGAAATCGGTTGAGCAGGAAAACCACGTCGAACGGCAGGCGAGTCTCTGCGAATTTGGTGGAATCCCGCATATCCACGAACATGCTGACGATATAGCGCTCCCGGCCGAGATTGATGCGTTGCCGATTTCGGACGAATTCTGCCCCGGCATCCGGCGGCACAAGCGGAATGACCGCAATATCGGTATGAGGTCGCAGCTGACAGGCAAGGCGAATTGCCGGATCGCTGCTGACGCCAACGCGGCCCAACACGAATCTCTCCCGTCGCGAAGGCGCAGGCAGCGCACTGCTATCGCTGATAACGCGGATGCGGCATGTCGAGCATCGCGCGCGTCCACCACAAACGCTCGCATGCGGCACCTTGAAACGCAGGCTCGCCTCCAGAACGTTCAGGCCGATCGGCACGCGGATTTTCCTGTCCGGATACGACACGGCGAACATGCCGCGCCGCCGCTCGCGCAATGCCCGCATTCCACGCGCAACAAAGACGAGGACGATGAGGCCGATATATCCGACGGGAAAATAAAAAATAATTCCGTCAAGAATGGCTCGCTGGTCAGGAGGCGCCGCCACGACGTTAGAGGCTCGCCATTGCGGTTCGGCGGCGAGTTGGATGACTGTGCGTGCGCCATGAATGAGACCGAGCATCGCGAGTGTAGGCAGCAGCACAGCCCCCACCAGGATGAATGATCCAGCCCATTGGTAGAAGCGCTTGAGGCGCAGCCAGAAATGAAGGCCGATGCAAGCATGCGTCCACGCGACCGTTAACAGCGTGAACTGCACCCACTCCACGTAGGGTCTAGCAACCCAATAGGAGTATAGAGCTGACGCATAGTTGATATCGCGGCCGAACAAAGCGCCGTTCAGGCGTACGCCGGCGAAATGAATCACCAGCAACAATGGAATGCTTAATCCAAGCACGAGTTGAGTGATTTCGGCGGCGGCGAATCGGAAGTGACGGCGCTGATAGAGCGCCCATAGTCCAAGCGAAATATGCACGATTGCCGCGGTATAAAGGACCGTTGCGCCGACCGGGCTTCGCCACCACCATTTATGATAGCGCAGCCATGTTTCCATGAGATCGTACGAAACATTGCCCAGCGCGTGATTGCTGAAATGCGAGAAAATATACGAAAACATGACAAGACCGCAGGCGATGCGTATTTGCCGCACGCCAACTCCGCTGAGCCGGATGTATCCGGGCACTTTGGCGGCCAAGATCGCCGCGCGTTTCCGATTCTCGCCCATTTGTGCCAGGCCTCAACGATGCAACCTAACACATGAAACGAAGCGATTTAAACCGAAGAAAAGGCACGCCCGAACGACCGGCCGTAGGTCGGCAATCGGTCGGGGTCGAAAGGCTTCAGCGACACAAGGATGGTTTTCTCAATGAAAGCCGAGCAGCGTACGCTGCGCAGCCCAGTCGGCTGGCAGTTGCGAGGCCCGTCGCATCAACGCCTTGGCGTTGAGTCCTTGAGGTTGGCGTCCGTTGACGATGGCCGTGGTGATGTCCGGCGCCAGCCAAGGCAGACGCAGAAGCGTATAGACGTAGGCGGCCGTCACTTTCTGCTGGCGCGCGATATCGTGCACGCTCAACAGGGTGTTGTCCGTGAGGGATGTCTGGAGATCGT
>JAFBAK010000164.1 GCA_019247795.1 Hyphomicrobiales bacterium | reverse complement strand
GCAAGAAGTGCACAATCGATGCGTATTCGATCGCGCTCTCTGGGCGGCGCCTTTCCCGCTCGCCTGGTCATGGGGCCAAAGCCGCCGCTTGCTTCACTGCTGGGGCGGGTAGGGCTTGCGGTAAGCGTTGTGGCACTCCTGACAAGCATCATCCACCGTCTTGAAGATGGCGGCGATCTTGTCCTTGTCGCCGGTCTTCACCTCGTCGACGAGGCTCACGGCGCTCTTTTGCACTTTCTCGACAAGCTCCTTCACCTTGGAGGGATCGGTCGTCAGGCCCGGTTTCAAATGGCTTTCAGGCACGTCCGAGCCGATCGGAAAGAGCGCCACCATATTGGGAATGAGACGCACGGTGTTCTCGGCTGCAGCGACCGTGTCCTGGCTGTAAGGCGCCTTTCCCTGCGTCACCCAGCCGATGCCGACGTAAAAGCTGCGCCCGATCTCTTTCATCGCGTTGTCGCGGCGAACATAGGCGGCGTGGTTTTCCTTGGGCGTTGCCGCAATCGCCACCGCGGCGGACAGGCAGGCGAGACTCGCCGCGGCGGCCAGGGCGGAAACCACATGTCGCATGTCATTCTCCTTGCAGAGCGCGGCACATAAGGGCGCTTGAGCAATAGATTGTCCGAGAGGCCGGATTATTCCCGATCGGCGGGATCGATTGCATCGCAAGAAGCGAGGTGTTCGCGGGCGAGATCGGCGCCAAATTGCGGTCTCGCGCAAACCGTAAGGGAGGCCATGATGGGCTTCAGGATCTCTGCACTTTCAGCTTCCGACTTCACCCCGCTCTTCGCCCTGTCGGACCGGGAGCTCGCCGCGCGTGGAGCGATGCGGCTCGTGGTCGACAAATCTCCGGGATTTCCGTGTCGTGTAAGCCTTGCGGACGCGAAGGTCGGAGAAGCCGTCTTGTTGATGAACTACGAGCATCAGCCGGCACGCTCACCCTACCGGGCATCGCACGCGATCTTCGTCCGCGAGAATGTGCCGCAAGCCCATCCGGACGTCGGCGAAGTTCCCCTCGCCTTGCGCGCACGGTTGCTTTCCGTGCGCGCCTTCGATGAAGCCGGGATGATGATCGATGCCGAAGTGGTGGATGGCGGCGAGGTCGAACCCGTGATCGAGCGGATGCTCGCGAATTCGAGCACGGCCTATTTGCATCTGCACAATGCGAAGCCGGGCTGCTACGCGGCGCGAGTAGATCGCGCCTGACCTCCCAAAAGCGCGAAGCCGGCTTGGGGAAAGCCGGCTTCGCCGCGTACCCGGTCTTTTGGGGACGGGGAGGGTGGGGACGACCGAGTCCGCGTCTCTGAAGAGCCACCGACGCCGGCAGCTCGATGTCTTGGGCAGTGGCCATCACCCTGGCGCATCACGAGTTGAAGCGAATTCAAGAATTTCCTCACAAGTTGAAGCAATTCTTGCAGTTGTCGATCGATGCTTTTCCGCTCGCGCGCGAAAAGCATCGTCGAAGAGCATACAAGCTTCTTGACCGCCATCACGAGCTCGACTTTCCAGTCGCACGGTCTCGCTCAACGATATGACCGCGTTCCCGGGCGTCTCGCAGATCCGTATCGCGAAAGGCTCCGGGTCAAGCGCGCTTGGAAGTCCCGGCCCGCTTTCCGGGTGGACGTGCGGGGCGGCGAGAGCGCAGCATGCAGGCCACTTGCGCCGCTCGCGCCTTGCCGCTTCAAGGCGCCCTGCCGAAGCTTTTTAGGAGAGCACACCATGCCGAATGCGCGTGAACCCGTCCTTGTCCCTGTTCCCATTTTGGAGCTGCGACCAACCCAGATCACGGTCGGCATGCGGGAGGTTCGCGCGAAACGCCGCCATTGGCGCCAGATCGAAGGCGAAAAGGAGGGTGCCTTTCTCGGCAAGCACATGATACCCGTAATTCTTGGACCCAAACGCCGTGCCTATGTGATCGATCACCACCATCTTGCCCGCGCGCTTCACGACGAGGGTGTCGAGCACGTCCTCGTCACGGTCATTGCAAATCTCAGCAAGCTCGAAAAAGACGCGTTTTGGGTAGTGCTCGACAATCGCAGCTGGATGCACCCTTACGATGAGAACGGCCGCCGGCGCGATTACGGCGAAATTCCCAAATCCGTCGTCGGGCTCCTCGACGACCCTTTCCGCAGTCTTGCGGGGGAGCTGCGGCGTGCCGGCGGCTACGCCAAGGACACGACGCCGTTCAGCGAATTTCTCTGGGCCGATTTTCTGCGCCGCCGCCTGAAGCGCAAGGACGTGGAGCAGGACTTCGATGCGGCATTGAAGAACGCCGTTGAGCTCGCAAAGAGCATGGACGCCAACTACCTGCCCGGCTGGTGCGGTCCCGTATCGGATGATTAGGTTTCGTCCGCGGAAAGGCCGGCCTGTCGTCGATCTTCATCACGTCGCGACCGGACTAAGGTCCGCTCATTCACGCTCGGTCTAAGCACCATTACGGCGCAGCTGCGCACCAAGCTCGCGCCTTATGATCTTTTCGGAAAAGTGACTTCCTGAAAATGCTCAGAGCTCGAAATCGCGATTGAAGCGCTCGCCGCTGATCGGTTGAACGAACTCGACCGCGATGCCACCCTCGAAATGTCGGACGACGCGCGCCTCGCGGTGTCCGATCGTCACGTCCGTCCCGAGGGGGACCATCTCTCCACAGTCGAGCGCCGCACCCGATATCGAGCAGTCGACGATGATGGCCTGGAGGCGCCGTCCGTCCCTGAATGATATGATGCTGTTCATATTGGCGAGCTCGATGCGCTCATGGCGACGATCTTCGGGAAGGCCGAATGCCTGCCGGTTCACCAGCCAGGTGATCTGGGCGGCAAGCTTGTCCTGTTTTCGCTGCGGAGCGGCGATCGTCATGGCGAAGCCGTTCTCGAGCTCGCGCACGACCATTCCCTCGATACGGCCCAGATGTTCGAGATAGACGATCACGCGCGACGCGATCGCGCCGAGCACGGGAGCGATGAGACCCACGCCGCCGGGGCTGATGTCGATCGTCTGACACGGAAATTCGCGCCGATCCTCGAGCATGTAACGGCCGAGCACCGAAAGCCTCACGCGGCGAAAGCGCCTGCGCTCTTGCGGAAGAGGAGTGACCTCGTTGACGGGTTCGACGCTGTACATGAACGGACCCGGGCCCACTTACAAAATTCACAAAACGGCGCGAATAATTTTATGGGTCCTTGATAAACAAAAGATTGAAAGAAAGGGTCAGATGGCGACAGACGAGGATTTCTCCGCGCCTTTTCGGCGAAGAGCTTGGGGGTAGCATCGCGAACCCATACGCCACTCGCCACTCGCTATTCATCCCGCTCAGCTTTTGCCGCCAGGCAGAACGATGAGATGCTCGCCGGGTCTCGACCTGGGCTCCGGCGCGGGCGTGAAGCGTCCAAAACTCGACTGGACGCGCGGCCTTCGCTCGATCATGCGAATGGTCCTCGTGCTCAAGGCGGTGATGGCGTCGACGCCGAACCAAGAGGGAAGGGCGACCGCAGCGAAAGAGCCGATGGCACCGCATTGCGAGCTGGCGTTCGGGCGCACGGGCAGAAGAAGCATCTCGAGGTCGAGTTCTCGTCCTTGACCGGTTTCTCCCGTGAGGCTGGCGACAAGACCGTGCATCCCGCCGGTCACGGCGCCGACCAGGCGGGAAACTTCCGCCCGCTCGCTCTCGAACCAGAGCTCAGGCAGGCGCTGCCCCTTGAGCTCGTGTCCGAAGAGCGCGCAGATGCGCGTGCCCGCGAGCCTGATGCGGCCCTCCTGCCATGGCTTGGCATCGAGCATGAAGACATCGGCCAGGAAATTGCGCAAATGGGCAGGATCGATATCCCCGCGGACCGGAGCCGCCCGCTCGCCACGCAGGCGATCCCAATGAGAAAAGAGCAACCTCGTTGTTGCGAGTCTCACTTTATCCGTCCCTCGCCTTTCGGTCGGCGTATCGTTTACGTTTCGTTAAGGGACGGCTCCGTGCCCTCGCGGTACGCTGGCCGGCTGCCCGTCCCTCCCCAGGCTTTTCGGAGCAGGCGCCGTGCCAGTAACCCTAACGGCTTATGGCCGGCGCACGCGGAGGCGGGGCTCAGGCGAGCGACGAAAGCCTGCCGGACTGGCTCTTTTTTTGAACGGAGAGGCTTGCTATGGGTCGGCCCGACAGATGGTCCCATTCGTCGGAGACGGTCTGGCCGTCAGCCCACATATTCCGGCTAATGAGGAACCATCCGCCAAAATCGGTCCACCATTGGGCCACGGCCGAACGCGGTCGAAGGAGCTTCCGTGAGACGCGCGCGCGAGCCGATCTTCAATATTCCGGCCGTCGTGCTGGCGATAGCGATGGTACTTTCCGCCATTCAGATCGGGCGTGGATTTCTTTCCGACGACACCGATTTTCGCTGGCTGATCGACTTGGCCTTTATTCCCGTCCGCGAACTATCATGGATCGCGCCTTCGCTCCTCAGCGGAATCGTCGAGCGCGGCCCGCAAGGGGTCGATCAAAACTCGATCGAGCAATATCAGCTTGCCCGTTATCTTCTCGCCGAGAGCGGCCCTCGACCATGGACCTTCCTGACTTATGCGCTGCTGCACGAGGGCTGGCTGCATCTCGGCTTGAACGTCGTCGTCCTTTCGGCGCTCGGCACGCCGGTGGCCCGACGGTTCGGCGCTGCCCGCTTCCTGGCGCTCTTCGCCTGCGGGGCGATCGCCGGCGCGCTGATGCATCTCGTCGTGCATCCCACAGGCGTGGCGCCGCTCATCGGCGCCTCCGCCGCGGTTTCCGCCTGCATGGGGGCGGCGGCGCGCTTCGTTTTCGACCCGCTCGCGCGCAGCGGCCTTCAGGCGCCCAGGCTCCATCACGCCCTTCGAAATCGCACCGTGATCGCTTTTACGCTTGGCTGGTTCATCGCCAACGCCATGTCGGGCCTCGGAGCCAATCCGAGCGTACTCGCGAACGCCTCAATCGCCTGGGAAGCCCATATCGGAGGGTTTCTCTTGGGATTTTTGGCCTTCGTCCTTTTCGATCGCCCACCCGTCCCCTTCGCCACCGGAGAAGAAGAAGCCTTGAAAAGCGAGGCGGATGAAGAAGGATAGAGGGAAATTGGGCTTATGGAGTTTGGCCCCACGGTAAACGTCGCCTTTTTCTCAAGAACGTCGACACTCGCAGAGAACCATCCGAGAAAATCTCGAGATGGAACGCCTCGAATACGTCCCTTTTCGCTTGGCGCACCACTGCCGAATGCATTGCCAAATGCATGACCTTGGCTCACACTCAATCCATCACTTGAGATTGCGGCCTCGGCATCTTTCGTGAGCGATGAGGCCGAGAAGGATTGCGTGGAGCGGGAACGGAGGTCGAAAGAAGCCAACTCGACGGTGCAAGGGAGGCTTGATCATGCATGTTTCGAGCATTCTGAGCGACAAGGGCAGGGAAGTCATCACCATGGGCCCGCGCTCGACCGTGAAAGAAGCCATCGCGTTGATGGGCCAGAGGCGAATCGGCGCCGTGGTGATCATCGGCGTGGAAAATTCGGTTCTGGGGATATTTTCGGAGCGGGATGTCGTGCGCCTCCTGGCGCAAAAAGGTCCCGAAGCCTTGGGGGACGACGTGGCCCGTCACATGACATCGCCCGTTTTCACCTGCACGCCGCAGACCCTGATCGACGAGATCATGCATCTCATGACGAGCAAAAAATTTCGCCACGTGCCCGTGCTCGAGAACGGGGCGCTCAGCGGGCTCGTATCGATCGGCGACGTCGTCAAGTCTCGTCTCGCGGAGATCGAGACAGAGCACAAAGCGATGCGCGACTATATCGCAAGCGCTTGATCGCAACTGCGACCGGGCGCTCGACGCCGGTCAGATCCGGGGCCCTATATTCGCGCGTCGACCTTCAGGCTCGAGGCGCATCGTCAATCGCGGGATTGCCTCAAGTCCGCACGCTTGTGCGGATCAGGCATTCATCGACCCGACACGGACTGAGCCGCGCTCACGCAGTGCGCTGGCGGGCGAGGAAGCTCCTTTCGGCGAGCTCCCTGACCTCATGAATTTGCGGCAGTGCGCGCAACACCGATTCGCGTCCGGCCGCGATCGCGGTCGCGGCGCGGTGGAATTCGAAGAGGCCGATCTCCGTGAGCTGAGGGGAGGCGATGACGTCGGGTGGGTCGCCGGCGAGCCTCGCGCGCGTGATGCGGTCTTGCGTGATGTTGAACGCATCGATCATGACTTGCGCAAAGCCGGGCGTTCCTCGACGGCGCCGGAAAAGATCGCGCATGCGCGAAGCCGCCTCCCGCACCGGTGACAGGAGCCCGCGCTCCTGCTCGGCTGTGACCACCTCGGCAAGCGCGCCGAGTTCCGCCTCGCCGCCGAAGTCTTGGATGACGGTGCCCCGGCCATAGCCTGCACCGCTCAGATTGATGGCGACGACGATCTCGGCGCCGAGCGCGCGCGCCGCGGTCACTGGCACGGGATTGACGAGGGCCCCGTCCATCAGCCAGCGCCCTCCGATCCGGCGAGGATCGAAAATGCCCGGCAAGGCATAAGAGGCGCGCAGCGCATCGACGAGCGACCCGCGCGTAAGCCAGATCTCATGACCGGTGTTGAACTCGGTCGCAATCGCCGCAAAGCGCGTCGGCAGCTTCTCGATGATGAAACCCTCGAGATTCCGAGTGAGGCGTCTCCCGAGACGATCCCCCGATATGATTCCGGAGCCGACATGGACGTCGAGGAGTGCAAGAACGCGCGCCGGCGTCAGGCTCAGCGCAAACTCGGTGACTTCTTCGAGGCGGCCCGCCGCGTAGCAGCCGCCGACCACGGCGCCGATCGACGTGCCGGCGATGATGTCGGGCCGAATGCCGGCTTCGTCGAGCGCTTGCAGAACGCCAATATGTGCCCAACCGCGCGCTGCGCCACCACCGAGCGCCAGGCCAAGCCGGACACCCGGCTTTTGACGGGCCCGCTGATCCGGCGAGGGCGGCTCGACATGCTGGGGCGGATCAGCGACGAGAGAAGTCGCGTCATTCTCGCCTGCGAGGCCAACTTCCCGGCTCTCGGAAGATAAGCTCGTCGACACTTCAAGCTCCCGAGCTTCGCCGGTCGTGGCGGGCGGCACGTCTTGCGATGACTGCCTGATCCTACGCGCCACGGCTTAATCGTTCATGCTCAAAGCCGGCGCGACAGCCGATGCTTGGTCGAGCGCCACTCTACGATAAAAGCAGGAGCGGTGCCCCGTATGGCAAGCTCCTCCATCCCCACCGACCTCGACCTTGAGGAGCAGGGCATCCTGATCGCAATCAACGTGCATCTCGACGATCCGTTGCGTCTGGCCGCTCGTCGCCCCCTTGCGCCAAAGTTCACGCCGCGACCGTGACCAGTACCAGGCCTCGCGGGTCTCGATCGAGCGCCGCAATGCCTCCTCGTTCATATAGGCGAGCATGAGAACCTCGCCTGTCGCTGCATCGACGGTGACGCAGGCGAGGAGGCCGGAAGCATCGAAGGTTGGTGTCAGGGTCAAGCTTTGCTCGACCGCCTTGAGCGCACCCATCACACCCTCGTCATCAGGCGACCAGGGCTTTTCGCGTGCGGGACGCGGACTCGGCCTCCGCATCGACGGAGATGATCTTCGGCTCTCCGTTCTCGAGCGCGACAGCGACGCGTCCTGCGATGGCGGTGCGCGCCAGATTGCCGAAAATCTCGTCCCGCCATCCGGTGAGCGCGGCCTGCCCATCGCCGCCCTCGGCCAGAGCTTCGAGGTCGTCGACAGTTGCAATGATTTTTGCTGCGACTCCAGTCTTTTGGGAGACAATCTTCAAAAGAAGCTTGAGAAACTCGACGGTGGAATCACGGCGTGAAGCGCGACCGCGCCGCCCGAGATTGGGCAAGGTCTTGGGATCGATCGCCGCACCGCGATTGACCGCGGCAACGAGAGCCTGCCCGGCGCGCGAGCGCTCGAGTCCTTGGCTCACCGCGCGCAGACGGCCGAGCGCTTCGACGCTCTGAGGTCTCGCCTGAACCACTTCGATCAAGGCGTCGTCGCGCAACACCCTTTGGCGCGGGATGTCGCGTTTTTGCGCCTCTTTCTCACGCCACGCCGCGACCTCGACCAGCACACCGAGATCACGCTGCTTCTTGAGGCGGCCTGCAAGGCGTTGCCATGCGTCCTCCGGCTTGGTCTCGTAGGTCCCCGGGGCCTCGAGCACCGCCATATCCTCGGTGAGCCAGGATTTGCGGCCGCTCGCCGCGAGCTTGGCGGCGAGCGCCTCGTAGACGGCGCGCAGATGCGTGACATCGGCTTGGGCGTAGCTCAGCTGGGCTTCGCTGAGCGGACGGCGCGACCAATCGGTGAAGCGCTGCGTCTTGTCGATTCGTGCATTGCCGAGATCATTGGCGAGCTGCTCATAGCTCACTTGGTCGCCATAACCGCAGACCATGGCGGCGATCTGGGTATCAAAAAGCGGCTTTGGGATGGTTCTCGCCATGTGCCAGAAGATTTCGATGTCCTGGCGGGCCGCGTGGAAGACCTTGACGACTCTCTCATCGCGAAGAAGGGAAAAAAATGCATCCAATTCAATGTTTTGTGACAAAGGATCGATGAGCAGGACCTCCTCTGCCGAGGCCACCTGGATGAGGCAAAGCTTCGGGTAATAGGTCGTTTCCCGCATGAATTCGGTGTCGACCGTGACATAGGGGTGCCGCGCCAAGCGCTCGCAAGCGGCGGCGAGCTCGGCGCTGGAAGTGATGACGTTCATGAGCCGTGCACTGTCCGAAGGGCGGTTCTTGTCGCGGCAAGCAATGGCCGCATTATGGCCGTGAGTTGTGAAGAAGTGAGGAGTGAGGGGCGATTAGACCCCCTTTTGCCCTCGACGCCTCGCTCTTGACGCCTCGTCACTCGTTGTTCGCTCGTCTTTGCTTCTCCCCACCCGATTGCGAGATCAACCGCGCAGTGGCAGAAGGCGCGCTTCGCGTCATTCGCGGTTGCCCCTTCCTCGTTTGGATTTTCCGATGCACCGTTACCGCTCCCATGACTGCGGCGCTCTTCGCAAGGAGCATGCCGGAAATTCCGTTCGCCTTTCGGGGTGGTGCCACAGGATTCGCGACCATGGCGGCCTCCTGTTCATCGATTTGCGCGATCACTACGGGCTCACGCAGGTGGTGGTCGATCCTGATTCACCCGCCTTCAAGACGGCCGAGACGCTTCGTTCCGAGTGGGTCGTGCGCGTCGATGGGCGCGTGCGCGAGCGTCCCGAAGGCACGCTCAATCCCGAGCTGCCGACCGGGGCGGTCGAGGTCTTCGCCACCGATATCGAAGTGCTCGGCCCCGCCGCGGAGCTGCCGCTACCGGTGTTCGGCGAGGCCGAATATCCCGAGGAGATCCGGCTCAAATACCGCTTTCTCGATCTGCGGCGCGAGAAGCTCCACCGCAACATCATGAAGCGCATCGAAATCATCGATTCGATCCGGCGGCGCATGAAGGCATCCGGCTTCAACGAGTTTCAGACGCCGATCCTCACCGCCTCGAGCCCCGAGGGCGCGCGCGATTATCTCGTTCCCTCGCGCATCCATCCCGGCAAGTTCTACGCGCTCCCGCAAGCGCCGCAGCAATACAAGCAGCTCCTCATGATGGCGGGCTTCGATCGGTATTTCCAGATCGCGCCGTGTTTTCGCGACGAGGATCCGCGCGCCGATCGTCTGCCCGGAGAGTTCTACCAGCTCGATGTCGAGATGAGCTTCGTCACGCAAGAGGATGTGTTCGCCACGCTCGAGCCTGTAATCCGCGGCGTCTTCGAGGAGTTCGGCGACGGAAAGAAAGTCACCCAGAGATTCCCGCGCATTCCGCACGCCGAGGCGATCCGCAAATACGGCACCGACAAGCCCGATCTCAGGAACCCGATCGAGATGCAGGACGTGTCGGATGTCTTCCGCGGCTCGGGCTTCAAGCTCTTCGCCCGCATCCTCGAGAGCGACCCGAAGGCGCAGATCTGGGCGCTCCCTGCGCCGACAGGCGGCTCACGCGCCTTTTGTGACCGCATGAACTCCTGGGCGCAAGGCGAGGGTCAGCCGGGCCTCGGCTACATTTTCTGGCGCGAAGGCGTCGGCTCGGGGCCGATCGCCAACAATATCGGCCCCGAGCTGACCGCGAGCTTGCGTCAGAGGCTCGAGCTTGCGGACGGCGACGCCGCCTTTTTCGTCGCGGGCGATCCCGCGAAATTCGCGCGCTTCGCCGGGCTTGCGCGCTTGCGCCTCGGCACCGAACTGAAGCTCGTCGACGAGAGCCGGTTCGCTCTCGCCTGGATCGTCGATTTCCCGATGTACGAATGGGATGAGGAGGCAAAGAAAATCGAGTTCTCCCACAATCCATTCTCAATGCCGCAAGGCGGGCTCGACGCGTTGCTCAAAGAAGAGCCGCTTTCGATCAAGGCGTTCCAATACGACATTACCTGCAACGGTTATGAGATCGCGTCGGGCGGCATCCGAAATCACCGCCCCGAAGCGATGGTGAAGGCGTTCGAGATCGCCGGCTACAGCGAGAGCACTGTGATCGAGCGCTTCGGGGGCATGTATCGCGCCTTCCAATATGGCGCGCCACCACATGGCGGCATGGCGGCCGGCATCGATCGCATCGTGATGCTGCTGTGCGGCGAGCATAATTTGCGCGAGGTCGCGCTCTTTCCGATGAATCAGCGCGCCGAGGACTTGCTCATGGGCGCTCCGTCCGAAGCAACGCCGCAGCAATTGCGCGAGCTCCATTTGCGGTTGAACCTGCCGCAAAAGTGACGCTTCGGGGCGCAAGGCAGCGGTAGGATCGCGACGTCGGAAGGACCGCCAAGCGAGAGAAAGCGGCAGGCAAAATGGAGAACGGCCTCGTCGATGCCACCCTTACGCGTCACGTTCACGGGGCCTGAGATCGCGGCCGGTGCGCCGGCGCGCGGTGGGGCGCTCGCGACCGGCATCGTCGCCATCGTCGTCGTGCGCGATAGCGCGGCGGTCCTACCATCCTGTCTCGCGGCACTGGCGCGCGAAGGCCTCGCGACGATCGTCGTCGACAACGCCAGCACCGATGCCTCCGCGGCGATTGCGGAAGGGGCGGGCGCGCGCGTCATCCGCAACGCGGTGAACCAAGGCTATGGCCGGGCCATGAACATCGGAATGCGCGCGGCGCGCCATTCGACCTGTCTTCTTCTCAATCCCGATCTCGTGCTCGCGCCGGGCAGCCTCGACGCGTTGAGCGAGGCGATGACGCGCTACCCCGATGCGGGGCTCCTGGCGCCGCGCCTTGTCGAGCCCGATGGGCGCTTGTTCTTCCAGCCGCGCTCGATGCTCTCGCCCTATCTCGCGAATGAGGCCGGGTTGCCTTGCGAGCCCGAAGGTGATTGTTGCACGCCTTTCCTCTCGGGCGCTTGTCTCCTCGCCGATCGCGAACTCGTCTTGTCGCTCGGGGGTTTCGACGAAGAAATCTTCCTTTTTTACGAGGATGACGATCTTTGCCGGCGTGTGTGCGAGACGGGGCGCTCGCTCGTTCACGTGCACGCAGCCCAGGCGGCGCATCTGCGCGGCGGCTCGAGCCAGATGCGGCCCGGGAGCGTCTACAAGGCGCGCTGGCATCGCGCCTGGTCGGCCGGCTATGTGGCGCGCAAATACGCTTTGCGAAACCCTTGCTGGGGAATTCTCCTCGTGAACGCGCTGAAATGGAGTGTCGCGGCGATCGCGTTTCGTGGGCAACTGCGGGAGCGTTATGGCGGCTCGGCGGCGGGTGCCTTCGCCTGGCTCACCGGCAGGCGTGCGCTTTCCCATGAGGGTCTCTCATGACGCGCCGCTATTTCGCGACGGCGCGACGCGAGATCCTGCCGTTTTTGCCGGAAAACGTCGCCCGTCTTCTTGACCTCGGCTGCGGCACCGGCTCGACGATTGCGCTCGTCAGGAAGGAGAGGGCAGTCACCTGGGCCGGCGGGGTCGAGCTCGATGCCGCAGCGGCCGAGGAGGCCCGCGCTCATTGCGAGAAGCTTTTCGTCGGGGACGCCGCGACGGTGTGCTTCGAGGATGAGATGGCGCCGTCCTCGCTCGATCTCGTGCTTTGCCTCGACATCCTCGAGCACCTTGCCGATCCATGGACGATGGTGCGGCGCTTGTCTCCGCTCCTCGCGCCACGAGGCCGATTGATCGTCAGCGTCCCGAATATCCGCAATTGGAAGCTCCTTTGGCGGCTCGCCGCGAAAGGGGATTTCCACTACCGGGACGCGGGAGCTCTCGACCGGACGCATCTGCGATTCTTCGTGCGCGACACGGCGATCGAGCTCGCGACCTGCGGCGGCCTGGCGTTCGTGGCAGCCGTCAACGCGCACCCTTTCTTTTTTCCCGACGCTCGATTTCTCCTGAGCCGTGCGAGCGGAGGAAAGCTCGAGGCGCTCCTTGCCAAACAATGGCTCGTCGTCGCTGAGCGGACCGCTGCCGGCGCAACGGCGTAAATCTCCGGGGACCTTTCGGCATCGCCCTGTTGACACGAGCGGGCGAATACAAGGAAGCTCGATTCGGTCGCCTGCAGGCTCGAGGGGAGTTCCAGCCTCATCTCGGCACCGGATCCCCTCCCCGAACGGCGAAAAATCGGGCTGATCGGGCGATGTCGAACGCGCCAAGGAGGGGAGAGTGAACCGCAATTTCTACTATGTGATGGCGGGCTTGGTGCTCGGCATCGTGCTTGGCACGGCGTCCTATTATTCCTTTCCGGACAAAGCGACCGCGGCCGAAGTCGCGAAATACATGTCGCTCGTGAGCACCATTTTCCTGAAGCTCATCAAGATGATCATCGGGCCGCTCGTGCTTTCCACTCTCGTGGTCGGCATCGGTCACATGGGCGATGCGGCGACCGTCGGCCGCGTCGGTGCGAAGACGATGGCTTGGTTCGTCTGCGCGTCGATCTTTTCGCTGCTTCTCGGCCTCTTCATGGTCGATTTGCTTGCCCCGGGCGTCGGAGCCGTTGTCGACCAGGGGGCGAACAGCTCCAACCTGACGACGCAGGCCTTCAGCATTGAAGGGTTTGTCGACCACCTCGTGCCGACCTCGATCTTCAAATCTCTCGCGGACGGGGAGATCCTGCAGATCGTCGTGTTCTCGATCTTCGCCGGTGTGGCGCTCATGGCGCTTGGCGAACGGGGCAAGCCCTTGCTCGAGCTCGCCGACGGCGTTGCGCATATGATGCTGACGATCACGGGTTATGTAATGCGGATGGCGCCCGTCGCGGTTTGCGCGTCGGTCGCGTCGGTGATCACCAAATCAGGCCCGATGATCCTTCTGAATTTCGCCAAGTTTCTCGGCGGCTTCTATCTCACCTTGCTCATCTTGTGGGTCGTCCTCATCGCGGTCGGCTATCTGACGCTCGGATCGCGCATGTTCGATCTCGTGAGGCGGATGTATGAGCCGTTCCTGCTCGCCTTCTCGACAGCAAGCTCGGAAGCCTCCTATCCGAAGATTCTCGATCAGCTCCAGCGCTTCGGTGTCTCGAGGCGGATCGCGAGCTTCGTACTGCCGCTCGGCTATTCCTTCAACCTCGACGGGACGATGGCTTACACGACCTTCGCGACGCTGTTCATCGCGCAAGCCTATGGGATGAGCATACCCGTGGGGACGCAACTGCTCATGGCGGCCGTACTGATGATCACCTCGAAGGGCGTCGCGGGCGTGCCGCGCGCCTCGCTCGTGGTGATCCTCGCGACCCTCAAGCAGTTCGGCATCCCGGAGGCCGGCCTTTTCTTGATCCTGGGCATCGATCAATTCCTGGACATGGGACGAAGCGCGACGAATGTGATCGGCAATTCGCTTGCGGCGGCAGCCGTCGCGAAGTTCGAGGGCGATCTCGGCGAAGCCAAAGACGAGCTGCCGGAGACCGCGGTTCCGGTTGCAGTGAGCGCCTGAGGTCTTGGTCGATAGCTGATCGGAGATGAGGGTTCCCCGCCTCGACGGAAACGAGCGGAGTTTGGAAGACGCGCTCATGCCCGCGAAGGCGAGCGAGCTTCTCGGAACCCACTTCGTCGGTTGGGCTCACCTTCGGAACGCGGGCCAGTAGAGGAGGCACGTGCATGAAGAGGTTCGCACTTGCCGCCGCTGTGTTGGCTTTCGCGAGCGGGCCGATATTTGCCGAGGATTTGATCGGAGCCGACACGACGGCGCCCCCCGTGGCGAGCGAGGAGAACACACCGGCCATTCTCTCCGGCACATTGCAAAAGATACACGACAGCGGCGTCGTCACGATCGGCTATCGCCAAGCCTCCTTTCCCTTCTCCTATGCGAGGCCGCCATCACCCGAGCCTCTCGGCTATTCCATCGATCTATGCCTCGGCATTGTCGATGAGCTGAGGCGCGAGCTCAGCGGCGCCCCGCTGCGTGTGGCCTATGCGCCCGTGACTGCGGACACCCGCATGGATGCGGTACGCTCGGGCGCGGTCGATCTCGAATGCGGCTCGACCACCAACAATCTCGAACGGCAAAGAAGCGTCGCTTTCTCACCGGTGATCTTCGTCGCGGGCACCAAGCTCATGGTGCGGCGTGGCTCCGGCATCGGCTCCTACCGAGATCTTGACGGCAAGACCCTGGTCGTCACCTCGGGTACCACGAACGAAATGGCGCTCAAGCTTCTCAACGAGAAATACAAGCTCGGGATCAAAATCATCTCGGCCAAGGATCACGAAGAATCCTACGACATGTTGGCGCAAGGCAAGGCCGACGCCTTCGCGACCGACGATGTGCTGCTCAACGGCTTCATCATCGCCAAGCGAGCCGAGGCCGGAATGGAAGTCGTCGGCGATTTCATCACCTACGAACCCTACGGGATCATGTTTCGGAAGGACGATCCCTTGATGGCGGAGGCGGTGCTCCGCGCTTTCCAAACCATGGCACGCACGCGCAAGCTCTCGAGCATTTACCGAAAATGGTTCGTCGAACCGACCCCGACGGGGGAGATCGTGAATTTGCCGATCTCGGCACAGCTCGCCGAGACGTTTCGTTCTCTCGGAGCCGAGGATTACTGAGCCGTCATGCGCGCAGCGGGTGCGCGTATCCACCCCTCTCCTTCCCTATGCGAGAAGGTGTGCGCGTGGGCCGGGCGTGGATGCGCGGGCCAAGCTCGCCCAGGACGGGACTAAGCCGGGCGCCTCGCGCCAACGCTCCTCTCAATACCCGACCGCCGCGCCTGCTGGACGGCGGTCGTCGGTGGCGCCGTAGAGGAAGCCCGGGAGGACTTGCCCTGAACGGGCCGAATCGCTTGCCGATGACGGCGTTCCCTTGATCTGCGATGCAGCCGGGCCGGCCTCGATGAGCTCGGCGGCACCCCAAGGAATTTGCTCGACGACCTTGTAGCCTCTCTTCTCGAGGAGTTCGCGCGTATCGGGCGAGAGCCCGAAGGCCTCGTCGAACACGACGTCAGGCAACCATTGATGATGGATGCGCGGCGCATCGACGGCTTCTTGCGGCGCCATGCCATAATCGATGATGTTCATGATGGTCTCGGCCGTGATCGTGATGATGCGCGACCCGCCGGGACTGCCGAGGACGAGGAGCACCTTGCCGTCCTTGGAAACGAGCGTCGGCGACATCGAGGAGAGGGGTCGCTTGCCGGGCGCGATGGCGTTCGCGGAGCCTTGCACGAGACCGAAAAGGTTCGGCACGCCGGGCTTCACCGTGAAGTCATCCATCTCGTCGTTGAGGAAAAAGCCCGTCCCGGGCGCGATCACGTTCGCCCCGAAGGCCCCGTTTATGGTGAAGGTGACCGAGACGGCATTGCCGTCCTTGTCGACCACCGAAAAATGCGTGGTCTCGGACTTCTCGTGGGGCTCGATGCCCGGCCCGAGCTGGCTCGAGGGCGTCGCGGCGAGCGGGTCGATCTTGGAGCGGATCGCGCCCGCATAATCCTTCGAGAGCAGGCGCTCGAGTGGGTTCTTCACGAATTCCGGATCGGCGAGATAAGTGTTCCGGTCGAGGAAGGCGTGGCGCATCGCCTCGACCATCACATGCACCGCTTGCGCCGAATGAAATCCGAGCCCTTTCATGTCGTAGCCTTCGAGTATGTTGAGGATCTCGCAAAGCGTGGCACCGCCCGAGCTCGGGGGTGGCGCGGAGGCGAGCCGATAGCCACGATAGGTGCAGGTGAGGGGAGGCGATTGCGTTGTCCTGTAGCTCGCGAAATCCTGTGCGGTGAGAATGCCGCCATTGGCTCGGCTCGCCTTCTCGACCGCCTCTGCGACAGGGCCCTTGTAAAAGGCGTCAGGCCCTTTTTCGGCAATGAGCGAAAGCGTCGCTGCGAGGTCCTTTTGAACGTGGAGGTCGCCCGGCAGCAAGGGCGTGCCGTCCGGCCGCAGGAAGATCTCGGCGGCGACCGGGTCCTTCGCGAAGCGCCGAGCCCCGACATCGAGGATGTCCGTATCGGCGCGCGAGAGCACGTAGCCGTCGCGCGCGAGCTCGATCGCGGGCGCCATCACCTTGTTGCGCGCCATCGTGCCGTATTCGGAAAGAGCCCGGTCGAGCCCCATGACGGTGCCTGGCACGCCCGACGCGAGATAGCCGTAAAGGCTCAGATCCTTGATGGGGTTGCCCTGCGCGTCGAGAAACATGCTCTCGCGGGCAGCGGCCGGCGCGGTCTCACGAAAGTTGATGAAGGTCTCGCGGCCATCGGCGAGATGGAGCACCATGAACCCGCCCCCGCCGATGTTGCCGCAACAAGGGTCGACGACTGCGAGCGCGTAACCGACGGCGACCGCGGCATCGATCGCATTGCCGCCTTGCTGAAGAATGCGAAGGCCCGCCTCCGACGCGTAATGTTGCGAGGACACGACCATCCCGTGTTGCGCTTCGACGGCGGGCCGCGAGGCGGTGAGGCCCGGCGAGGCCAAGCTCGCGGCCATCGCCACCGCGAATACGTTCCAGATCATTCGCAACATTCGGAGTTTCCTTGCGCCTGAAACGCTTTGGCCCTGCCGCGACGCGGCGAACCGACAGCACGCTAGCCAACCCCGGGCGCAAAGGCGATGCCGCCTCCACGGGCTCGCGAAAGCGTGAAGCGGCGGCCTCATGGGAGCCAAGGGGCGGCGGACTTGGGCGAAGATGTCCGACGCGCTTAGGGCGCTCGTCTTGCCGGGGCGGACATGTCGGTTAAAGGTGGGCGGGGGCGAAAGAAGGAAGAGCGCTCATGTCATCGACGATGTCCGAGGATCTGCGCGCGAGCGCGCTCGCTTATCATCGGCTGCCGCGGGCCGGCAAGCTCGAGATCCATGCGACGAAGCCGCTCGGCAATCAGCGCGATCTGGCGCTTGCCTATTCGCCGGGTGTCGCCGCGCCTTGCGAGCTGATCGCGGCCGAGCCCGGCGAGGCGTCGACCCTGACCTCGCGGCAGAACCTCGTCGCCGTGCTCTCGAACGGCACGGCAGTGCTCGGCCTTGGCGCGATTGGACCCCTTGCGGCGAAACCCGTGATGGAAGGCAAGGCTGTACTCTTCAAGAAATTCGCCGGCCTCGATTGTTTCGACATCGAGGTCGCGGAAACCGACATCGACAAGCTCGTGGACATCGTCGTGTCCCTCGAGCCCACGTTCGGGGGCATCAATCTCGAAGACATCAAGGCGCCCGAATGCTTCGAGGTCGAGGAGCGGGCGCGTGCGCGCATGAAGATCCCGGTCTTTCACGACGATCAGCACGGCACGGCGATCATCGTGGCGGCGGCGGTGCTGAACGGGCTCGAAATCGCCGGGAAGAAGCTCGACGCCGTCAAGGTCGTGGCTTCGGGCGCGGGCGCCGCCGCGCTCGCCTGCCTCAATCTTCTCGTCTCGCTCGGCATCAGGCGCGAGAACATCTTCGTCACCGATATCGAAGGCGTGGTCTATGAGGGCCGCACAAAGCTCATGGATCGCTGGAAGGCGGTCTATGCGCAAAAGACAAAGGCGCGCACGCTTGCCGACGTCATCCCGGGCGCGGATATCTTCCTTGGCCTTTCGGCAGGTGGGGTGCTGAAGCCCGAGATGGTGCGTGCCATGACCGAAAAGCCGCTCATCCTCGCTCTCGCCAACCCCTATCCCGAAATCCTCCCGGACGAGGCGCTCGCGGCGAAGCCGGATGCCATGATCTGCACCGGCCGATCGGATTATCCGAACCAGGTCAACAACGTGCTGTGCTTCCCTTACATGTTTCGCGGCGCGCTCGATGCGGGGGCGACCACCATCAACGAGGAAATGAAGCTCGCCGCCGTGCGCGCCATCGCCGAACTCGCGCGCATGGCGCCGTCCGACGTGGTGGCCCGCGCGATCGGGGGCGAGGCGCGAAGCTTCGGGCCTCAATCCCTCATCCCGAGCCCCTTCGATCCGCGCCTCATTTTGTGGATCGCGCCCGCGGTGGCGAAGGCTGCCATGGCAACGAAGGTCGCGCGCCATCCCATCGAGGACTTTGAAGCATATACAGACCGCTTGTCGCGCTTCGTGTTTCGCTCGGGCTTCATCATGAAGCCGCTCTTTCAGCGTGCGAAGGAGAATCTGCGGCGTGTGATCTACGCCGATGGCGAGGATGAACGCGTGCTGCGCGCGACTCAGGTCGTGCTCGAGGAAAATCTGGCAAAGCCCATCTTGATCGGGCGTCCGCCCGTCGTCGAGGCGCGATTGAAGCGCTTCGGACTTTCGGCGCGGCCGGGAAAGGATTTCGAGCTGATCAACCCCGACGATGATCCGCGTTATCGCGATTATGTCGCCGATTATGTGCGGCTCGCCGGACGCTCCGGCATCACTCCCGATGCCGCGCGGACCTTGGTGCGCACCAGCGCGACCGTGATCGCGGCGCTTGCGCTTAAGCGCGGCGAGGCGGATGCGATGCTGTGCGGGCTCGAAGGCCGCTTCCCCTCGCGCCTTCGCCATATCCGCGACATCGTCGGGCTGGCGCCCGGCGTACGCGGCCTCTCCGCGATGAGCCTCGTAATCACGTCGAAGGGAGCTTATTTCCTCGCCGACACGCATGTGCGTCACGACCCGACCGCGGAGGAGATCGCCGACATGGCGATTTTATGCGCGTCTCATGTCCGTCGCTTCGGCCTGCCGCCGAAGATCGCGCTCCTCTCTCATTCGGATTTCGGCGCTGCCGATACGAGCACATCCCTGAAGATGCGACGCGCCCTTTCCCTGGTGCGCGCGCTCCAGCCCGATCTCGAGATCGACGGCGAGATGCAAGCTGACACCGCGCTTTCCGAGGCGATCCGCGACCAGGTGCTGCCGAACGCACGCTTCGCGGGGGAGGCGAACGTGCTCATCATGCCGAATCTCGATGCGGCCAATATCGCCTTCTCGCTCATCAAGGTCGTGGCCGATGCGCTCCCCGTCGGGCCCATTCTCATGGGTACCGCGAAGCCCGCGCACATTCTCTCGCCCTCGGTGACGCCGCGCGGCATCGTCAACATGACTGCGCTCGCCGTGGTCGAGGCGCAATCGCGCGAGATGGCCGACATGGCCTGAGATTCGACCGGTTCTATCCGGCCTTCGTTTTCGGCTCGAAGCGGCAGATGTCGGCGATCGGGCATATCGGGCATTTGGGCGCGCGCGCCACGCAGATGTAGCGCCCGTGCAGGATCAACCAGTGATGCGCGTGACGTCGGTAAAGGGGCGGCACGACACGCTCGAGGCCTTGCTCGACCTCGAAGGGGTTCCGTCCGGGCGCAAGGGGAATGCGATTGGCGACACGGAAGATGTGCGTGTCGACGGCGATCGTCTCCTCACCGAAGGCGACGTTCAAAACGACATTCGCGGTCTTTCGCCCGACGCCGGGCAAGGCCTCGAGGGCTTCGCGGTTGCGGGGAACCTTGCCGGCGTGTCGCTCGATCAGGGCCTTCGACAGGGCGATCACGTTTTTCGCCTTGGTGCGATAAAGGCCGATCGTCTTGATCGCTTCGCTCAGCGCCGGTTCTCCGAGCGCCACCATGGCGGCCGGCGTCTTCACTTTCTTGAACAGGGGCTTTGTCGCCCGGTTGACGCCGGCGTCCGTCGCCTGCGCCGAGAGAACCACGGCGACGAGGAGCGTGAAGAAATTCGAGTGAACGAGTTCCGTCGCCGGTTCCGGATTGAGCGCCGCGAAGCGCGCAAAGATCGTCTCGACTTCTTCGGGCGAAAGCTTCTTTCGGCCTTTTCGACGGGTGGAGCCCGAAGCGGCTTTCACATTTTCCTCGCCTTCAGCCGGTCTGTTGTTTGTGCACGCATGAGCGCGATATAACAGGGGCGGGGGCGTAGCACGCAAGGCAGCGATCGCAGATGTCCACCGCTGCGGATGAGACCGTCTTCGAAGCGACGCTCACGCCTCATCGCTCGCTGCGACGAGGAGGGTTTCGCCTGGTGATGACGCTGTGCTGCCTCTCCGCGGTGGTGTCGAGCATCCCCTTCATCGTATTCGGCGCCTGGCCGGTCGCGGGCTTCTACGGTCTCGACATTCTCGCCCTCTTCATTGCGTTCAAGGTGAATTATCGGCGCGCGCGCGCCGAGGAGCGCGTACGGCTGACCTATGTGGAACTGCTCCTGCGAAAGATCACGCACCGAGGCGAGACATCGGAATGGCGGTTCAACCCGCTCTGGGCCCGCCTCCTGCTCGACGAGGACGAGGAGTTCGGCGCCCTGCGCTTGAGCGTCGTGGCCGGCCGCCAGACGGTGCCGATCGGCGAATTCCTGGCCCCGTCGCAGCGGCGCGATCTCGCGAAAGCGCTCGGCGCCGCGCTCATCAAGGCAAAGCGCGGGCCTGATTTATCGTAAACCCGAGCCGGCTTCGACCTGCGAGGAAAGGGCTACGAAGAGTGCGTGCATATTGACGCGGCCGCGCCCTGGGTGTCAGGTCAGGCTCATGCCCCTTTTCTTGCGGCATCGTTTGGGCGGCTGGAGGGCGGCACTTGCCGTCCTTTCCATTTATGCGCTCTTCATCCAGGCCATGCTCGGCGGCTTCGCCTCCGGGTTTTCGACGCTCGTCGAGGAAGGCGGAAAGCGGATCATCTGCGGGGCGGATTCCGGCGTTATTGGCGGCGCGGAACGCGTCCCGGGCGATAGGCGCGGCAAGCACTGTTCTTGCCCCGGCCTCTGCTCGGGACAGGCGGCCGCCACGACGGTGGGGGACGCAGTCTTCGACAGTGCTCGCTGGCCGTGTCCGCGCGGCATGGTTCGCATCTTCGTCTCGCTCCTCGACTTGCGAGCCCATGTTTTAGCGGGCGTGGGCCTTGCGCGCGCGCCGCCTCTGTCCTCAGAACTCGACGAAGCCTGAGTTTTCTCGTTCCGCGATCGCTTCGGCGCGCGGGCAAACTCGACGAGGACATGATGATGAGGTCACATCTCTCGATGATGAGCGCGTTCGCAAACGCCTTAGTGACAGCGAGTGTCGCGCTGCTTTTCTTCTTCGTTCTGTCGCCTGCGGTGGCCGCCCCCTCGGCATTGATCGAGTCGATCGCCGCGACCGCTGCGCCGAGCGCCGAATACAGCGTCGGGCAACTTCGGATCACTGCGCCATGGATGCGCGCGACGCCAAAGGGAGCGACCGTCGCGAGCGGTTACATGACGATCACGAATACGGGAAAAGAGCCTGACCGGCTCTTGAGGGTCGAAAGCGATATTGCAACGACGGTCGAAGTGCACGAAATGAGCGTTTCGGGCGAGGTGATGAAGATGCGGCCGCTCGAGAAGCCGCTCGAAATCGAGCCCGGCGGCATGGTGGAGCTCAAGCCGAACGGCTATCATCTGATGTTCTCACGCTTGCGGCAGGGTGTGAACGAAGGCGACAAGGTGAGCGTGACGATGGTCTTCGAGAAGGCCGGAAAGGTCGAGATCGAGCTTCCGGCGGCCGGCATCGCGGCCAAGGGACCGGCCAATGAGGGCACGATGCCCGAGCACAAGATGTAGGACTGGGTCATGCTGAAGAATGTCAGGATCGCTCTGTGGGCGGCGTGCGCGCTTCCCCTCGTCGCATTGTTGGCCGTTGTGGGCCTTGAGCTGACGCAGGGCACGAACAGCGTCGGCGCCTTCCAGGCGAGCGGCATCGGTGGCCCATTCAAGCTCGCCTCCTCGACGGGGGGCGAGCTGTCGAGCGATGATCTCAAGGGGGAGCCCTTCCTTGTCTTCTTCGGGTACACGCATTGTCCGGATGTTTGCCCGGCGACGGTCTCGGATGTTTCGACTTGGCTCGACGCGCTCGGCCCGGAAGGGAAGGGGATCAAGGCGCTCTTCATCAGCATCGATCCCGAGCGCGATAACGTCGCGTCGCTGAAGGATTACTTGTCTTCCTTCAGCGACCGGATCATCGGCCTGACAGGCACACAAGATGAGATCGCCAATGTCGCGCGGGAATACCGGGTGTACTACGCCAAGCACCCGACGAAGGACGGCGACTACACGATGGATCACTCGGCGGTGATCTATCTCATGGATCGCGACGGCAAGTTCGCGGGCACGCTCACTTACGACGAGAAGCAGGAAGCGGCCGTCGCCAAGCTGAAGCGGCTCCTGGCCTCCGCGTGAGCGCAGGAAAGGCTTCCCGCGCGCGCAAGATCCTGCGGGGCCGCCTGCTCTGGTTCACCGAAGATCCGCAAACGGCCGGTGAGCGCGCGGCCCATTATTTCGAGGATGGCGCGCTCCTCGTTGAAGGCGGTGTCGTTCAGCGGGCAGGCGAGGCAAACCGGCTGCTCGCCGACCTTGCGCCCGGCGCACCGGTCGAGGATCACCGCCCGCATCTCATCGTGCCGGGCTTCGTCGACCCGCATATCCATTTCCCGCAGACTCAGGTCATTGCGAGTTTCGGCGCGCAGCTTCTCGAATGGCTGCAGAAATACACGTTCGTCGAGGAACAGAAATATTCCGATCCCGCCCATTGCGTCATCAATGCCCGTTTCTTCTTCGACGAGCTCTTGCGCAACGGCACGACGACGGCCGTCGCCTTTTGCTCGGTGCATGCGCAGTCAGCCGAGGCCTTCTTTGCGGAGTCGGAGCGCCGCAACACGCTAATGCTCGCCGGCAAGGTGCTCATGGACCGCAACGCGCCTGAGGCTTTGCGCGACACGCCCGAGCGCGCCTACACCGAAAGCAAGGCGCTGATCGAGAAATGGCACAAGCGCGGACGCCAGCGTTACGCCATCGCGCCGCGCTTCGCGATCACCTCGACGGAGGGCCAGCTCGAGGCCGCAGGCGCGCTCGCGCGCGAGCACGAGGATTGCCACATCGAGACGCATCTTTCCGAGAACCTGGGCGAGGTCGCCCTCGTGCGCGAGCTCTTTCCGTGGTCACGAGACTACACGGACGTTTACGCTCGTTACGGCCTGCTCGGCGCGAAAACCTTGCTAGGGCACTGCATCCACCTGAGTGCGCGCGAGCGCGCCGTGCTCGCGCAGGCGCGTAGCGTCGCCGTTTTTTGTCCGACCTCCAACCTCTTCATCGGATCGGGACTTTTCGATTGGCGCGCCACGCGAGAAGCCGGCCTCCGGATCGGCGTTGCGACCGATGTCGGCGGCGGCACGAGCTACTCCATGCTGCGCACCGCGGCGGAGGCCTATAAGGTGCTGCAGCTGCAGGGGCAGAATCTGCCCGCCATGCACGCCTTTCACGCGATCACCCGCGGCAATGCGGAGGCTTTGGGCCTTGAAGACGTGATCGGCTCGTTCGAGCCCGGGCGTGCGTGCGATGCGGTCGTACTCGACGCGAGAGCGACCCCCGCCATGTGTCACCGGATGGAGGCGGTGCGCACGCTCGACGAGGAGCTTTTCGTCCTGATGACGATGGGGTCGGATCGCAATGTCGCGGCCACCTATGTGATGGGCGAAAAGGCCTGTGACAGGCAGGAACCTGCGAGGCCGAAAGCCCTGGCACGGGCCTGAGCATCGCCATCATTCTTTATGGCGCCGTCATCCAGACCGAATGAGCCGCACTGCCGCGTCACGTTCGAAGAGATAGAGAAGCGTGCGCAGCGCCTCCCCGCGCGGGCTCTCGAGCTTCGGGTCCGTCCCCAGAATGAGCTTTGCGTCGCGTCGTGCCGCCTCGAGAAGATCGGCGTCGACCGCCGCATCCGCGATACGAAATTGCGCCATGCCGGATTGGCGCGTGCCTAGCACCTCGCCCGGTCCGCGAAGCCGCAGATCCTCTTCGGCAATGCGGAATCCGTCTTGCGTCTCTCGCATGATGGTGAGACGCGCCTTAGCGGTTTCCGAAACTGGGGCCTTGTAAAGCAGGATGCAGCTCGATCGCTCGGCACCGCGCCCGATGCGTCCGCGCAGCTGGTGAAGCTGGGCAAGGCCGAAGCGTTCCGCATGCTCGATCACCATGATCGTGGCATTGCGGACATCGACGCCCACCTCGATCACGGTCGTCGCGACGAGGAGCTTCGTTTCGCCTTTGACGAAGCGGCTCATGGCGGCATCTCTTTCCTTCGGAGCCATGCGCCCATGAATAAGGCCGACCTGGTCTCCGAATGCACTCTTCAATCCCGCAAAGCGTTCCTCGGCCGCGGCAAGATCGAGCGCTTCGGTCGTTTCCACAAGTGGACACACCCAATAGGCTTGCGCCCCTGAGGAGAGCGCGCGTCGCAGGCCGTCCGTCACGTCGCCCATGCGCTCCAATGGGACGGTTCGCGTATCGATGGGCTGACGCCCGGCCGGCTTCTCGGTGAGCGCGGAGACATCCATGTCCCCGTAACCTGCGAGCAGTAGACTGCGCGGGATGGGCGTTGCGGTCATCACAAGAACGTCGACGCCCGCGCCTTTGGCCTGAAGCGACAGGCGCTGGTGGACGCCGAAGCGATGTTGCTCATCGACCACCGCGAGAGCGAGGTCGGCGAATACGACCGATTGCTGGAAAACCGCATGCGTGCCGATAAGAATATCGATCTCGCCGGCGGCAAGCGAGCGCAGCAGGCGGGATCTCGAACCCGCCGCGTCGCGCCCCGTGAGGGTCGCGATGCGAAGCCCTGAGCCTTGTGTGAATTCGTGCAGGCGCTCCTCATGCTGACGCGCCAGGATCTCGGTCGGCGCCATGAGCGCTGCCTGCCGTCCCGCTTCCACCGCGGTCGCCATGGCCAAGAGCGCAACGAGTGTTTTTCCCGAACCGACATCGCCTTGCAAAAGCCGAAGCATGCGACGCGGCGCCGCCATGTCGGCCGTGATCTCGGCGAGGGCGCGGGTCTGCGACGATGTCGGCCGAAATGTCAGCTGGTCGAGGATCGCCCCGGTGAGGCGCCGGTTGCCATGCGTGGAGCGGCCGGGGGCGCGGCGCAGATACGCGCGCACGAGCGCGAGCGCGAGCTGGGACGCCAGAAGCTCATCATATGCGAGGCGTCGTCGCGCAGAGGACGACATTTCGACATCGGCGGGCTCACGCGGATGGTGCAAGAGGCGCAAGGCTTCATCCAAAGGCGGGAAGCCGGCGCGCTTGAGAAACGCCGCATCCTGCCACTCCGCGAGCTCCGGCACGCGTTTCACCGCGTGACCGATGAGCCGTCGCAAAAGGCCTAAATGCAATCCCTCCGTGAGGCGGTAGACAGGCTCCACGTTCGGCACCGCATCGGGCCGATCGGCAGGCGCGATATGATCCGGATGAACGATCTGGCGCATGCCGTCATAGTGCTCGAGCATGCCGGAGACGATGATCCGCGTACCGAGGGGGAAGCGCTCCTTCATCGTTTTCCCGACACCGTGAAAGAAGACGAGGGTTACATCGCCCGTCTCGTCTTCGCACAGCATCTTGTGCGGTGCGCGTGGTCGATGCGGGGGAGCGGGACGATGCGCCGAGACCACGACCTCGACCGTCGCAATCTCGCCGATCCGCGCTTGTGCGAGTTTCGGCCTCGCACGGCGATCGACAGCGAAGCTAGGCAGATGAAAGAGAAGATCGAGGACGCGGGGTTTTTCGTCCGAACTATCGACAAGAAGTCTCTTCAAGAGAGCCGACACCTTGTCGCCGACGCCGGGGAGCGCCGACGCAGGGGCAAAGACAGGATCGAGAAGGGAAGGCCTCATCCCGGAAAAATCAGTGCGAGCGTCGTTCGTGGAAGCATGTCACATTCTCTCCCCATGACGCGTTGCGCGAGCTTCGCTATATAAGGGTGGGTGGCGCGGCGGGGCAGACCGCTGACCTGAACACCAAAGGCGCGAGATTCATGCATTCCGAAACGGAGATTCGCCGGCGGCGCCTGCGTTTTCGCGCGTGGCACCGCGGCATTCGCGAGATGGACTTGCTGATGGGAGGCTTCGCGGATGCGCGCCTTCAAGGCCTCGACGAGCGTGAGCTTGGCCTTTTCGAAGAGCTTTTGGAGCTCCCCGATCAGGAGGTCTTCACCTGGCTCACCGGGCAGGCGCCCGTGCCGAAGGATCACGATACCTCCCTGTTCCGTCAATTGAAGAGCTTTTACGATCACGCCCGTCCGCTCCATGTCTGATTCTACAGCTATCAAGACCAAGCCGCGCACGCCAACTGCGTCCGGCAAGCGCGGACCGGCGCTGTCGCGCGCCGAGGCGATCGCACAGGCGCTGCGGCGCGCCGACCATGTCCGGTTGGTCAATGCGCCGGACGGCTTCGACGCGTTGGCACTGGCTGAGCTCGCCGATGTGCTCGCGCGCGATGAAGCGTCGCGCCCGGTGACGCTCGTCCATCTTGCGCGGGACGGGCAGCGCTGCCAGCGAATGGCCGACGCACTCGGTTTCGTCGCGCCACGCCTCGATGTCGTGGTCCTGCCGGCTTGGGACTGCCAGCCATACGATCGCGTATCTCCCAATGCCCAGATCGCGGCCGACCGCATGCTGGCGCTGGCGCGTTTGGCCAGCGGTCAGGCGACGCCTCAGCGTCCGCGGGTTCTCCTCACCACGGTGAACGCCATTCTACAGCGGGTGCCGACGCGAGCCATGATAACGAGGGACAGCTTCTCGGCACGCCCCGGAAACGCTCTCGATCTCAATGCTCTCGCGACCTGGCTTGAGAGCAATGGCTATTTGCGTGCCGGCGTGGTGCGGGACATCGGCGATTATGCCGTGCGCGGGGGCATTCTCGATCTGTGGCCGTCGACGCATTCAGAGCCGGTACGGCTCGACTTTTTCGGAGACGCGCTCGAATCGATCCGCTCCTTCGACGCGCAGACGCAGCGCTCGACGGGGCAGCTTCATTCGCTCGACCTCGTCCCTTTGAGCGAGGTGCGGCTCACGACAGAAAGCATCAAGCGCTTCCGCACCGCCTATGTCACGACCTTCGGCAATCCGGGCCCTGAGGACGCGCTTTACGAGGCGATCAGCGAAGGTCGCCGCTATCCTGGCCTCGAACATTGGCTGCCCTTGTTCCATGAGCGCCTCGACACGGTGTTCGACCTTGCGGCCGGCGCGCCGGTCCTGATCGATCACCTTGGACACGAAGCGGCCCATGAGCGCATCATGCAGATCGCGGATTATCAGCGGGCTCGCGCCTCGGCGCTGGAGACGAACGCGGCGGGCGGGGCGCCTTATCGTCCGCTGCCGCCCGATGCGCTCTATCTTTCCGAGGACGAATTCCGCGATCGCCTCTCAAAGCTCGGCGTGCTCGGCTTCTCTCCTTTCGCGCAAGGCGGGGACGAGGCCTCCGGCATCTTCGATGCGCAAGCCCGAAAGGGGCGGAGCTTTGCGCCGGAGCGTGCAAATCCTGGGGCGAACGTCTTCGATGCTGTGATCGCACATGCGCGGAATATCCGCGCCCAAGGCCACGCCGCGCTGATCGTCGGCTGGAGCGAAGGCTCGCGCGAGCGGCTCGAGACGATCCTTTCCGACCATGGTCTGTCGACGCTTCGGTCTGTCGCCGACTTCGAAACCGCTAACCGGCTCGCCGCTGGCGAGATCGGGATCGGCGTGTGGGGTCTGGAGGAAGGTTTCGAGACGGATGCGATCGCGGTCATCGGCGAGCAGGACATTCTCGGCGACCGCCTCGTGCGCTCGTCGCGACGGACGAGGAAGGCCAAGGACGTCATCAGCGAGGCGGCTGCGCTCACGGCGGGCGACATCGTCGTGCATGTCGACCACGGAATCGGGCGCTTCGTAGGGCTTGCGACCATCGAAGCGATGGGCGCGCCGCATGCTTGTCTCGAGCTTCACTACGCCGGTGGCGATAAGCTCTTCCTGCCCGTCGAGAACATCGAGCTCTTGTCGCGCTATGGCTCGGAAGACGCGGAGGCCCAGCTCGATAAGCTCGGCGGTGTCGCCTGGCAATCGCGAAAGGCGCGCCTGAAACAGCGCATTCGCGAGATGGCGGGCAAGCTCATCGATATCGCTGCGGCACGTGCGTTGAAAGATGCGCCGGTTATCGTTCCGCCCGAAGGCTTAGTTGCTGAATTCGAAGCGCGCTTCCCGTATCAGGAAACCGATGATCAGCTCGCCGCGATCGAGGCCGTGACCGAGGATCTCGCCGCGGGCAAGCCGATGGACCGGCTGATCTGCGGCGATGTCGGCTTCGGCAAGACGGAGATCGCGCTGCGGGCGGCCTTCGCGGTCGGCATGGCAGGACGCCAGGTCGCGATCGTGGTCCCGACCACACTCCTCGCGCGCCAGCATCACGCCACCTTCAAGGAGCGCTTCGCCGGACTGCCGCTTCAGATCGCGCAAGCCTCGCGTTTCGTCGGCTCGGCCGAGCTCAAGGCGGTGAAGCAGGGCGTCGCCGACGGCACGGTCGATATCGTGATCGGCACGCATGCGCTTTTGTCGAAATCGATGCGGTTCAAGCGTCTCGGGCTTGTCGTCATCGACGAAGAGCAGCATTTCGGCGTCGCACATAAGGAGCGTCTCAAGGAATTGCGCGCCGAGGTGCATGTTTTGACGCTCTCGGCGACGCCCATTCCGCGCACGTTGCAGCTTGCGCTCACAGGCGTGCGCGAGCTCTCGATCATCGCGACGCCCCCGATTGATCGCCTGGCTGTCCGCAGCTTCGTCTCGCCCTTCGACCCCTTGACCATCCGCGAGGCGCTTTTGCGTGAGCGCTACCGCGGCGGCCAAAGCTTCTACGTCTGCCCGCATATCGAGGACATCGGCGAGATCCGCGCCTTTCTCAATGAGCAGGTGCCCGAGCTCAAGGTCGCCGTGGCGCATGGGCAGATCGCGGCGGGCCAGCTCGAGGACGTGATGAGTGCCTTTTATGACGGCAAGTTTGACGTTCTGCTCTCGACCGCGATTGTCGAATCCGGTCTCGACATCCCGCGCGCCAACACGCTCATCGTGCACCGCGCCGATCAGTTCGGGCTGGCTCAGCTTTATCAATTACGCGGACGTGTCGGGCGTTCGAAGACCCGCGCTTATGCGCTGTTCACCATTCCGCCGAAGCGCAAGCTCACCCAAAGCGCCGAACGGCGGCTCAAGGTGCTGCAATCCCTCGACACACTCGGCGCCGGCTTTCAATTGGCAAGCCATGACCTCGACATCCGTGGAGCCGGCAATCTGCTCGGTGAGGAGCAATCGGGACACATCAGGGAGGTGGGCTACGAACTCTATCAACATATGCTCGAGGAGGCGGTCGCATCGTTGAAATCGGGTGCGGCCGAGCCGCAAGAGGATGCGTGGTCACCGACCATTCAGCTCGGCACGCCGGTGATGATACCGGAGAGCTACGTCGCGGATCTTGATGTGAGGCTGTCGCTTTACAGGGATCTGTCGCTCCTCGCAGCCGACGAGGACGTGAACGCCGCACGCGCCGATCTGCGCGACCGGTTCGGGCCGCTGCCGCCGGAAGTCGACAGGTTGCTCGACGTCATCTCGATCAAGGCCTTGTGCCGGCGCGCCAACATCGAGAAAGTCGAGGCGGGGCCGAAGGGCATCATCGTCGCTTTCCGGAACAACGAGGCCCCGAACCCAGAGGGGCTCATCTCCTACATCGCCGAGCATGGCAGCTTCGCCAAGGTGCGCCCCGACATGCGCATCGTGTTCCTCGGCGAATACGAGGACGCAAAGCGCCGTCTGGCGCAGGTGAACCGTCTGTTGCGCGATTTGGTGCGAGTGGCGGAACGCAAGAAGGCGGCGTGAACGGGCGTCTGGGGTTACGCGCCTCGCCACAACGTTTCGAGGGATAGGCCGAAGAGTGGCACGTAGTCGGGGATGCAGAAGGCTCAACGAGCGAGCGAGCCAAGCTTCCGAGGCATGATAAAGCGGCACGACGTAACACCCCGCGATGAGGGCGCGGTCGAGCGCGCGCACGGCATCGGCGAAGTCGTCGTAGGATCTCGCAATAAGCACGGCTTCGACGCAAGCATCGACGGCTTTCGATCGCACGGCGGCATAGTTGAGGGAGCCCTCGCGATCAGCCGCCGCCGAGGACCAGCGATTGGGCAGCTCGTTGCCCGGCGAGGGACTGCCCGCCCAGTTGAACTGGACCATGTCGAATTCGAAGCGTTGCATGCGTCGCCAGAATTGCACCTCGTCGACGCGCCTCACTCGGGCCGTGACACCGATCCGGGCCAGCGAGGAGGCATAGTTCAGGGCGAGCCGCTCCTGGTATTGCGAGGTCGCCATGATCTCGAAATCGAGCGGCTTTCCTTCCCGCATGGATTGCAGCTTGCCCGAAGTGGCTGCAAAGCCCGCGGCCTCGAGCAACGCAAGGGCTTTCTGGTCGAGCGCGCGATCTCGCCCCGACCCGTCGCTCATCGCCGGTCGCCAACTTCCGTCGAGCACATCGGGAGAGATGATGTCGCGATAGGGCGAGAGGAGGGCCATCTCTCCCGCAGATGCATGTCGTCCGATGGAAGAAAGGTCAGAACCGTCGAAGAAGCCTGCCGTTCTTCGGTACGCTCCAAAGAACAAATTGGCGTTCACCCATTCGAAATCGAAGAGCAGGGCCAGGGCCTGCCTCACGCGCTTGTCCGCAAAAATCTCGCGACGCGTATTGAAGACGAAGCCGTTCATGCCGGCGGGCAGGCGAATCGGAATGGTTTCCTTGACGATCCTGCCCGCCTTCACGGACGGAAAGTTGTAACTCTGAATCCAGCGGGCCGGCTCGTCCTCGAAGCGCAGGTCGACCAGGCCTGTCCTGAAGGCCTCGAAAAGGGTGTTCGCGTCCCGATAGAATTCGTAGCGGATCTCGTCGACATTGTAGAAGCCGGTTAGCGCCGGAAGATCCTTGGCCCAAAAATTCGGGTTCCGGCGAAGGACAATGCTCGTTCCCGGTTGCACCTCGGCGACGATATAGGGGCCGGAGCCGAGCTGCGGCTTGAGGGTCGTGGTCGAAAAGTCCGCCGCATCCGTGGCGTGGCGCGGCAAAACGGGAAGGAGCGCGAGGCTGAGCGGTGCCTCGCGATTGAGCGAGCCACTCAAATCGAAGGACACGGTGCGCGTGCCGATGACCTTCACGCTGCGCACCTGCGACGCAACGGCACGGAAGAGGGGACGCCCCTTGGTTTTCAACAGCTCGAAGCTGAACGCAACGTCTTCGGCGGTGACGGGCACCGCGTCGGCAAAGCAAGCTTTCGGCGAAAGCTCGAATGTCACGAGATCGCGTTTGGCGCTGAGCTCGATGCGTCGGGCGAGCAGCCCATACAGGCTGAAAGGCTCATCATGCGACCGGAGCATCAAACTCTGGAGAACGAAGCGCGGCACCGCGTCCGAAGCATTGCCGCTGACGATCAGCGGGTTCAGGCTATCGAACGTGCCTTGCACACCGAGGACGAGCCTCCCGCCGCGTCGCGCCGCGGGGTCGGCGTAGGGAAAATGAGCAAAGCCTTCGGCGAGGGCCGGCTCACCATGCATGGCAACCGCGTGTCCCGATGCCGAAACATCGGCGAAAGCCTTAATCCCTTTTCGGGAAAGCAAGGCAGCAATGCCGGCGCCCGCGCCAAGCGCAAAGACACGCCGGTCCATGGCGGCAACGCGCAGTGGAAGGAACGCGCTCATGCGGGTTCCCAGCTCGCGTCCTTGCTCGGGTCGGACATCGCTTGGGTCGACATCGCTTGGGTCGGACATCGCTTGGGTTGGAGCGCGATAGGCGCTGACCCAAGGACGCGAGGCAGTATCACGACGATTCGAAAATTTCATGTCCGAAACGCTATGACCAAAGAGCATCCCGCTTGCCTGGCCGATGCCAGAATTCTGGGGCTGGAAAATGTGCAACGAAGGCGATAATCCGTCTCGGCGTCATGCTACCGCCGCATTCAAAGTCGATGCGGGCGGCAGCGTAGGTTCATCCACGCAAGGGTTTCCCATCAATCGGGTGGTGTTGTGTCCGCACGAAGCGGGCGCGCCGCCAGAGAGGTTCACATGTCGTTTTTCTTTTCCAGCCATTGGCGATGGGGCGCGCTCACGGCCGCGGCGATCGCGGTCACGACGCTTGCAGGCCCGGTGTGCGCCCAACCCAAGGCGCCGCCCAAGCCCGCCACCCATCCCGCGGCCCCGGCTCCCGCCGCACCCGCGCAGGTTCAACCCGCCACGCCCGGCCAACCAGGCGTGCCGGGCACCGCGGCGACTGGTGCAACGGCCCCCGATAATGGTTTGGTGCAGCTCAAGCCGGAACCTTCCCAACCCGACTGGGTGAAGGTTTGCGGCAACGATCCTTCGAGCAACCAGCAGATCTGTTACACCACGCGTGACTTCGTTTCCGATCAGGGTCAGCCCGTGCTCGCCGTCGCCATGTACGATGTGACGGGCAAGCCCGAAAAAATCTCGCGCTTCATCCTTCCGCTGGGTCTGCTTCTCAGCCCCGGCATCAAGTTCAACATCGATCAAGGGCCGTCGGCCGACGGCAAATTCGCGATCTGCCTCCCCAATGGCTGTTTCGCGGAAGGGCAGACGAACGAGACCTTCATCAATAGCATGAAGAAGGGGACGACACTCAACGTGAAGTTCAAGAACCAGGTCGGAAACGAGATCACCTTCCAGGTGCCGCTTGCCGGGTTCGGCAAAGCCTATGACGGAGCGCCGCTCGATCCGAAGGTGCTGGAGGAGCAGCAGAAGAAGCTGCAAGAGGAACTTCAAAAACGAAGCGACGAGTTGCGATCGAAGCTGCAAGGGGGTTCGGCAGCGGCCACTCCCGATCAAGCCACCCCGGCAACTGCGACACCCAAGCAATGAATATGCGAGCCATCCTGTTTCTTCGACAGGATGGCTGATCCTCGGGTGAAGCGCTGGACGAGATTGCCTGAACCCTAAACTTCAGCGCCTTTCAAGGGCTGATGGCCCTCCACACACAACGGAGGCTCATCTGCTCAGTTGAGGGATGCGGCCTTGATTCGATAGGCCCCATCGCGCCCGCGCTTGAAAATTTCTTGCAACTGCGGATGCCGAAGCGGATCTGACGACGTGTCGGGGACAAGGTTCTGTTCCGATACATACGCGATGTATTCGACTTCCGAATTTTCGGCGAGGAGGTGGTAGAAGGGCTGATCCTTGGCCGGCCTCACGTCCTCGGGAATCGACGCATACCATTCCTCGGTGTTGCTGAAGATCGGGTCGACATCGAAAATGACGCCCCGGAACGGGTAGACGCGATGTTTCACTACCTGTCCGATCGCAAATTTTGCCGTTCGGAATTTCATGCGCAGGCTCCGATTTCGCCGGTGGATTAGGGCCGCACGGGCGAGAGTGTCAAATGGGCATTCGAATCAGTGCGCAACACCGTCCGAACATAACCCTTTCGAGGGGTTTCGAAGCAGAAAATCAGATCTACGAAATTACTCCCAACGCGGCGTCTTATTCATTTTTTTGAGGGAACTAAGCTCGTGTTGCTGATCCTCTTCCTCTAGGTTTTTTGATAAAGGTTTGATTTTGGCGATTTTTATTATCCCCTCCACGAGATGGATAAGCCTCGACCGCAAGGGCGGCGGGAGTGTGTCATTTTCGCGCCAGTTTGCTATTTTCGGCGCCTCATGCCCCATTCTAGCTTGGTTCGGCATCCGGACTGTTGCTAGATGGCTCCTGGAAGGGGAAGAGACGCCGGGTGGCGCCGGATGCGCTCGCGATTCGAGGTCGAAATGCAGCTTTTCCGAGGCTTGGCGACCGCGTTGGCCACCATGGTCGTCTTGGTCGCGTCGAATCCTCACGCGCGAGCCGAAACGCTCGAAACCGCGCTCGTCAAAGCCTATCAGAACAATCCTCAGCTGAACGCGCAGCGGGCCGGCGTGCGCGCGACGGACGAGGGTGTGTCGAAGGCCCAGTCGGGCTACCGGCCTCGGGTCACGGCGTCAGGCGAGATCGGCGCGGAAGCGCTCAATTTCCGGCAACCCAATTCGTCATTCGGCACCTCGGTGCTCCAGCCGCGGACGATCATCCAGGATCAAAAAATCCTGCCGCGCACGGCGCAGACCCAACTCACCCAGATGATCTTCGATTCCGGCGCGACGTCGAACTCGGTGCGCCAAGCGGAAAGTCTTGTGCTTGCGGCACGTGAGACGCTGCGCAACACGGAGCAGACGGTCCTCTTCAGCGGCGCCAGCACCTACATGGACGTATTGCGGGACACGGCGACGCTCGATCTGCAAAGAAGCAACGTGGATGTGCTCGAGGAGCAGCTTCGCCAGACGCGCGATCGCTTCAATGTCGGTGAGGTCACCCGGACCGACGTAGCGCAGGCCGAATCGCGGCTCGAAGGTGCGCGGTCGCAAGTGAGCGCGGCACAAGCGGTCCTCAAGGCCGACATCGCCACTTTTCGTCAAATCATCGGCGTCGAGCCCAAGACCCTTGCTCCAGGGCGGCCGATCGATCGCCTCCTTCCATCTTCCCTCGACACCGCAGTGCACACGGCGCTTGCGGAAAACCCGGCGATCGTGTCCGCTTTTCACAATGTGGACGCGGCGGAGCTCGCGGTGAAGGTCGCCGAAGCCGCGCTGGGCCCCAATCTTTCGCTGAACGCCGCAGTCTCGGCTCAGTGGGATGTGCGGGTGAGCAATGACCAGCTGACCAGCGCCCAGGTCGGCGCGACCTTGAATGTGCCGATCTATCAAGGAGGCGCCGAATACGCTCAAATTCGGCAGGCGAAAGAGACACTCGGCCAGCAGCGCCTTCTTGCGGATCAGGTGCGCGATCAGGTGCGCCAGCTCGTGGTTGCCGCCTGGGGCAATCTCGATGCCTCAAAGGCGCAGATCCTTGCGGCCCAGGCCCAAATCTCCTCTTCGGAAGTGGCGCTGAACGGCGTTCGCGAGGAAGCCAAGGTAGGTCAGCGCACCACGCTCGACGTGCTCAACGCGCAACAAGATCTGCTCAATGCCCGCGTCGCCCTCGTCTCGGCCGAGCACGACCGGGTCGTGAACTCCTATCAGCTTCTCGAAGGTATCGGGCGCCTGACGCTCGAATTCGTGTCTCCGGCCGCGCAAAGATACGAGCCGGGCGTCCACTACCAGCAGGTGCGCGACTTGTGGTGGGGAACCCAGACGCCGAGTGGCAAATAGGCAGCTGGGGGAAATTCGGCGAAAATCCGAGCCTTGCCGTGTGCGGGTCTTTACGAATTCGCTAAACTTCCGAAATGCTCCAGGTGATTCGTTTTTAGATCGGGCACGTGTTTGCGAGACGCGGGCGCGTTGCTAAATGCGTCTCCTGACCGAATGGGGAACATGGATCGATGACTGCTTCCGCGCAACGAGCCGTCGAACCGAGCATGGAAGAAATCCTCGCTTCCATTCGACGCATCATCGCCGACGATAAGTCACGGGCGAGGATCGGATCGGCGAAGCTCGTTTCGCTGCCGGAAACGCGTGAAGAGAAATCGCTGGAGGAATCTGCTCCTTCCATCGAACTCGAGAAGGCCGTGCGCGATTCAGGAGCTGGCCCCGCGGCCGAAGTCTTCACCCAGGAGATTGAGACCATCTTCAAGGAGGGGGCGGTCCCGGAAGGGGCCTCGCCTGGCGCCGAAGCATCGCCGTCGCTCGAAGCTTCCGCCTCGGTCGAAGCCCCGTCCTCTCTCGAAGCCTCGCATCCCGCCGAGGTTTCTCTCGAAACCGAGGTTTCGCCTCATTCCATTTCGATGCAAGAAGCAATTGCGCCCATTGAATCGGAGCGAGACCCGCCAGCCGTCGCAACGGTTCCGGCCGAGGAAGCCTCCGCGAGACACGCGCCAAGTTACGCCCTTTTTGGCGAGGGAATAGATCGCTTGCGCCCACTGCCGCATGATGCGCACGCCCTTTCGATGTCGGCCTTTGCCGCACCGAGGCGGGAGGAGGAATCACAGCGCACGGAACCGCCGCCGCTGCCAGCGGATGACGACGCCTTTCCGACCACGACTCCTGCCCCGGCCGAGATCGGCGAGACGGGGACGGGTCACGCCGAAGCGAGCGCCTCGCCGGCGCCTGAGCCGCAACCTCAATTCGCGCGCGCCAGGGCCGAATCCGAGACGCCCGACCTCTCATCCCCGTCACCGCGACTTGCCGAGGCTTGTGCCGATCATCGACGAGAAGCCGCGCGTATGGCCGGCTACGCGGGAACTCGCTCGTCATCTCGAAAAGAGGACGCGGCCGCGATCCTCTCGAGCGAAGCCAACAGGGCCGTGGCGCGAGCCTTCGGCGATCTCAATCGCGGGGTGCTCGGAGACAATGTGCGCAGCCTCGAGGACACAGTGAAGGAGATGCTGAGGCCCTTACTCAAAACTTGGCTCGACGACAACCTGCCTCAGATTGTCGAGCGTTTGGTCAGAATGGAAATCGAACGGGTCGCGCGGGGGCGCCCGGAATAGAGTGCAACCGCGTTATTTGCTTTTCGATCTCGACGGGACGATCACGGACCCTGCGCCCGGCATCATCGGTTCGGTCATACACGCGCTCGTGACGCTCGGCGTCGAAGCTCCGGATTTCGAGACGCTTCACTGGACGATCGGTCCCCCTTTGCGTTCGAGCTTTCGGCGGCTGCTCGGCGGGGACGAGCGGGTCGAGCAGGCCCTCGACGTGTATCGGCGCCGCTACCGCGACGGGGCGATGTTCGAAGCTACGCTCTACGAGGGAATTGCGGAAACAATCGCCGCGCTGGATGCGCAAGGCTATACGCTGGTGCTCGCGACCTCGAAACCGCATGTGTTTGCCCGTCCGATTCTCGCGCATTTTGCGCTCGACCATCATTTCACGGCCATCCACGGCTCCGAGCTGGACGGGCGCCGCGACGACAAGGGTGAGCTGATCGGTCATATTCTCGCGGCGGAGCGCATCGATCCCGCCTGTGCCCTCATGGTCGGAGACCGCGAATACGACGTGAAGGGAGCGGCACGCCATGGCATCGGCACGATCGGCGCGTTGTGGGGCCATGGCGGGGAGGCGGAACTCGGCGAGGCGGGAGCTCTCGCACTCTGCCGAGAGCCGCAGGACCTCTGTGAGCTTATCGCCGAGAAGCTCCCGTTCCCGGGCACGCCCAGCCCGGCGGGAATACGCGCATCCCAATTCAGGCGATGACGCGCTCGGTCAATTGCGCCACTGCATCGTCGATCTCGTCGAAATGCTCGATGATGACATCGGGCGCGAGACGCGCGACCGGGATTTCGGTGTAGCCGAAGGTCACCGCGATGACCGGCACGTCGGCGGCGCGCGCCGTGTCGATGTCGGTTTTCGAGTCGCCGACCATGATGGCCGGCACCAATCGTCCCGCGGCGAGGCGCACCGTCTCGGTGAGATGGCGTGGATCGGGCTTGCAGAACGCAAACGTATCGCGACCGCAAATCGCCTCGAATTTCGAAGCGACGCCGAGCTCCTTGAGAAGCCGTCGCGAAAAGCCTTCATTCTTGTTGGTGCACACGGCAAGCCGGTGCCCGCGTCGGGAAAGGCGCTCGAGCGCCTCCGCCGTGCCTGGAAACAGCTGCGTCCGATCGACGAGGTGCTCGCCATAGTGCCGGACAAACTCGTCGAACAGAATCTCGAGCCGCTCCGGCGAGAGAGCGCGCCGCTGCAAAGTGAAGCCACGCTGAATCAAGGCGCGGCTTCCCTGGCCGATGAGTTCGCGAGCTGAAGCGAGAGGGATGGCGTTGAGGCCTTCCCGTTCCAGGATGAGGTTCAGTGTAGAGACGAGATCGGCCGCCGTGTCCGCAAGCGTGCCGTCGAGGTCGAAAACGATGATCGGCAGGGAAGGGGGGATGGGCATGCGCGCAGAGTTCCTTCGGCTTCCGTCGGTCGCATGCCTCGCGAAGATGCGCAAGTGTGGCTCGACGGGCGCACTCGCCTGCCCCTGATCAGCGCGCGGAGGCGATGCTATGGTGCGCGAAAGCGAATCGCGTCGCTTCCGACACCGCCTCCGATGCAATCGGGTTCTGGAGGGTTCATGTTCTTCTTGCGAATGGCGCGACGCCCGTTCTTCGCGCGTATGGTTTTTGCGCTTGCGCTTTCCGGCGCGGGTTCCGCTTCGATGGCGGCCGGCTCTTATGAATTCGTTGCCGCGCCCGCGACCGATCTCAATCGTGTCTACCGGGTCGATCGGTCGACCGGCGAAATGGGAGCGTGCCAATACGGGCTTCAGGAGGGAACGATCGGGGTGACGATCTGCTACCCCGCAGGGGAGGGCGGCGGTGCGCAAGCACCAGGCGACTACAGCATTCTTGCCTCGCGCCATGATCGCGAATCCGGCGTGTTTCGCCTGAATTTACGGACCGGCGAGATGAGCAATTGCTATGTGCTCGATGAGAAGGTCGTCTGCACGCCACCGGCGAGATAGGCCACGGCCAACTTTCTTCGACAAGCTTTTTTGTTGGGGAGGCTCGATCGTTAGCGGCGCTCTCCCCGCGAAGGCCAAAGCGCGAGAATCGGTATCAGCGACAAGGCGGCTGTGACGAGGAACGCTGCCGCGTAGCTGTGTGTCGTAGAGACCGATGTTGCGAAGAGCGCGGGCCCCAACACATATCCCAGGAAGACGACAAGGGTGGCTCCAGACGTCGTCTCCGCGACCTTGCCCTTCGGCGCTTCGCGCGCGATCTCCGCAAGCTGAATGCCGTTCCAGCTCGACATGGTGACGCCGGCGGTCGCCGAGAGAAGCATGAGCGCGAGCGGCGACCATCGCGGCGTCGTTATCGCAAAGACCGCGCTGGTCGCGGCCGACATGAGGCTGAGCGTGCGCAGCACCGGCAATCCTGATCCAATCCGGTCGGCGAGCCAGCCGAGCGCAATGCGGCCCGGAATCCCCGTGATCTGAGTCATCGCGAAGATGCTGCCGCTTGTCACGAGGTCACGCCCGAGGCCCTGATTGAGGTAGGTCACAAGGAAGGCGAAGAGCGACCCTTGTCCGCAGGCGAAAAACACGCCCGACACGGTGAGGCGCGGCAGCCTTGTCGAAGCACGCATCATCCGGAACGGTGCGAAGATGTTCGCTGGCGAAAGCAACAAGCGGATACGCGTCGATTGCCCGCGATCACGCTCGGTATCGATCACTTCCCGAACCCGCTGCGCCGCCAACATCGTCGCGAGAGGGATCAGCGCCGTGATGAGGAGCGCAGAGCGAAGACCAAGCGCCTCGACAAGACGCGGCAGGAGCAACCCCGAAAGCACGCCGCCCAGCGGAACTCCCGCTTGCTTCAGGGAGAAGATCAAGGTGCGGCGATGTGGGGGCGACAGACGCAGCAGGACGTCGCTCCCGGCTGGCACCGAGGGCCCATATCCCATTCCGACCAGGAAGCTCGACGCGAACTGCGTCGAGCTCAAGGGAAGCATCAGCATGAGCACGCCGCAAATCCCGGTGGCGAGCCCCGTTTGAAGTGCCCTGATGGGGCCGAGCCGCGCGACCAGCGGATTGCCGGCTGCAAGAAAAAGGATGGAGCCCGCCGTGCCCGCGGCTGCGAGATAGCCGACCGAATCGAAAGGCAGGCCCGAGGCTGTCATGAGCACCGGGGCGAGCGTCGGGATGAGCCGGCTCAGGAAAGAGAGGGCGGTCTGGATCAGCACCGTTGCGGCAAGCGCCAGCGCCCAGGTCGAACGCCCCATCTGGTTTTCGGCCCCGCGCGTTGGAGCACCGGATGATGGCGATGAAACAGATGCCTCGGCGCCGGGTCCGGTGGGTTCGCGAAGTTTTTCGTTCACGCTCGGTTTTCGATCGTCACGGCCGGCATCAGAGCACTTGCCTTGGCGCGCTGCTCGATCCACCAGGCGCTCGCGGCACTCACCAGCGCCGAGAAGAGAATGTAGACGCAGATCAGCCAAGGCTTGCCCGCACCCAGCGGCAACAACGCCGTGGCGATGATGGGAGTAAGGCCCGAGGCAAAGATCCCCGAAAACTGATAGACGAAGCTCACCCCGGTATAGCGCACCCGCGTGTCGAACAGATCTGAGAACAGGGCCGCTTCCGGCCCGTAGCAGGCGGCATAGAAAATGCCGAAGGGCACGATGATGGCGAGCCAGATCAGCGGGGCACTGCCGGCGCTTTCGAGGATCAGCCAGAACGCCGGAAAGGCGGAGATGCCGGTGATCAGCGCTCCCCACGCATAGACCCTGCCTCGGCCATACCGATCCGACCAATGGCCGAAGATCGGGATGAACACGCACATGACGAGCGCGGCGAGCATCACGCCGAGAAGCGCATCGGTGCGCGCGATATGCAGCGTATTCACGAGATAGCCGATCATGAAGACGGCGAATATGTTGAAGAACACCCCGTCGATGTAGCGTGCCCCCATGCCCGCCACGATATTTCCCGGATACTCCTTGATCATCTCGATGAAAGGCATCTGCGCCTCACCTTGCCGGGCCTTGAGTGCCGCGAACTCGGGTGTCTCGAAGATGCGCAGGCGGATGTAGATGCCGATGCCGACGAGGATCACGCTCAGGAGAAAGGCGACCCGCCAGCCCCAGGCGAGGAATTGCGCATCGCTCAGAAAATAGGAGAACAGCGCCACGACGCCGGAGGCGAGGCAAAGCCCGATCGAAAGCCCGATCTGCGGCAGGCTCGCAAAAAGGCCGCGGCGCTCGGGTTCCGCGTATTCATAGGTCATGAGCACGGCGCCGCCCCATTCTCCGCCGAGCCCGAGGCCTTGCAGGACGCGCAGCACCAGCATCAGGATCGGTGCTGCGACGCCGATTTCCTGATAGCTCGGCAAGAGGCCGATGAGGAAGGTCGCCACTCCCATGATGAGGAGTGTGATCACCAGCATGTTCTTCCGGCCGAGGCGATCGCCGAAATGGCCGAAGATCACTCCCCCGAGGGGGCGCGCGACGAACCCGACCGCGAAGGTCGCGTAAGCGAGAAGCGTCGAGACGAGCGGATCTGCGGCCGGGAAGAACAGCTTGTTGAAAACGATGCCGGCGACCACCCCGTAAAGGAAGAAGTCATACCACTCGATGGTGGCGCCGATCATGCTCGCCACCACCACGCGCCGCAATTGCGTCCGGCTTTCTGCGTCTAATCCCACGACTTCCTCCCGCCTGACCCTTCGCCTGCGATTTTCGTTCGAGATCGAAGGGGCAGCATGGGGCCAGCCTCCTCGATTCGCTGGAACCACTCAAGTCTCGGCGCAACGGCATCGCGATCGATATTTTGCCGGCATCATTGAAGGCTCTCGCATACGCGGGAAAGTTCGCGGAAAGGTTGCTTTCAGCGGACCCGCCGCTATAGTCCGCGCCGAATTTCGAGGATGGCGCGCTCGCGAGCCGTGGACACGGCCTTTGCTGCGCGCCGAGGAGTCAAACCCCTTGTTCATAACCCCAGCCTATGCGCAGGCGGCCGGCGGCCTCGGCACGACCGACATGCTCGTGCAATTCGCGCCGCTCGTCTTCGTTTTCGCCATCATGTACGTGTTGCTGTTCCGTCCGCAGCAGAAGCGTGCGGCGGAACATAAGCTCATGATCAAGAACGTGCGACGGGGCGATACCGTCGTCACCAATGGAGGCATCGTGGGGCGAGTGACCAAGGTGATCGACGACAATGAGCTCGAGGCCGAGATCGCCGACAATATCCGGGTGCGGGTCGTGCGCTCGATGATCGCCGAGGTGCGCGCCAAGGGCGAGCCGGTGAAATCGGACCAGCCCAAGCCGGCGAAGTAGGGCAATTTCGCGGTCAGGTCGCGGTCCGGGACGAAGAAGGAGAAGCTGAGCGGTGCTGCGCTATTCGCGAGCCAAGATCATCGGCGTGCTGTTGACAGTCGTGCTCGGCCTCCTTTTCGTGACGCCGAATTTCCTGTCGCAGGGCACGCGCGATGCGCTCAAGAACGGCTTCGGCTTCCTGCCGTCCGGCCTGTTGCCGCACCAGGGGATCGTGCTCGGGCTCGACCTGCAAGGCGGTTCGCATGTGCTCTTGCAGGTCGATGCGGCCGCGATCGCGAAGGCTCAGATCAATCAATTGCGCGACGATGTGCGCCGCATCCTGCACGACCAGAAAGTCGGGTTTCCGGGCGGCATCACGGTGACCCCGCGCGGTGTCGAGGTTCGCGTTCCCGATCCGGCGGAGCGGGCGCGCGTCATGGGCGCACTCACCGAACTCGGCCAGCCGGTCGGCAATGCGGGCTTCGGCGGACCACGCACGCTCGACGTGACGCAAGCCGATGATGGCATCATCCGCCTCACCATCACGGAGGCCGGTGTCACGGACAAGGTTCGACGCGCCGTCGATCAGTCGATCGAGGTCATTCGCCGGCGCGTGGATGCGCTCGGCGCGACCGAGCCCAACATCCAGCGGCAAGGCAATGACCGCATCCTCGTCGAGGTGCCGGGCCTGCAAGACCCGCAGAAGCTGAAGGACCTGCTCGGCCAGACGGCTCATCTCGAATTCCGCATGGTTGCGGATCAGGGCGAGGCACCGGGGGATGTCGAGCAGCTTCCTTCGCAAGAGACGGGCGGCACGCTTCCGGTCGAAAAGCGCGTCATTGTCGACGGCGCCGATCTCGTCGACGCGCAGCCCGGGTTCGACCCGCGAACCAACGAGCCCATCGTGAACTTCCGCTTCAATGTGCGCGGCGGCCAGCGTTTCGGTCAGGCGACGGCGGAGAATGTCGGGCGCCTTCTCGCGATCGTCCTCGACAACAAGGTGATCTCGGCGCCCCGGATCAACGGTCCGATTCCGGGAGGGCAGGGGCAGATTTCGGGCCGGTTCACGGTGGAAGCGGCGAACAACCTCGCGGTCCTCTTGCGAGCGGGCGCCCTGCCGGCGCCTCTCACCATCGTCGAGGAGCGCACCGTGGGTCCCGGGCTCGGCGCGGACTCGATTGCCGCCGGTAAGCTCGCGACCTATGTGGCCTCCGCTTTCGTCGCGCTCTTCATGTTCGCGGTCTACGGCGTCTTCGGCTTCTTTGCCAATTTCGCCCTGCTGATCCATGTGATGTTCATCTTCGCGCTGATGTCGGCCTTCGGCGCGACGCTGACGCTGCCGGGTATCGCCGGGATCGTCCTCACGATCGGAACCGCGGTCGATTCCAACGTGCTCATCTACGAACGCATTCGAGAAGAGGTGCATAACGGACGCGCCCTCGTTTCGGCGCTCGAAGCGGGCTTCACGCGTGCTTTCGCCACGATCATCGACTCGAACGCGACGATGCTGATCGCGGCATTCATTCTCTTTCTGATGGGATCGGGGCCGGTGAAGGGCTTCGCCCTCACCATGGTGTTTGGCGTGCTCACCACCGTGATCACGGCCGTGACCATGACGCGCATGATGATCGGCCTCTGGTACCGCGTGCGCCGGCCGCAGACCCTGCCGTTCTGAGGGATGGGCATGAAACTCCTTCGCATCATTCCCGACGGCACCAAGTTCCGCTTCGTCCGCTTCCGGAAGGTGAGCTTTCCCTTTTCAGCACTCTGCTCGCTCGTCGCGGCCACCCTGTTCCTTTCGGTCGGGTTGAATTTCGGCATCGACTTCACGGGTGGCACGCTGATCGAGCTGCAGGCGAAGAGCGGCAAGGCGGATGTCGCGGCCTTGCGGCAGACCTTCGCGGGGTTCGTCCAGGGAGAGGTCGAGGCGCAGGAGTTCGGAAACGGTGAAGGCGTCTCGCTTCGTTACGGCCCTCAGCCCGGATCCGAGCAAGCCCAGAGCGAAGCCGTGAAGAGGGCCCATGAGGCCCTCGATTCAACCTATGAATTCCGTCGTGTCGAGACGGTTGGGCCGCGCGTGTCGGGGGAGCTCGTGCAAAACGGCACGATCGGGGTTCTGCTCGCGATCGTTGCCGTGCTCGTCTATCTCTGGTTCCGCTTCGAGCTGCAATTCGCGATCGGCGCCATCATCGGGACGATGCACGACATCGTGCTCACCATGGGTTTCTTCCTGATCACGCGCACCGAGTTCAATATGACCTCGATCGCGGCGATCTTGACCATCATCGGATATTCGCTCAACGAGACCGTCGTCGTATTCGATCGAACGCGTGAGCTCTTGCGGCGCTATCGGCGCATGCCGATTGCCGAGCTCCTGGATCTGTCGGTGAACTCGACGCTCGCTCGCACCTCGATGACGGCGACAACAGCGGCCTTGTCGCTGCTTGCGCTCGTGATTTTCGGTGGGCAGGCCATCGAGGATTTCGCCAAGGTGATGCTGTGCGGCGTGCTGGTCTCCACTTATTCGGCGATCTTCATCTCGTCACCCTCGCTCATATATCTCGGCGTGCACGGCAAGACGGACGCCGAGCTCGCCGCCGAGGAGAAGGGCAAGGTGGCGGCCGCGAAGAAGACAACGGCGAGCGCCTCTGCTTGAGGAGGCCTGCCGTCGCGCTGCAGATGAAAGAACGAGCGGGCGCGTAAGACGGCGGTGTCTCGATGACAGATGAGTCCGAGGGCGCTCGCTTTCTCCCAGGCCGGCACCAGATCGAGGCTTACGGCGAGGGCGGCTTTCGCTTTGGCGGGATGAGCCATCGGGGCTCGATCCTGGCGCTGCCTTCAGGGGTGAGGGCCTGGCCGGTGACCAACGTCGCGGAGATCGATGCGGCGGCGCTTGCGCCGATCATCGCCGAGGCTGAAGCGATCGAGATCCTCCTCCTCGGCACCGGCTTGCAACCGGCTTACATCGAAGAGAGCGTTCGATCGGCATTGTCCGCTTCGGGAATTCGGCTCGACGCGATGCAGACAGGGGCGGCGGCGCGCACCTACAATGTGCTGATCGCGGAAGACAGGCGCGTCGCTGCGGCGCTGATCGCCGTCGGGTGAGGTTCCATGGCGAATCTGGTTCCCGAGCTCTATTGCTCCGACTTCGCTCGCAGTCTGCGGTTTTACGTGGACCTGCTCGGGTTTCAAATCCTCTATGATCGTCCGGACGAACGCTTCGCTTATCTTGAACGAGAGGGCGCCGAACTCATGATCGAGGAACCGACAGGCCGCGTTTGGCTGACGGCCTCGCTATCCTATCCGTTCGGAAGAGGCATCAATCTCCAGATCGCAGTATCGCAGATCGACAAGCTTTACGACAAATGCCAGCTCGAGCGCCTACCCATCTTCCTTGAAATGGAAGAGAAATTCTACCGGCGCGGCGATACGTTCCTTGGCTGCCGCCAGTTCATCCTGCAAGATCCTGACGGTTATCTGTTGCGTTTCCAGGAGAAGCTCGGGCCCAGGCCTGCCCCAGGCTGAGAGAGTCGCGACCTTCGCCGCCAGTGGAAAAAAGGATGCGATTTGATGACATGGGGTGCAATGCCCGCTGCGCCACGCTACATAAGGCGTTCTAGAAACGTTCATGGCCGTGCAATCCTCCATGCCCGCCCCCAAACCAGCCGCAAGCGCCTCCTCGGGATCGGTTGAGAGGCTCTTCGACGCACCTTTGCGCGTGATCTCGATCAAGGGTGCGCGCGAGCACAATCTCAAAGGCGTTGATCTCACCATCCCGCGCGACAGGCTCGTCGTGTTCACGGGGCTTTCCGGTTCGGGCAAATCGTCGCTCGCCTTCGACACGATTTATGCGGAGGGCCAGCGGCGCTACGTGGAGAGCCTCTCTGCGTATGCGCGCCAATTTCTCGAGATGATGCAGAAACCCGATGTCGAACTCATCGAGGGGCTTTCGCCCGCAATCTCGATCGAGCAGAAGACGACCTCGAAAAATCCACGTTCGACCGTCGGCACCGTCACGGAAATCTACGACTATATGCGCCTCCTCTGGGCGCGCGTAGGCGTTCCCATATCGCCGGCGACCGGACTGCCGATCGAGAGCCAGACGATCTCGCAAATGGTGGACCGGGTCCTTGCCCTGCCCGAGAAGACGCGGCTTTACCTCCTCGCGCCGGTGGTGCGTGGCCGCAAGGGCGAATACCGCAAGGAGATGCTGGAGCTTCAGAAGAAGGGCTTTCAGCGCCTCAAGGTGGACGGCACCTTTTATGAGATCGACGCTGCGCCCGCTCTCGACAAGAAATATAAGCACGATATCGATGTCGTGGTGGACCGCCTCGTCGTCCGCCCCGATATCGCGGCGAGGCTCTCCGAAAGTCTCGAGACGGCGCTCGAGCTCGCGGACGGCATCGCGATCGTCGAATTCGCCGATGAGAGGGACGAGCGGGGAGGGCCAAAGCGGATCACCTTCTCGTCGAAATTCGCCTGCCCGGTTTCGGGGTTCACGATTCCGGAGATCGAGCCGCGTCTCTTCTCGTTCAACAATCCTTATGGGGCCTGCCCGGTCTGCGACGGGCTCGGCCATGAGATGCGCATCGATCCCGAGCTTGTCGTACCGGACGAGAACGCGACCTTGAAGCGCGGCGCCATCGCGCCCTGGGCGCGGTCGACCTCGCCCTATTACGGACAGACGCTGGAAGCGTTGGCGAAGCATTACCGGTTCTCGATGTCGGCCCGCTGGCGCGAGCTTCCGCCAGCCGCGAAGAATGCCATCCTCTACGGTTCGGGCGAAGAGAAGGTGCGCATGGCCTACGACGATGGCTTGCGCGCTTACGAGATCAACAAGCCCTTCGAAGGCGTGATCCGTAACCTCGAGCGGCGCTTCAAAGAGACCGACAGCGAATGGGCGCGCGAGGAGATCGGACGATACATGTCCGAGACGCCCTGCGAAGCTTGCAAAGGCATGCGCCTCAAGCCGGAAGCGCTCGCGGTGAAGATCGCGGGCGACCACATCGCGCAGGCGACGCGCCGTTCCGTGCGCGAGGCGCTCTCTTGGTTCGAGGCGCTTCCCGGCGTCCTCACCGAGAAGCAGAACGAGATCGCGCACCGCATCTTGAAGGAAATCAACGAGCGCTTGCGTTTTCTCCTCGATGTCGGACTGGAATATCTCACGCTGTCGCGGGCCTCGGGCACTTTGTCGGGCGGCGAGAGCCAGCGCATTCGCCTGGCATCGCAAATCGGCTCGGGCCTCACCGGGGTGCTCTATGTGCTCGACGAGCCTTCGATCGGCTTGCACCAGCGCGACAACGCGCGGCTTTTGGAGACGCTGAAGCGCCTGCGCGATCTCGGTAATACCGTGATCGTGGTCGAGCATGACGAGGATGCGATCCGGGAGGCCGATTACGTGGTCGATGTCGGGCCGGGCGCCGGAATCCACGGCGGCGAGGTCGTCGCCGAAGGCACGCCCGAAGAGGTGATGGCAAATCCGAGATCGCTTACCGGCAAATACCTCACCGGCAAACTCGCCATTCCCGTGCCGCGCGAGAGGCGCAAGCCGCTCAAAGGGCACGGTCTGCGGATCGTGGGCGCGCGCGGCAACAATCTCAAGAATGTGACGGTCGATATTCCGCTCGGGCTCTTCACCTGCATCACCGGGGTCTCAGGTGGAGGAAAATCGACGCTCACGATCGACACGCTCTATCGCGCGGCTGCGCGTCGGCTCAACGGCTCCCATGAGCACCCGGCCCCCTATGAGCGGATCGAAGGATTGGAGAAGCTCGACAAGGTGATCGACATCGATCAATCGCCGATCGGTCGGACGCCGCGTTCGAACCCGGCGACCTACACGGGAGCCTTCACGCCGATCCGCGACTGGTTCGCACAATTGCCGGAAGCGAAGACCCGCGGCTATCAGCCGGGCCGTTTCTCATTCAATGTGAAGGGAGGACGATGCGAGGCCTGCCAGGGTGACGGCGTCCTCAAGATCGAGATGCACTTCCTCCCCGACGTCTACGTCACCTGCGATGTGTGCAAGGGCAAGCGCTACGACCGCGAGACGTTGGAGGTAAAATATCGCGGCAAGTCGATCGCCGATGTGCTCGACATGACGGTTGAGGAAGCAGGCGAGCTTTTCGCCGCGGTCCCCGCGATCCGCGAAAAGATGAAGACTTTGGCGCGCGTGGGCCTCGACTATGTGCATGTCGGGCAGCAGGCGACGACCCTTTCGGGCGGCGAGGCGCAGCGCGTCAAGCTCGCGAAGGAGCTGTCGAAACGCGCCACCGGGCGAACGCTCTACATTCTCGACGAGCCGACAACGGGGCTTCACTTCCACGACGTCGCGAAGCTTCTCGAGGTGCTTCACGAGCTCGTCGAGCAAGGCAACACGGTCGTGGTGATCGAGCACAATCTCGAAGTAATCAAGACGGCCGATCACATCATCGATCTCGGACCGGAGGGCGGGGACGGGGGCGGCACCATCGTCGCGACCGGAACCCCCGAAGAGATCACGCGCGCGCCATCGAGCTACACCGGAACGTTTCTCAAAGGCGTGCTCGAGCGGCGAGCGTCAGGTTTTTCGCGTGCCTCATCGAAGGAAGGGCGGCGAGCGGCGGCCGAATGACCGCGTGCGAAAGCAGCTTGCGAAACGGTCTGGCCGAGATCGGCTTAGGTGCCGACCGCGTCGCTGACGCACTTTTTGGTGAAGCTGGTCTTGGCCGCCCCCGCGAGCTTCTTCTCGGTCGCCGAGGTCTCGCAAGTCTTTGTGGCATCGCTCTCGCATTTCTTCATGAAGCTGGTCAGTGCAGCCCCGGCGAGTTTCTTGTCACCTGCCTGACTTTTGCAGGTGGCCTCGGCAGCGAAGGCGCCTGTCGCGCAAAGCATAGCGGCAAACGCAATCAGAGTGATCCCTTTCACATCCATCTCCCTTGATCTTTTGGACAGCCGCGTAACCAGTACATCGAAGCCCGTACATGGCTGGCGGTCAATCCCATTAAGTGAAGTTGCTGGCGCGCACAGGCTCGACAGAGGGCCCAGAGATCCCGCCCTCGCGCGGAAATTCCATTCGGTAGTTTGCGCAGCTGCTCGCTGCCACGTGCCTATTTGGCCGCGTGTTCGAGACGAGCATCACGCACGCGCTCGCATCCGCCTGACTTGGTTTGCTTGCGGGCCACTTGGTCGCCTGTCGCGCGCTTGAGTCGTTGCGAGAAACTTGGGTCTTTGCGAGAACTTGGACCATTTCGACGTTAAGTCCGAGTAAGCAACATGATAGAGCTGCGCGTATCGTTCGACGGGCTCGGGCATGCAAAGATTTGGGTTCTTCGTCGCTTTTGTGCTCGCCTTTGTGAGCGCCTGCTATCTGATCAACGCCTTCCTGGAGGTGAGATACGGCCCCAAGTTGAGCTTCAGCCCAGAGCACCTGCGCAACGCCGTCTACAGACGCTTGGGATCCTCTTTGATCTACGGCGCAGTCGCCTTCCTCGTGTTCGTCTGGGCTTGGCTCGGCTGACCTCAAGGCTAAACAGCTCATCCGGCTGGACCTCATCGATCGCGCGCTACATATGCGTCCGAACGACGTTTGGACAGAGGAGCGCGCGATGGACCTCAAACCTCTGGGGATGTTCGGTCTGGCCGCTATGCTTGCATGCACGCCCGCAAAGGCGGCTGACACTCCATTCGAGATCAGAATTTTAAGTGCATCTGAATTCGCCATCATCGGGCTTGTGGACCAAATCAAAATTGATGGCGTGAAGATAAACCGAGGCAATTGTGACTACGGGATCGAACTTCCAGGAGGAGGTTCCGACGATCCTCCATCGCTTTTTCAAAAACGCCCTCAGAAAGTGAAATTCGGCCAACACATCAAAATTCGGATCAACCCCGCAAAATGCGACCTCATCGAAATCGAGGTGAGCACGGATCAGGGCGTTTACCCCTATAGCAGGCCCCGAAACAATGGACCTGCGGAGTGAACCCAGTGAGCGTTCCGAGACAGGGGAGACAGAACGCTCCGGACAATCCTTCGGCCCGAGGTTGTCACCCATGTCTTAGGAACGAATTGTCACCTATGTGTCCGGTCTGGACAATGTGAGTTTGGCGACCCCGGCAGGACTCGAACCTGCGACCAACAGCTTAGAAGGCTGCTGCTCTATCCAGCTGAGCTACGGGGCCCTGTGAGCTTCACGCGCCGAACCCATCGGCTCCGAAGCGATCGGGGTTCGTTTATCGCGAAAATCCGATCAGTGGGTCCACTGACCGATACGATTGAACCGGAAGTTGTCCGAATATGACAAGGGGCGGCGCTTCGTTTCATGCGACTCCTCCAGTCGAAAAGGAATGCCTTCCCGAAGCGCGTAGGCGACCGCCTCTTCCTTGGTGTCGAAGGAGAGCCTGACCTGGCCCAGCATGTCCGTCGATGAGGTCCAGCCCATGAGCGGCTCGGCCACACGCTTCTGCTGAGGCTCGAACTCGAGCAGCCATTGCCTGGTGTTAGCGGCGCCCGATTGCATGGCGTTGCGGGCGGGTCGATAGATCCGGGCGGTCATCTCTCATTCCTCGAGGTGGAGTGGCAAAGCAGAACGCGTGACACGAATCGGCTGGTCGGGGCAGCAGGATTCGAACCTGCGACCTGTAGTACCCAAAACTACCGCGCTACCAGACTGCGCCATGCCCCGGATATCGTCAACCGCTGAAAAGACTTAGGTTTTTTTCCTCTTCGGCGACGCGTCCCTTTATCAGGATCGGCGCGGAACGGCAACAATCCGCTGTAATTCGGCGTAGAATTACCGAACTGCTTTCTCGCTTCGCAGCCGCTGCTCACGTTCGTTTGATTTGCGCACCAACGCGAGTTGCGGAACCCCAAGAACCGGCGCGCTGTTTTTTTCATTTACGGAGAAGGAAAATGAATACCCCTCACCTGCCTCGCATGCTGATCGGTTTGGCAATCCTGGCATCGAGTTTTGCCCCGGCCTTTGCGGCCACCGTCGTGAAGGTCGAGCTGCAAGATCCCTCGACCGCCGATGATATCAAGGCCATGCAGATGAAACTTGATCGCGACAGCGCCCCCGCGGGCCAAGTCCGCTTCGAGGCGACAAACGAATCGAAAAATCTCGTGCACGAGATGATCCTCGTGAAATCGGATCAAGATCCCTCTACTTTCCCTTACAACGCCAAGAAAGACGAAGTCGTCGAAGCAAAGGTAAAAAGCCTCGGTGAAGTATCGGAGCTGAAGCCCGGCAATTCGGGACATCTCACGGTATCTTTGCGGCCCGGTCGATATGTCCTCTACTGCAACCAAGCCGGACACGCGCATCAAGGCATGTGGGCACGATTTAACGTCACCGCGAAATAGGACTTGCGAGATCCTTTCAAAGGGCTTGGACCTAGCTCCCGTCCGGGCCCACCCGAGGGCTATGATTTGGCCGGTGCGTTCTCCTGACGCAATAACATCCAGACCCTCTCCGCCGGCGCGCTCGAGACAACGCGAAGTCTTTGACCGACGGCAAACATGCTCTAGTCTCGTCGGCAAGAATATCCGGACGGAACGCCAGCGCGTTCGGCGCAAACAGGGAGATCGAAGATGAGAATTCTGCGGATTCTACCGGCGCTCGGCATTGCGGCGGCTCTCAGCATGTCGCCGGCGCAGGCCAAGGACTGGACCAAGGTCGTGATCGCCACCGAAGGCGCCTATATGCCGTACAATGGCCATTCGCCCGACGGCAAGCTGATCGGCTTCGAGATAGACCTTGGCAACGATCTTTGCGCGCGCCTGAAGATTACCTGCGAATGGGTGGCGCAGGATTGGGATGGCATCATTCCCGGGCTCAACGCCGGCAAATACGACGCCATCATGGACGGCATGAGCATCACCGCGAAACGACAGGAAGTCATCAACTTCAGCCGCAACTATACCAACTCGCCGACCGTCTTCGCGGTACGCAAGGATGGCCCTCTTGCTGACCTGCCGGACAATGGCGTTCGCGTATCGCTCGACGACAAGGACGCCACCGCGGCCGCCATCAAGGCGCTGACACCGGCTCTGAAGGGCAAGACTGTCGGCGTGCAGACCGCGACCATCCAAGCCGACCTTTTGAACACCTATCTTAAGGACGTCGTGGATATCCGCGCTTACAAGACGACCGAGGAACATGATTTGGACTTGCAGGCAGGGCGCATCGACGCCGCCCTCGCTTCGACCTCGTATTTCGTCTCGACCCTTGCCCGCTCCGGCGGCGAGAAGCTGAAGCTCGAAGGACCACTTTTCACGGGCGGCCTGCTCGGCCTCGGAACGGGCATCGGCTTTCGCAAAAGCGATCCCGAACTGAAGGTTATGTTCGACAAGGCATTGAACGAAGCACTTGCCGACGGCACGATCAAGAAGCTGTCGCTGCAGTGGTTCAAGACCGATATCAGTCCGCCACCTCAGTCCTGAGAAGACGTGCGGACCTTTTTTGCGCTGGTTGGCTTTGGGCCAACCGGCTGGGGCTGGCAGCTCCTCCTGGCTACCTGGATGACGCTGTCGGTCTCGGCGGCGGCTTTTGCCATCGGCCTTGTTTGCGGCGTGGCAGGCGCTTGGGCGAAGCTGTCGCACTCGCCCGCCGCGCGCCGCGCCGGCGACGTCTACACGACGGTTCTGCGCGGCATCCCGGACCTCCTGGTGGTCTATCTGTTCTATTTCGGCGGCAGCCAAGTGCTGACCTCCGGGGCGAGGCTGTTCGGGCAAAGCGGGTTTTTCGGCTTCAACAGTTTCATGGCGGGAGCGCTTGCGATCGGCATCGTCTCGGGCGCCTACCAGACGGAGGCCATTCGCGGCGCCTATTATGCGATCCCGCGCGGTGAGATCGAAGCGGCTCGCGCAGTGGGGATGCCCGGCTTCCTCATGCTGCGCCGGATCATCGCGCCGCGCGTATTGCGCTTCGCGCTGCCGGCCATGGGCAATGTCTGGCAAAGCGCTCTGAAGGACTCCGCGCTGATTTCCGTCACGGGTCTCGCGGAGATCCTGCGCGAAATCCATATCGGCGCCGGCTCGACCAGCCGCCCGTTCGATTTCTACATCACCGGCTTCATTCTTTATTTGGTGCTGACCACAATCTCCGGCGCCGGGTTCCGGGGCGCGGAGAGCTGGACGCTGCGCAGCGAGCGGCGGGCGTGAACGAGTTGTCCTTCATCGCCGATACCATGCGGCAGTTGCTGACCGGCGTGCCGCTGACCTTGGAGCTCACGCTCATCTCGGTCGGCGTCGGCGGCGCTCTCGCGATCATCTTGTCCGTGCTACGCGCATCATTCACGCCTTTCGCCTGGTTCGTGCGCCTTTACGTTTTCGCGTTGCGCGGCACGCCCCTGCTGCTGCAGATGTTCCTCATCTACTACGGCCTCGGCCAGTTCGATGCGGTGCAGAGGAGCTTTCTTTGGCCGTTCCTGCGCCAGCCCTATTGGTGTGCCATTCTGGCGCTGTCACTCAACACCGCTGCCTATGGCTCCGAGATCATCCGCGGCGGCTTGCAATCGGTTCCGGCCGGCAGCATCGAGTCCGCGAGAGTTTGTGGCATGTCCGGCCTTCTTCTCTATCGGCGCGTGATCTTGCCTTTGGCGTTGCGCCAGGCCTTGCCGGCCTATGGCAGCGAGGTGATCGCGATGGTGAAGTCCACCTCGCTCGCGAGCATCGTGACCCTGATGGAAATCAGCGGCATCGCTTACGCCATCATTTCCGAGACCTACCGGGCGCTGGAAGTCTTTCTCTGCGCCGGCCTGATCTATCTCGCCATCAACTTCGTCCTGACACGGGCAGTTGCCGGCCTCGAGATCTGGCTGAGCCCTCATTTGCGACCCGCGACGTCGTGACGTCGGCGATCGTCATCCGCGATCTCCACAAGAGCTTCGGCTCGCTGGAGGTGCTCAAGGGAGTTTCCCTCGACGCGGCCGAGGGCGAGGTCATCTCGATCATCGGCGCAAGCGGCTCGGGCAAAAGCACGCTTTTGCGGTGCATCCCGCTGCTTGAGGTTCCCGATTCAGGCGAGATCATCATCGGGGGCGAAGCTTTGCGAATGCGCCGGCGCCACGGCCGGCCAGAACCCGCCGACAGCTCCCAGGTCAATCGCGTTCGCGGCTCGCTCGGCTTCGTTTTCCAAAGCTTCAACCTATGGCCGCATATGACCGTGCTGCAGAACCTGATCGAGGCACCGGTGCATGTGCAGAAGCGCTCGCGCGCGGAATGTGTCGCAGAAGCGGAGGCGCTCCTGAAGAAGGTTGGGATGGCCGAAAAGCGCGATGCGTATCCGGTACATCTCTCGGGAGGGCAGCAACAGCGCGCGGCGATTGCTCGAGCGCTGGCGATGCGTCCACGGGCGCTCCTGTTCGACGAGCCGACCTCGTCTCTGGATCCGGAGCTTGTCGGCGAGGTGCTGCAAGTCATCGCGGGTCTGGCGGCCGAAGGGCGCACGATGCTCATCGTGACCCATGAAATGTCCTTCGCCGCCGAGGTCTCGAGCCGCGCTATTTTTCTTCATGCGGGTCGAATCGAGGAGGAAGGTCCCCCGAAGCAGGTCTTCGGCGACCCTCTTACGGAGCGCTGTCGCTCTTTCGTTGCGCGTCACCTCAATCGTTGAACCTGATGCTGCCATTGTGGCCCTTACGCTGTCGCGTGCTGCGGCCGTTCGGCTTTCCTGTCGATCGCACGCGCTCGCGTCTCGCGATCGTCTCTGATGTTGAATAAGATTACACGTCGCTCATATGTGGGGGGCCCGTCTCTGGAATCTGCGCGGTGAGAATGGCGCCAGTTGCGCTGGTTCTTCGCCGCTCGTGATCCAGTCGGTGAGGTATTTCGAAAAGCCGAGCGAGATCGCAAAGCCGTGGCCCGACCAGGCGAAGGCATAGAGCAAATTGCCGATGTTGGCCGGTCGCCCGATGATCGGAATATGGTCGATGGAGCAAGTGTCGATGCGCGATCCGTCGACCTTGAGGAAGGCGGAGCGGTCGAGGAAGGGAAAGGTCGCGACGGCGTCGCTGATATTGAGCGCGCTCGCCGTGAGCGAGCCGTGAAGTCGCCCTTCCTCGCCGTGGTCGAGGCCCCACCCTCCCGAGATCATCACGGTGTCGTCGGGGAGCTGCTTCAAGGAAAGCTTGCGGAATCTGTGCCCGATCAGATGATTTATCTTCCTCTTTTCGGGGTTGGTGACGAACAGCATCTGCGGGATGATGTTCCAGACGGGCAGTGTTTCGTGAGGCTCGAGGAAGGGCCGCAGCAAGCGCGGAATGCCGCTATTTGCCAGGAGCACGAGCTCGTCACCGACCGTAATCCTCTCGCCGTCCGAGAGCTTCACGGCGATGGCCCTGTCGTTCTCGCTGACGATTTCGTCGACCTTTGCGGCGCTCCTGATTTTCGCGCTGCTCTTCTCGGCGGCGCTCGCGAGCTGGCGCGTCGCGAAGCTGTGGTCGGCGACGCCGTCATCCGGGCAATAGATCGCGCCCTGCACGCCAGGCGACAGCTCCGGCTCGATCGACAAAGCTTCGTCGCGCGTCAAAAGTCGCGTCGGCACACCAAGCCCTTGTTGGACAGCCGCTCGTGCCTCGAGCTCGTCGATCACTTCGCTACGACGTTGGCCGTAAGGAATATCGAAAACATGCAGGCCTCCGATGCGGCGATAGCCGAGGCCGCCTTCGAGATCGGTTTGAAGCCGGGTCCAGCGCCGCTGCGCCAACGCGACGATCGGCAATTCTCGAATGTCGCGGTTTGAGGCTCTGACGCCACGTTCGCCTGCGCCACCCGACGCGCCTGCGGCGATCTCACCGGCTTCGAGCAACGTCACTTTGCAGCCAGAAGTCGCGAGATCGTACGCGAGGCTCGCACCATAGATGCCACCCCCGACAATCACGACGTCCTTGCCGCGTCGAGCAGCACTCATCAGCCATCTCCCTCATCTGATTGTCTGGAACCCGTTCCACGGGGGCGGCCCTCGATGAAGCCAGCGGCGCATATTGTCGCCTCTCGCACATCGGGTGAGGAATTCGAGCCCAGTGCTTCGAATCGATGATTTCAGTTGAAGAATCGAGCAGGGCGGAACTTCTCGAGCTCCGGCCGTGCCCGATTATGCATGATCTCGTCCGTCACCGCCTTGGCGAGGTAGGGGGAGAGCGTGACGCCGCTGTGGGTAACGACGAAGTAATATCCTTTGACGCGCGGCGCTGGACCGATGGCCGAAAGACCGTCCTGCGGGATGGCGCGCGCGGTGATGCGGGCGGCCTCGGGCTTCACGCCCTTGAGCGTCGGCATCAGCTCGGCAGCATGCCGCATGATTGCGAGTGCCTGCGGCATGTCCGGACGAGGCGTCATCTCGAGCGTCGTCTCGTCGTCGATGTCGGTGTTGTGCAGCATCAGCCGGCCGGCGCCGTCAGGTCGAAAATTGACGAATGGGCTATGGACCAGATGCGTGACGGTGGTCGCGACCGGGGGTGTGAACACGATGAAACCTGTGGTGGGAGCAAGCGGCAGCCGCAGTCCCGGATCCTGCGCCACGCGGTCGGCCCAGCGGCCTGCGCAGTTGATGACGATATCGGCTTCGTGAAGTGAGCCATCCTTGGTCCGAGCCCCACGCACCGCACCATTTCGGATCTCGAGATCGGCAACCTTGGCACTTTGTTCGAGCTTGGCCCCACGCTTGATCGCTTCGCGCATCATGACGGCGGCGTAGATCACCGGATCTACATATCCTTCCTGCGGGCAGAATGTGATGGGAGCATCGCCCAGCTTGCCGAGGTCGATGTCGGGCTCGAGCTCGCCGAGCTCTTTGCGGGTGATCCAATCGATCGCGTAATCCCAGGACTTCAACCGTTCGACATTCCGAGCCTGGCGCTCGCGATCCTCGGTCGTCTCGCCGCACCACTCGATGCTGCCGCACGGGTGGAACCATCGCCAGCCCTGGAACTCCTCGGCCAGCGCGACATGAGCCTTCATGCCTCGGACATTGAGATCGTGATACTCGCGTGGCTCCTTGCCGTGCGAATTCGTCCAGGCGAAACTCGTCGCCGAAGTGCCGCCACCAACCCGGTCAGCTTCCAGGATCGTGACGTCAGCGCCCGCTTCGGCCAACCGGTAGGCGACACCTGCTCCGATGACGCCGGCTCCGATCACGATTGCCTTCATCAACTCTCTCTCCGAGACGCTTGAATATTTTGCGGACCACGTCGCCCCGTTCCGTATTCCGGTCGCGCTCAGGCCAACATGCGGTCGAACGCCGCGAGGAAGCTCCGCAGATACCCGCCAAGTGAGGGACTGAGATAGCCGCCTTCCTGCACCAGCAAGGTTGGATAGCCGAGTGCACGCAGCCTGCGCCCCGCTTCGGCGAAGCCCGCCTCCGTGATCACGAAGGTTTTGCAGGGATCATTTTCTGCGGCATCGAAGCCTTGGGAGACGACAAGCGCGCCCGGTGCGAACTGGCGGATGCGAGCGATTGCAATGTCGAGCGCCCCGAGCCACGCCCGATCATCCGTCGCCCAGGGCAGGGGCAAGTTGAGATTCAAGCCCTTGCCCATGCCTTCGCCGATCTCGTCGGCATGGCCTGCGTAGTAAGGGGCTGACAGTCGAGGATCGACGTGGATCGAGGTCACGAGCACATCGGGCCGTGTCCAGAAGATGAACTGCGTCCCATTGCAATGATGCACATCGAAATCGATAACCGCGACCGTGCCGAAACGCTTCGCCAGTTCTTCGGCCGCAATGGCTGCATTATTGAGGAAGCAGACGCCGCTCATCAGATCCGGATAGGCGTGATGGCCCGGGGGACGGCACATCGCATAGACCGGTTTGTCAGGGGAGGTGACGCGCTCCGCCCCGTGAATCGCGACTTGCGCGCTCGCAAAAATCGCGGGCCAAGTCCCCTCGGTGATGGGGCATGACGTCGAGTTCGAATACCAGCCGAGCTCGCCCAAGAGTTCTGTCGGCTTGCGGAACATCCGGTGCGTCGGGTGCACATTGGGAATGGCCACGGGACCGTACTCGGGCTGCTCCTTCCATCGAGCGTAAACCGTTTTGAGGAACTCGACATAGGCGGGATCGTGCACCGCAACGATGGCCTCAGGACGGTTCAGCGGGGCCGTCGCGACCTCATGTCCGTCCTGGGTCACGATGTCGAGAAAGATGCTGTAGCGCTCGGCGCGATCCGGCTGGGCAATAAATTTGCCCGTGCGGAAAACCTCTTCGGGATCGTGGAGAGCTTGATCGGGGTGGTGAATGACCAACATTGTCGCGGCCTATCGCTCCGGAAAGTGGAAGCGTGTCACTCGAGCGGCTTGCCGCGCGTCTCCGGCGTCAGGAAAACATGAGTGGCGACCGCGATGGCGCAGATGAGCATGATATAGAACGCGACATAAAGCGGCCCTCCGGCTTGATGCAGCCACGTCGTCACGACGGGGGCCGTGCCACCGAAAATCGCAGCGCTGACCGCATAGGGAATGCCGATGCCTGAGGCTCGTACTCGGGTGGGGAAGAGTTCCGCGAAGACGGTGCCGATCACGCCGTTGTTGAGGGCGATGAAAAGGGCGCCGACCACTGCCACGAACGCGAAAGTTCCAAACGAGAGATTGGGGACCGCGAGCATCTTCAGGAGCGGATAACTGAAGAGAAGAAAACAGGCCGCCGAACCGATCAGGAAGGGCCTGCGACCCCAACGGTCCGATAAATGAGCAAATGTCGGCACCCCGATGCAGTATGCGACGCTCGCGAGGATGCTGCCGGTGAACCCCGATGCTCGGTCGAGACCGCCCACGAGATTTGCATAGGTCGGGAGGAAGATCATCCACAGGTAATATTGGAAGCCGCCGAGCTGGATGACGAAGACGATGAAAACCTGGCGCGGGAATTGAGCGATGGAGGCGACGATCGACGCGACGCTGACGTGGCTCTGGGCTTCCTCCTGGTTGCGGAAAGCCGACGTCTCCGCGATGCCGAAGCGCAGATAAAGGCCGTAAAGTGAGAGGAGGGCGCCGACGACGAACGGCATCCGCCATCCAAAAGCGGTGAGTTGCTCCGCCGAAAAGATCTTTGTGGTGAGGCTTGCGATCCCGGTCGCGGCGAGCACCGCGAGGCCGATGGAGATCTGTTGTGGGGAACCGTCCAGCGCGCGGCGCTCCGTGGCGCCATGCTCGTTGAGGAAGCTCGCCGCGATCTGATATTCGCCTCCTGCCGAAAAGCCTTGCAAGAGACGCGCTGCCGTGATGAGCAACGGCGCCGCGACGCCGATTTGCGCATAGGTGGGGCACAGGGCGATCGCCAAGCTGCCGATGCCCGTCATGATGATCGTGGCCGAAAGCAGTGCGCGACGCCCATATTTGTCGGCGAGCGGGGAAAGCACAAACGCGCCGATGGGACGGCCCAGAAAGCCGAGCGCGAAGGCGAGGAAGCTTGCGATCAGCGACGCTGTCAGATCGCTCGCGGGAAACATCTGGGCCGCGAAAATGGCGGCGAGAAAACCGTAGATCGACCAGTCGTACCATTCGATGAAGTGGCCAATCGCTCCGCCGAGAAGCGTTCGCCTCCGGTCGGACCGCGCGACCGTCGCTGCCGATGCGTAGCTCATCGTGTCGGTGCTCCCTCAGTTCCGGTCGTGCGAAGGGCGAAGCTCGCAGCTGATTGGTGAAAGTCGCACTTCGACGATCCGGTCATGCGATATCGAGAAATCCCATCTCTTGTCCGGGACATCGCAAGCAATGGGATATGGCCAAGAGATAGATACCAAAGCAAAAGCCGCGTTTGTAGCTTCAACTAAGGCCCTGATCGAAGCGCGGCTCAAGGGGCGATCTGGCACAGGCACCTCAGGGCGTCTCAGGCAGCGGATTGCGAGCTGCTGGTCGGTTGTTCTTTCTCCTGCCGGAAACGCCCGATTTTTCACGCGCTCAAAAATAATCCCGCCGCAGAAACCCTGCGGCGGGACTGTTATCGTCCAATCGGATCTGCGTTCGGTTCAGCCCTCACCCTTCAGGTGCTTATTGCACTCGCTGTAATAACCGCCGCCCTTCATGATCCATTTCATGCTGCCATTACCGCCCGTCGATTTGTTGGCGTTGTATTGGTCAAGGCAGGTGTGCATCCGTTGCTTCCCCGCGGACTCGCTCGAATATTTAGGCGATATGGCCGTCGGGAAAACGGGAGCTCCAGCCGAACTCGTCGAGGCGCCGGGGACGATCTTCTTCAACGGGTTGGCGATCTGGCCTGAAGGCGGCGAAGATGCCGAAGGTGTGGGTCGGGGCGTCGAAGCCGCGGGCGCCGCCGATGGGGCGGCAGCGGTGGATGCATCTCCCGCACATTGCGTCTTCTGGAAATCGTTCCACTTCATTCCGTTGAGGGTGCCGGCATCTTTCGCCGCCTTGTATTTCGCGCTGCATTCGCTGCGTGAAAGGGCCTCGGCGGGGCTGAACGAGAAAAGAGTTAAAGACAGCGCGCCGGCTGCAATTGCAGCCACCGTCCAGTGCTTTGTCATCACGGCAAACCTCCCAATCTCTTTGATGATCCCACAGGATGAACGCGCTGCACTCTCGAAGCGTTGCAAGAACGCATGGCAGATCACCCAAGTGGAAGGTTAAGTCAGTTAAGCGTTCGGCGCCAGTGCTGAAAATATCTTCAACTAAATGCGTTCCTCCATATACGTAACTGCCTGTTTTTCGAGGGATTCACCGGTCGACTACAAGGCCAATTCTCGAAACCCGACCAGCACGGGCGCTCTTGTGCTTAGTCGGTGCGGCCTTGCCGCACATGGGTGCCGGCCCGTTCAAATGCCATATCCCGGCTGCACCACTCTAAATTTGGGGCGTCCCATGAGCCGTATAGTCATATTCGTTGCGCTTGGTCTCTCTCTTGCGGCCTGCAACGCGTTCGATAATGGGCGGTCCGCGATCGCAGATGATTGGGGGAAGGTGAGTCTGTGCGGACGCTGCTGATTGCGGACATGAGGCGAAGCAGGCGTCGCAACTGAACTCACCGCCGGCATTGACCGGCTCGACGGCCGTTCTGCGTTCTTCGCGATTCCCGTCCCGTGGGGCGGCTTCGATTGCAAGGCCCACGGGTCGAGAGCAGTCGCCAAGTTTTTCGCGGCAATTTGGGAACTTTCGCCAGTCTCGCCCTGCCATGCTGGCTGGGAGGTCTGCGCCACTTTCTTCCAAGGGTCTTATGAGGACGGCTCTGGGCGGGAGGCGAGATGCGTCCCGCCCAAAGCAAACGCGGGGATGTCGGTACTCGGAGCTCAACGCTCCGTTTTTTCGGCTTTCTTTCCGCCGGCCTTCTGCTCGAGCTGACTAGCCGGACCGGTGCCGATGTCGATCCGGCGCGGCTTCATTTCCTCGGGGATCTCACGCATGAGGCTGATCACCAACAAGCCGTCCTTGAGATCTGCGCCGCGCACCTTGACGAAATCGGCCAAGTCGAACTGGCGCTGAAACGAGCGTGCCGCGATGCCGCGGTGCAAGTAATTCTTCTCCTCGCGCTCCTTGATCTCTCCGCGAACGGTAAGCTTGTTCTGCTCGCTCACGATCTCGATATCATTCTTCCCGAAACCGGCGACCGCCATTACGATGCGATATTCATCCTCGCTGCACTTGTCGATGTTGTAGGGCGGATAAGAGGCTGTGCTTTCATCCAATTGCAAGGCGTGGTTCAGAAGCAAGGGAAGACGATCGAAACCGATCGAGCTCCTGAAAAGGGGTGTGAAGTCATAGGTGGTCATAGCTATCCTCCTTGAAGCGATACCTACGAGCTTGTTTCGGGATCCCCCACGAAGGGCGGGACCCAATTGGTCGAGCTAGGAAGGCCGGCAACTCGGTTCAAGACCCGGATTGGCACTTCGAGGTGGGGAGTGCCAAAATTTTGATCCTTTTCTCTTGATGGAGAATCGGCTTCGTCCTATTTCGGCTTAAAGGCCCGGGGTTGCCCTTCGACGGATTGGGTTCGGGCATTCGTATCTGAAATTGCGGCCCGCTCGATCAGTCTTCGATCAGGATGGTCACGTCTTCTCTAACAAGAGAGGTCGTCGGGGCAAGGCATGTGCGGGCCAGCTCTGTGGGGTCGCATCGCCGTTCAAGTTTCTTGAAGACGCGAGGTTTGCGATGAATTTTCGTCCACTTCACGATCGGATCGTCATTCGCCGCCTCGAGAGCGAGGAGCGGACCGAAAGCGGCATCATCATTCCCGATGCCGCAAAGGAAGCCGCATGACGAGGAGATTGTTGCCGTGGGGGCTGGGGGGCGAGACGAGGGCGGTAAGCTGACCCCGCTCGACGTTCATGTGGGAGACCGCGTGCTGTTTGCAAAATAGTCCGGCACCGAAATCAAGCTCGCCGGCCAGGAGCTCCTGATCATGAAGGAGGCAGACGTGATAGGTATTCTCGATAAGTCGGAGTGCAAGCAGAAGGCCGCCTGAAGAAACCTGGAGGAGATTTCGCATCAAGGAGTGGCAAGATGGCTAGCAAGGAAGTCAGGTTTTCCACCGACGCTCGCGAGCGGATGCTCCGCGGTATCGAGATCCTCGCCGATGCGGTGCGTGTGACATTGGGCCCGAAGGGCCGCAACGTCGTGCTCGACAAGTCCTTCGGCGCACCGCGGGTCACCAAGGATGGCGTCACGGTGGCCAAGGAGATCGAGCTCGAGGACAAATTCGAGAACATGGGCGCGCAGATGGTGCGCGAGGTCGCGACCAAGACGAGCGATCAGGCAGGTGACGGCACGACGACCGCGACCGTGCTGGCCCACGCGATCGTCAAGGAAGGCGCGAAGTCGGTCGCGGCCGGCATGAATCCCATGGACCTGAAGCGCGGCATCGACATGGCCGTCGAGGCGATCGTCGCCGATCTCAAGAAGAATGCCCGCAAGATCACAAAGAATGACGAGATTGCCCAGGTCGCGACCGTCTCAGCGAATGGCGATCCCGAGATTGGCAAGTTTCTCGCCGAGGCGATGCAGAAGGTCGGCAATGAGGGGGTGATCACAGTCGAGGAGGCAAAAAGCCTCGCGACCGAGCTCGAAGTGGTCGAGGGCATGCAATTCGATCGGGGGTATATCTCTCCGTATTTCGTGACCGACGCGGAAAGGATGCGCGCGGAATTCGAGGATCCCTATGTCCTGATCCACGAGAAGAAACTTTCCTCGCTGCAGAACCTGCTTCCCTTGCTCGAATCGGTGGTTCAATCGGGCAAGCCCTTAGTTGTCATCGCCGAAGATGTGGAAGGCGAGGCGCTGGCAACGCTCGTCGTCAACAAGTTGCGGGGCGGCCTGAAGGTCGCGGCCGTCAAGGCCCCCGGCTTCGGAGATCGACGCAAGGCGATGCTTGAAGATATCGCTGTCCTCACCGGCGGCACGGCGATCAGCGAGGATCTCGGCATCAAGCTCGAGAATGTGACGCTTCCGATGCTTGGCCGCGCCAAGAAGATCGCCATCGAAAAGGAGAACACCACCATCGTCGATGGAGCCGGCTCGAAGAAGGACATCGAGGCGCGCATCCAACAGATCAAGACGCAGATCGAGGAGACCACCTCCGACTACGATCGCGAAAAGCTGCAAGAGCGGCTCGCAAAGCTTTCGGGTGGGGTGGCCGTCATCAGGGTTGGCGGTGCGACCGAGGTCGAGGTCAAAGAGCGCAAGGACCGCGTGGACGACGCGACCCATGCGACCAAGGCCGCGGTGGAGGAAGGCATCTTGCCCGGTGGTGGCGTCGCCCTTCTTCGCTCCGGCAAATCGCTTCAGCGTCTCGTGCCCGAAAATGACGACCAGAAGACGGGTATCGAGATCGTCCGACGGGCCGTCCAGGCGCCCCTTCGCCAGATCGCCATCAACGCTGGAGATGACGGCTCAGTGGTCGCCGGCAAGATCCAGGAAAAGGGGGAATACGCGTTCGGCTTCGATGCGCAGACAGGCGAATTCGGCGACATGTTCAAGAGAGGCATCATCGATCCCGCGAAGGTGGTGCGCACCGCCCTGCAGGACGCTGCCTCCGTCGCCGGCCTTCTGATCACGACCGAGGCCATGGTCGCGGAGATCCCAAAAAAGCCGGCGCCTGCCATGCCTCCAGCTGGCCCCGGCATGGATTATTGAGGAGGGCTGTTGCGGCGTCGGCTAAAAAGGGCGGGAAGTCCCGCCCTTTTTGATGAAGCAAAGAGCGTCTCTCGGAACCCGGCTCGACGGTCACGCTGCGAGAAGCTCGGGTTCCTCTCAGTGCTTGCGAATGATGATCAGGTAGCGCCCGAAAGTTTTGCCGCGGTTCTCGAATGCGTTCGGGCGCAGCACGTCAAAATCCAGGCAATCGCCTTTGCGCAGCACGAAGCGCTCATCTCCGGTTCGCAGATGGAGCTCGCCCGAGAGCACCAATATCTGCTGCGCATAGGCATTGGCCGTCCAGGCGCGGTAGGCCACCTTTTTCCCCGGCGGTAAGGTGATCTCGGTGATCTCAAGGCTACTCGACGCCGCGGGCGGGGAGACCTGACGGCGCAGGTAACCCGTCTTGGGGTCTCGCCATACGGGCTGATCGGGAAATCGCGAAAGCGGCGTTGCAGGCCTATCTGCGGCCGCGATCAACGAGCTCAGCCTCACGCCGAGGCCCGCACAGAGTCGGCCAAGGAGCGCGGCGGTGGCGCTGCTCTCCGCTCTTTCGACCCGCGCGATCATGGTCTTGCTCACGCCGGACCGATCCGCGAGCGCTCCGAGACTCAAGCCCTGCTGCGCGCGCAGAGACTGGAGGCGCGTGCCGAGTTCCTGATCGAAGAATTTGTCACTCATCATCGTTCAATATAATATACGATGGGGGAATATATGAAACATTGATCCGCCAGGAAAGCGATGACGCAGCCCTCGCCCGGCCATAATAAAGGGCCGCCTTTGGACGACGAGTTGCCGGAGTGGCAGGTCGGGGACCTCTTTGTTCGCTTTTGCTGGAAAAAGGCGCATAAGGCCGCTTGGAAGGTCTCGCGCGACATCGCGCTTTACCGCCTCGAACGCGCCGAAAGGCTCGGCCTGACCTACGAA
>JAFBAK010000129.1 GCA_019247795.1 Hyphomicrobiales bacterium | reverse complement strand
AGGCGGAAAGCCGAGCAGGCGAACAGGGCGCCTATGGCGGCTTCGCGCTCGGGCTCGGCGAACCGATCGCCTTTTCGGCAGAGCATGGTCTTGGGCTTGGCGATCTGCACGAGGCCCTCGCGGCAGTCTTGCCGGCTGAACCGCAAGATGCAGGGGCGGCGGAAGAGGCGGATCGTGCGTTGCAATCGAAGCGGGGAGCGCGGCGAAGCGCGAAGCTTCCGTCCGTCGAGGACGCCGTTCCTCTGTCAGCTCCACTCGCCGAGGCCACCGAGCCCGGCGATGACGATGCCGACGAGGACGCGTCCGATCCGTCGCGACCCTTGCGCATTGCCGTGATCGGGCGGCCAAACGCCGGCAAGTCGACGCTGATCAACGCCATGCTCGGCGAAGAGCGCCTGCTCACAGGACCCGAGCCCGGCATCACGCGCGACGCGATCGGGCTGGACTATGCGTGGCGAGGGCGCCCGTTCAAGGTTTTCGACACGGCCGGGTTGCGCAAGCGCGCGCGCGTCGACGACAAGCTCGAGAAGCTCGCGGCCGCCGACGCCTTGCGCGCCGTGCGCTTCGCCGAAGTCGTGGTGCTGCTTCTCGATGCGACGATCCCTTTCGAGAAGCAGGATCTCACACTCGCTTCCCTCGTCGAGCGCGAGGGCCGCGCGCTCGTGATCGCCGTCAACAAATGGGACCTTGTCTCCGACCGGCCGGGCCTCCTCCAGGAACTGCGAACCGAGGCAAGCCGTCTCCTGGCGCAGCTCGACGGCGTCGCGGTGGTGCCGGTCTCGGGTCTGGCGGGGCGCGGCATCGACGCCATGATGCAGGCGGTGCTCGATGCCTATGCGGTGTGGAACCGGCGCGTGCCCACTGCCAAGCTCAATCGCTGGCTCGCCGGCGTCACGGCACGCCATCCGCCGCCCGCCGTCTCAGGGCGGCGCATCAAGCTTCGCTACGCGACGCAAGCGAAGACGCGCCCGCCCCATTTCGCGATCTTCGGCAACCAGCTCGACGAGTTGCCCGCCGCCTACACGCGCTACCTCACCCACAGCCTGCGCGATACATTCAAGCTCCCCGGAACGCCGATCCGGCTCTCGCTGCGGCAGGGCAAGAATCCGTACGAGAAGTGAGTGAAGGGCGATGGTGAAGCTGTGAAGGGTCACGCGTGAGCACTGAGGAGTGATGGATTTCGTGAGCGGCCTCCCGCTCACATTGGCTTTTGACTGCCAGTTACGGACAAGCCTGGAAGCGCACCGTCACCTCCTCGCCGAGGTGAAGCATCGTTGGCGGCTGGTCGAGCGTCAGGAACACGTCGATGGGCGCCGATGCCGTCTCGGCTTGGCGAGGCACGGTTTGTGAAGCGACAACGGTCGGCGGCGCAATGCGGGCGACGCTCGCACCGAGCTCGCCAGCCATTGCGCCGCCGCCGACGATCGAGGCCCGCTGGTGAACGCAAACGTCATTGAGATGGGCCGGCTCGACCTCGGTGCGAACGCCGAGCGCCTTATCGTTCGCGATCCGCAACAGCACGCTCGGGACCGCGGAGGTGACGAACTGGCCCCGCGATGCCAAGCGCTGCAGCACGACGCCGTCGATCGGCGAGCGCACGGTGCATTGCGCGAGCCGCGCTCGTGCCGCATCGACCGCCGCCGCGGACGCATCGCGCCTGGCATCCGCTTCGGCAATATCTTCCTCGCGCGAGCCTGAGCGCAAGAGATCGAGGCGAGCGCGCGCATCCTCGAGTTGCGCGCTCGTGATGCGAGCGTCGCGCTCGACCTGGAGCATCACGGCTTGGGTGACGCTGATGCCGAGCTGCAGCGCCTGAGCGCGACGGAGCGCCTCCGCCGCTTCCTCGGCCCGCGCCTTGGCGACGCCGACATTGGCCTCACCGACCGCGATCTCCTGCGGGCGCGAACCATTGCGCACCCGCTCGTCCGCCGCTTGCGCGGCCTCAGCCTGCGCGGCGAGCGACTGCACATCGGCCGCGAGCGGTGAACAATCGATCTGGAGGAGCTCGTCGCCCGCATGGATGCGCTCGCCCGCTCCTTCGGCGATGCGCTCGATCACTCCGGTCGCGGCCGTGCCGATCGACAAGACGCCCTCCGCCGGCTCGACGAAGCCACGCGCCGTGAAGGCGGCGTGAGGTTGGGGCGAGGTCTGCGCCAGGCTCTCCGGCGGACCGCAAAGCGCAAGGCCGAGGGCGGCGACAAACGGGAGAAACGCTGACGCAAATCGAACCATCGCTGCACGTCTCCGAACAGCGTCGCCCCGCCTCTAGATAGCGCGCGCCAAA
>JAFBAK010000429.1 GCA_019247795.1 Hyphomicrobiales bacterium | reverse complement strand
GCAACCACCGCGACATCGTGGGGCGGAGGCGCGCCAAGCGCTACTCGTCGTCGTAATAGCGCGAGTAGGGTTGCGGCTGATACTGATTTTGCCGCTGCCAAAATTGCTGGTTGGCGGCGGCGTTCTGCTCGTTGAGAAAGCTTTGGGATCGATTCAGCTGTTGCTGAACACCATAGTGGAAATTGTTCGACCAGGCATTCTGTTGACGCTGGTAGTCCTGCCAGGTTTGCGCCTGGGCAACAGAGCCGAGCGCGACCGTGGCGACGAGGGCGGCGAAGAGAAGCTTTCCCATGATGGGTCATCCCCGTTGGTGCAGCCCCACCTGCAGCAAACCGCGTGCCACTTGGAGTCGCGCGTGGGCGTTTACAATGCCGGTTATGGTGTCCACGGATTTTCCACGAGTCCCTTGTCCATTTTCCGCCTTTGTTCCGGGCGTTTTGTCATGAGGTGAAAAGCGGAAATTGGGACTTCACAATGACTTAAACAAAGGGGAGTTTCCCTAGGAGAGCCCTTGGTAAGGGAGAGGTCGAGAGTTCAATCCTCTCTCGCAGCACCACAAGCGCAGATCAGATGAGTTCGCATCGTGTTGGGCAGTTCGCCGTCAGCCCGAGCACCTTCATCAATTTCTAGTGGCGCTTGAAATACTGCACTTCCCGCTCGTGCTTCTCGGCCGCAGCGCGGGATTTGAAGGTTCCAAGATTGCGTCGCTTCCCGGTCTTTGAGTCGATCTTGCGCGAGTAAAGACGGTATTCACCGCTCTTGAGTTTGCGGATCATCGGCCATCCTCCCTTCGAGGCGGTCAGGACCGAGACGTTGCGGCTCGTGTTTCGCCCACCTCTCTGCGATCAACGCGAATGCGCAATGGGTGGTTCGCGCGTTGCGAGGCTGAGACTTGGGTCAGGGCGCTTCCTGCCGTGAAGATGAGAGATGGAACCGAAGCGTTCGGTTCCACTCCGCGAAGGACGACCTCAGCATCGTCCCGGGTGCTGAGTGCACCAGATGATCTGCAGCCGTCGCTCATGAGAGGTGCTTCCACCGAAGACCGGCGCAACGGGCTGCTCGTAAGCAGGTTCACCGTAGACGGGGCGCCAGTGGGAGTGGTGGTGATGGTGGTGATGGTGGTGATGATGGTGATGATGGTGATCGTAAAAATATTGGGCAATTTGCGGATCGGCCTCGCGCTGCGCCGTCTGCGCTGCGTCCACCTCCTTGAGCAGCGCCAGCGCGTTGGGGACAGGCGCGAGGAGCTCCGCGAAGGATTGCGGCCTCAAAAATTCGGTTGCATCTCCGGCATTCGGCGCGGCCGCCTGTGCACAGTCCAGTGACGCGACGGCTGATAAAACGCCCAACGCACCGGCCAGTTTCTTCTGCATCTCATTTTCCTTTCCCGTATTATTCGCGAGACCTCCCATGTTTCGGGCACTCGCGAATTTCCCGCGAAAGCGCACTCTTATTGAAGCCGGTTAAACAAATGGTAACGCCGAGCGCATTTGCGGACTGATTAGCGTTGGAACCCGCTTGGGTATGCGCACTCACAAAAGCTTTTATTGTGCCGGAGGTCAGGTTTGGCTCTACGTCCCTGCAGAAGCGACGGACCCCTTAATGGGCAGCGCCAAGCGATGGATCGACAGGATGACAAACAGCGAATTCGACAAAGGCGTCTTTCTTAGCGTGCTGACGCTTCTGAGCCGTGTTCTCATGAGTGCTATTTTCATCTGGGCGGGATTTGGAAAGCTCACGGCTGCTGCCGCCACAACAGCCTATTTCAGCAAAATCGGCCTGCCCGTTCCGAGCCTCGTACTTGTCCTGTCCGTAGCCGTTGAGCTCGGTGGAGGAATTCTCATGCTCGTCGGGCTGTTCACCCGCCCAGCGGCGATCGTCCTGGGGTTGTGGTGTATCGCGACCGCCATCATCGGCCATAGCGATTTCGGCGACCGCAACATGCAAATCCATTTCATGAAGAATCTGACCATGGCGGGCGGATTTGCTTATGTCATGCTCCTCGGAGCGGGCAGCTTCAGCTTCGACTCCGTGTTCGCAAAGCGGCGCGAGTTCGGCCTGGCATGAGGTCGCCCCTGCTCGAGAGAATGCTCGATCAGTGTTGCACCGAACTCTGATCGGCGCTCCACCCATAAAGCCAATCGAAGCGGGCAAGAAGCTGCTCTCCCGAGGCGCGCGCCAAGACGAGGTCACGCACGAGGCTGAGGGGGAAGGTCGCGTGATAGGCAAGCATATTGCGACGCGCCTCGCGTTGCGCTCGGATCGTACGCGCCGCGCGCTCGCCCTCATAGCGCCGCAGCGCACGCCCGATATCGGCGGACCCCTGAGCTTCAGACCGTTGCGTCTTCGCATCATTTAAGCCGCCGACGATGATCTCGTCGGGCTTTGCCATGGGCGCAAGATTTGCGGCCAGCACCGCAGCATCCTCGATCGCGAGCGCAGCCCCTTGAGCGAGAAAAGGCAAAATCGGATGGGCGGCATCGCCGAGTGGCGTGACCAGTCCGTTCCCCCACCGGCGCGCTGGCTTGCGGTCAAACAATGACCAGCATTTCCAGGAGGGTGCCGAGGCGATCAGCGCGCGCGGGACTTCGGCCCAACCGGCAAAGGCGCCTGCGATCACCCCCTTTTCCCCCGCCCGCGACCACCCTGCTCGGGGTCGTCGATCCTCGATCACGGCAACGACGTTGACGACGCCTGCATTCTTCAGCGGATAATGCACGAGATGCGCGCGGGGGCCGAGCCAAAGCCCGACCTCGCCGGATCCGACAAGTTCCGGCGCTGAGGCAGCCGGCACCAGGGCGCGCCAAGCGCAGAATCCGGAAAAGCGTGGCAGAGAATCCGCGGGCGCATGTGCGCTCCAAATTCCTTCCGCCGCAACCAGCGCGGAGGCCTCTAGCGCGCTCTCGGATCCTCGCTCGCCATGCAGCGAGACGGTGATGCCCCCATCGTGCTCGGCGACACCGCGCGCTTCCCGTCCATAAAGCAGCCTGACGCCAGGCGACGCCCGGACCGCATCGAGAAGAAGGCTCGCGAGTTCGGCGCGATGAATGACCAAATAGGGCGCGCCATGCCTCTTCTTGATGGTCTGGCCGAGCGGGATCGTCGCAAGATCGCGACCGTCCTTGCCCCGGCGAATCCGGACGCATTCGGGTGCGATGGCTCGCCGCGACAAAACGTGCCCAAGGCCGGCACCGATGAGGATGCGGCTCGCATTGGGCGAGAGCTGAAGGCCCGCACCCTCTTCCTCGACCCGCGTACGCTTCTCGATGAGCGACACGGCGAATCCGGCACGCGACAACAAAAGCGCCGCAGTGAGCCCGCCGATCCCCGCACCTGCAACTGCGATCGAATGCCTGCGCCCGCTCACAGTCGCCTTCGTTCTTCAATGAGATGAGCGCCTTCGCCTCGCTCGCCGCCCCGCTTCATCAGCCAAGAGCGCCTCGCTCCTTCTCTCACCGCAGCAGCGCATTTCCTGCTGCACCGGGGTGGGCTCAGTTCACGAGCGCGCGTTTCAAGGCATCGGTGAGGTCGGTTCGCTCCCAGGAGAAGCTGCCGTCACGCCCCGGCTTGCGGCCGAAATGGCCGTAGGCCGAAGTCTTCGCATAGATCGGCTTGTTGAGGCCGAGATGCTCGCGAATGCCACGTGGCGTCAGACGCATGACCTCGCGCAAGGCTCTCTCGACTTTCTCCTCATCGACCTTTCCGGTTCCGTGCAGATCGACATAGACCGCAAGCGGCTCGGCGACGCCGATCGCATAGGCGAGCTGGATGGTGCAACGATCCGCGAGCTTGGCGGCAACGACATTCTTGGCAAGGTAGCGTGCCGCATAAGCGGCCGAACGGTCGACCTTCGTCGGATCCTTGCCCGAGAACGCACCACCGCCATGGGGGGCAGCGCCGCCGTAAGTGTCGACGATGATCTTGCGTCCGGTGAGCCCGCAATCACCATCCGGCCCCCCGATCACGAATTTGCCGGTCGGATTCACGTGCCAAACCGTTTCGGAGGTGATCCAGTCTTCCGGCAAGGTCGCCCGCACGACGGGCTCCACGATCTTGCGAATGTCGCCTGAAGACAAAGTCTCGTCGACATGTTGCGTCGAGACCACCACCTGCGTGACGCCGACCGGCTTTCCGTCCTCATAGCGAACGGTGACCTGACTCTTCGCGTCGGGGCCTAGCTTCTCGCACTCACCTTCGCCTGCCTTGCGCGCCTTGGTGAGGTTCTCGAGAATTTTGTGGGAATAATAGATGGGAGCCGGCATGAGCTCGGGCGTCTCGCGGCATGCATAGCCGAACATGATCCCCTGGTCGCCCGCGCCTTCATCCTTGTTGCCGGCGGCGTCCACGCCTTGGGCAATGTCGGCCGATTGCGCGTGCAGCAGCACCTCGATCCTGACTTTCTTCCAGTGGAACCTATCCTGTTCGTAGCCGATCGACTTGATCGCCCGACGGGCCGCCGACTTCACCTTGCTTTTGAGCTTCTTGTCCGCGAGCGAGCCTCGCACCTCGCCGGCAATCACCACCCTGTTCGTGGTTGCCAGCGTCTCGCAAGCGACGCGCACGCTTGCCGGATCGATCCCGGCCTTCGCGCCTTCCCGGAAAAACAGATCCACCACCTCGTCCGAGATGCGGTCGCAGACCTTGTCGGGATGGCCTTCCGAGACCGACTCGCTGGTGAAAACGTAGTTCTTCCGCATCACGGTGACACACTCCTCGACTGGCAGGGATGCTGAGGTCAGCCTCGCGCGCTCACAATCACGGGCGCTGGACGGGCGTTCTTTAGTCAGGACGGCCGGAGAAGGTCAAGCATCGACGAACGAATTCGTCCTTTATTCCGAACGGGCGCTTCGGGCTTCGGCGTCCACTTCGTCATCGCCGGCGATCGCTCGCACAAGCTCGACGATGCGCCGGCGAAGCTTGCGATCCTTGATCCGCGCGAACGCCTGGTTGAGCTCGATGCCTTCATTTGAGGACAGGAACTCCGCCACGAAATTACTGCTGTTCGAGAATTCGCCTGTTGCGCCCGACAAGTTCGGCTCGATCTGCGGAGCGTCACGAAAAAAGAACTCGACCGGGACCTCGAGCGCGCGCGAGGCGTGCTGCAACCGGCTGGCGCCGATACGGTTCATCCCCTTTTCGTATTTTTGCACCTGCTGGAAGGTAACTCCGAGTTGATCGCCGAGCTTCTCCTGGCTCATTCCCATCAACACGCGGCGCATGCGCAAACGGCTCCCCACATGCCGATCGATCGAGTTCGGTGTCTTTTTGGCCATTCCGCCCGCACCCTGCTTCCCCCAAAAATGCGCGACATTCATGGGTAACGTCTACCCAACGGTCGGCCGCGATGCAACCTGAGGGCGGCCACAACCGAGGCGAGGAGGAGTGCGAAAAAGGGGATGTCCTTGAGCTTTGCATAAAGGGGGGGAGCGATGGCGCGGGGCAGTTCCGCATCGAGCACCGCCTCGACTCCGAGGGGCAGGGAGCCGACCACGCGCCCGAACGGATCAATGACCGCGGATATGCCTGAATTGGCAGCTCGCACCAGCGGCAGACCCTCCTCGATCGTCCGCAAACGTGCCTGGGCAAGGTGCTGGTAGGGCCCGCTGGTGAGACCGAACCAGGCATCGTTGGTGACATTCACCATGAGGCCGACGGGTCGGCCATCCTGGGGCAGCACGTCGCCCGGAAAAATCGCTTCGTAGCAGATCAAAGGCGCCGCCCCGGGTAAGCCCGGGATCTCGAGCCTGCGGCGCGCAAGGCCAGCAGTGAACCCGCCCGGGACGCGTACGAATTGGCGCAAATGCACCCGATCCAACCATTCCTGAAATGGAAGATATTCGCCGAAGGGCACAAGATGCACCTTGTCGTCCCATGAGAGAACGGTGCCGCCTTTGCCGATCACGTAAATCGAGTTGAAGAAACGCGCATTGAGCTCGCCCGGCAGGGGCTCCTGCGCTCTGATAGCGCCGGTGATCAGGGTCGTTTTGTCTCCGAGCGCGCCGGCGATGCGGCCGAGCATCTCCGGGTCACGTGTGAGGATGAAAGGAAAAGCTGATTCCGGCCAGAACAGATGAGTTATGTCGGCAATGCCGTTGCGCTCCGGCGAGGTCGCCTTGTCGCTCAACGCGAGGTACCGGGAAACGATTTCCTCGCGGTTCGCGGGAACGAATTTCTGATCGGGCGCGAGGTTGGGCTGCATGATGCGAAGCTTGACCCCCGCAACCATGCCCGGAGGCCCTCCTTCGAGGCGCCAAGCTCCGAAGGCCGCAAGGCCCGCCAAAACGAGGAGGGCAAACACAGGCGCGCCCCATCTCGCGCGAGCCGTCGCTTCGGTGGCGAGCGTCGCCGGCGAGGCGAAAACCAAGAGCGCCAGGAAGGTGAGCCCGTAGGCGCCGACGAGCGAGGCTGCCTGCGCAAGCACAAGGTTCGAACCGAGTGCCATGCCTGGCATGTTCCAGGGAAAACCCGAGAGCACGTGTCCTCTCAGCCATTCCGCCCCTGCGAGAGCGAAGGCAAAAGCAAAGATGCGCCTTGGTCCATCGCCCCAGAGAAGGCGGGCAACCGCGAAGGCGAGCGCGAAGAAAAGGGCAAGCCCCGCCGGAAAAACCAGGACTCCAAGCGGCAGCGCCCAGGCGAACTCGTCCCCGTTGACGAGGAAAGCGGCGCCGAGCCACCAGAGGCCGGCGAGATGGTAGCCGAAGCCGAACCACCATCCGGCGCCGGCCGCGGAGCGAAGCGTCGCGAGCCGCGGATGCTTGGCGTCGATCGCTGCCCCGTCGATGAGCCATACCGCGACTGGCAAGGAAACCGCCAAGGCCGGCCAGATGTCGAGCGGCGGCATGGCGAGAGCCCCGATCGCGCCGGCCGCGAGCGCGACGAGACGTCGTCGCCAGCCCCAGGCCAGGATGATGTGATCGGCGAACGAGGCCGCCAGCGGAGCTTGCGCGTAAGTCACCGGCGGTTCGTCTCGCTCGAGGCGGGGACCCCGCGCTCCGGCCGCGCTGGCTCGGGAGAGGACGTTCCGGCGCCGGCGTTAGGGGCCGTCGCCTGCGGCGCCTCCAGCGATTGATCCTTTTGCCGGCGCGAGCGCCGCTCGCTCGAAGGAAGATGGATCCGCACGCGCTTCAGGCGCCTCGGATCGGCCTCCATCACTTCGAACTCGATCCCTCCAGGACCTGCGATCAGCTCGCCTCGAAGCGGCACGCGCCCGGCCAATGTCACGATCAAGCCTCCGATCGTATCGACATCTTCGGCGGCATGCCCGCGAGACAAATCGGCGCCAAGCATCGAGGACACCTCGGCGAGCTCGGCCCGCGCGCTGGCGACGAGGGTGCGATCATCGACGCGCGAAACCTGGGCATCCTCCTCGTCATCATGCTCGTCCTCGATCTCGCCGACGACGATCTCGATGAGGTCCTCGATCGAGACGAGCCCGTCGGTCCCCCCATATTCGTCGATGACGAGCGCCATATGAGTGCGCGTCGCCTGCATGCGGCGCAGCAGAGCGACGGCCCGCATCGAGGCCGGCACATAGAGCACGGGACGCACTATCCCGAGCGCCTCGAGCGGCGTCGCGAGATCCACGCTTCCGAGATGGCCGAGCGGCGAGCCGTCCTTCGCGGTGCCTTCTCCCGACTCCTGGACCTTCGATCCGAGATAGTTGAGGAAATCGCGGATATGGACCATGCCCCGCGGCTCGTCGAGGGTTTCGCCGTAGACCGGCAAACGGGAATGGGCCGCGCTGCGAAACACGTTCAGAAGCTCGTCGAGGCTCACATTTTCCGGGATAGCGACGATGTCGGCACGTGGCACCATGACATCCTCGACACGCGCCTGTCGAAGCGCGAGCACGTTCCGGAGCATGGCGCGCTCTTGCGAATAGGCATCGGTGGCCCCTTCTCCGATCGCTCCGGGTTGGGCAGCGGCCTCCTTCGAAGGCCTGCCGATGTTGAAAACGCGCTTCACTCGCCCTGCGAGACGCCGCACCGGCCCGCCATCACTCATCGATGGGGCCGAAACGCCGGGTCGAGGGTTGCTCTTCATGTCCATCTGTCGTTATGCGGCGGCCTTTTTCCCGCTCACGCCGCTTCTGTCGCATAAGGATTTGCGACGCCGATGCTCGCCAAAATTCGCGCTTCGATGGTCTCCATCCGCTGAGCGTCACCCTCGTTCAAGTGATCATAGCCGAGGAGATGGAGGACGCCATGCACGACGAGGTGCATCACATGGTCATCGAACGCCTTTCCCTCATCGGCCGCTTCGCTTTCGATGGTCTCGAAGGCGAGCGCAATGTCGCCGAGATGGCGCGGAGCCCGCTTATCCGGGTCCATGCGCGCCGGGAACGAAAGCACGTTGGTGGGCGCGTTCTTGCCCCGCCATCTCGAATTCAAGGCTGCGATCTCCTCGTCGTCGAGCAGGGTGATGCAGAGCTCATCGCCGCGCCGGATCGCCCGAGCGACTTCCGAATAGGCTCCGACGGCCTCGGCCGCGCGCAACACCGCCCGCTCGACGAAGGCGACCTTCTCCCAAAGCGGGCTCTCAATGATGAGGTCGACATTGGGCTTCGCCATGGGAGGCCTCAGCCCTTCTCGATCGCCTGCCTGCCGCGCGGGGACTTGCCTGCCTCTTCGTATGCCTGAACGATGCGCCGCACGAGGTCGTGGCGCACCACGTCGCCATGATGGAAAGCGATGTGGCCAATCCCCTCGACATGTTTGAGGAGATCGATCGCCTCGATCAACCCTGATTTCTGCCCGCCAGGAAGGTCGATCTGCGTCGGGTCGCCGGTGACGACCATGCGCGAGCCCTCGCCGAGACGGGTGAGGAACATTTTCATCTGAACCGAGGTCGCGTTCTGCGCCTCGTCGAGCAGAATGACCGCATTCGTCAGTGTGCGGCCGCGCATGAAGGCAAGCGGTGCAATCTCGATCATCCCGGTTTGCAAGCCGCGTTCCACGTGCCGGCCGTCCATGAAATCGAAGAGCGCATCGTAAACGGGGCGAAGATAGGGGTCGACCTTTTCGCGCATGTCTCCGGGAAGGAAGCCGAGATTCTCGCCGGCTTCGACGGCAGGCCGCGACAGGATCATGCGGCTCACCGTCCCTTGCTCGAGGAGCGAGACGGCATGGCCGACGGCAAGCCAGGTCTTGCCGGTTCCCGCCGGCCCTTCGGCGAAGGTCAGCTCGCAGCGCTTGAGGAGCTGCAGATAGAGATGCTGGTTCGCCGAGCGCGCTTTGACAGCACCGCGTTTGCGCGTGGAGATCTGATCGAACGCCCCTTTGGAGCTGTCGCGTGCGGCCGGAAAGAGGGACCCTTGCGCGATGGCTTCGGCGATTGCCCCATCGACGTCTCCGAGCGACAATCCCTGCCCGTCCTTGATGCGGCCGTGAAGCATGCTCAACACGCGGCGTGCTTGTTCGGCCGCCTCCGGAGTGCCTCTGATCTGAACCTGATTGCCGTTGGCGGTGGCGCGCACGCCCAGCCGCCGCTCGATATGGGCAAGGTTCTCGTCGAACTGCCCCAGGACGAGGCTCGCTGTCCGATTGTCGTCGAAAGCGACCTTGACCTCCGTCCCCTCTCCCACGCGACCTTCCGCCGAAACGCGACGACGCGGCTTTTGGGAAAGAATGTTGTCCTGAACGCTCATGCGGCAGCCTTCCCTTCGACAAGGCGGCCCGCGAGGCTGTTCGGCCCCGCGGAAGTGATCAGCACGGGACAAAGATCACCGATTGTCGCAACACGGCGTTCGACGTGAACCGCCTGCAAATAGGGTGATTTGCCCACGATCTGTCCCGGATGACGGCCGGGCTTCTCGAAGAGCACATCAAGCTCGCGTCCCACCGTCGCCTGGTTGAAGGCTTGGCGCTGCTCCTCAAGAAGCTCCTGCAAAATCGCGAGACGCTCCGATTTCACCTGATCGTCGATCTGATCTGTAGCCTGCGCGCTCGGTGTGCCCGGCCGCGCGCTGTATTTGAACGAGAACGAACTCGCAAACCCGACCTCGCGAACAAGCGCGAGGGTCGCTTCGAAATTCTCGTCCGTCTCGCCGGGAAACCCGACGATAAAGTCGGAGGAAAGCGCAATGTCAGGCCGAGACTTGCGTATCTTATCGATGATCCGCAGATAAGCTTTCACGTCGTGGCGCCGATTCATACGTGCGAGAATGCGATCGGAGCCCGATTGCACGGGCAGGTGCAAATAAGGCATCAGCGCCGGAACATCGCGGTGCGCTTCGATCAGTTCGTCATCCATGTCGAGAGGATGGCTCGTCGTGTACCGCAGGCGTTTGACACCCGTCACTTTGGCGACGCGGGACAGAAGCCGCCCCAGCGTCCATGTCCGTCCATCGGGGCCCACGCCATGGTAAGCGTTGACGTTCTGCCCGATGAGGGTGACTTCGCGCACGCCTGACGCAACGAGGTTCTCGATCTCCGAGAACACCGCCGAGACGGGGCGCGAGATTTCCGTGCCTCTCGTGTACGGCACGACGCAAAAGGCGCAAAACTTGTCGCATCCTTCCTGCACCGTCACGAAGGCACAGACGCCGCGCGCACGGATATCCGCGCGTTCCGGCAAGGGTAGTTGCGCAAACTTGTCGGCGGCCGCGAGATCGAGCGCCACCGTCGGCAGGGAATTGCCTCTTTCGAGAAGCGCAGGGAGTTGGTGATAGGCTTGCGGACCCACGACGATATCGACCGCCGCTTGGCGCGCGACGATCTCTGCGCCTTCGGCCTGCGCCACGCAGCCGGCAACCACAATTTGCGTCTTGTGCCCCTGCGCGGCGCGTTCGGACTTGATTTCTCGAACACGACCGAGCTCCGAGAAGATTTTTTCGGTCGCACGTTCCCGGATATGGCACGTATTGAGGATGACGATATCCGCTTTCGCCGGATCGCTCGTCTCCACATGGCCGCCAGATCGCAAGAGATCGCCCATGCGCGCGGAGTCATAGACATTCATCTGACAGCCATATGACTTCACGAAAAAACGCTTCGGCAACCATGACCTCCAAGGCAATCGGATGCTGGCGGGCTCAGCAAGGCCTTAAGCCCGAGCCGAACGCGCTGACTCCCTGTCATTTAATCGCTTTCCCGCCGAAGTGGAACGGGGGACCCGATGTAACGTTGCGGACGGACATCGCGGTGCGAGCTCACGGACGGCTTTGGGCACCTCCGTAACCTCATTGTTCCTTGTTATGTTTGGCTTTTGGCCCAAGCCACCGGATCAATGCCAAAAATCCGCTAATTATCCGCAGAATGGACGACGGCAGGATGCGGTCGCCCATTGGCGATTTCGGCCGCCATCGAGCGAACTTCTTCGCCCAATCGTTTTGCCAGGGCCTTGCGATCTCCGTGGCTGACTTCGAAGGGTTCCCCAAAGCGCAGCGTCACATCGATCGGGCCGATCGCAAGAAGGCGCGTGAGGTGCGAGCCGAGCGACATATCCCCGTACCAGGCGACTGAAGGCCGATCAGCCCGCCCCAGCGGCAGCCCGTCGAGGCTGGAATACACGATCGACAAGGGTTGCACCAAAATAGGAGTTCCATTCGCGCCGCTCGCGCTCATGGCTTCGCGCACCGAGGCCAAGAGGGCGGGCCGGAAAGGCAAGACGCGATTTCCATCTCCGGTCGTGCCTTCGCCGAAGAGAACGATGGTATCTCCCGCGACCAGCCGATGGCCGATCGAGCGCGCGATATCCGCGGTCATCGTGCGCCGCGTCCGATCGACGAAGATCGAGCGCTGCAGGCGTGCGAGCGTCCCAATGATCGGCCAGCCCGCGACATCCGACTTCGCCACGAAGGACAACGGCACGAGCCCACCAAGCACCACGATGTCGAGCCAGGAAACATGATTGGAGACCACAAGCACCGGAGCCTCCCGAGCGATATTTCCCCTGACAGTGATGCGCAAGCCCAAGACCTTGCCCACCCACCACAAGAAGGCTCGAGGCAGGGCGCCGGCCGCATTTCGCCAGAAGCGCAAGATCAACCCCTGCGCCCCCATGCCGACAACCATGAAGGGAACGATTGCGACAAGGCACACCGCCGCGCGCACCACGAAGCGCAGCCGGCTCACGCCGCTGGCGGCGCGCTCGCTTGGCCAGGCGAGCGGCTTGCGCGGCACTTCCTGGGAAAGATCGGCCTGCTTGAGAAGCAGCTCTCGCAGGTCCGGCGCGAGGCGCTCGCGCCGCCGCACAGCGAGCGATCGTCCTTCGTCGGTCATTGGCGTCGTTCCTTCATCGACACTCGAACCATCACGCTATTGCACCCGGAACGCGAAGGTCGAGTGTGGCGATGCCAGACCTCGTTCGCTTTCCTTTATCATGTTCACCTCGCCCTCAATCGAGAGCACGGCGCAAGATCAAGGCAGTTCCACGCCCGCCCGAGACGCGCGGGTAATAGGCTTGTCGGCGACCCACAGGTTTGAGGTCGAAATTTTCGTAAAATGCCAAGGCGCCCGTGTTTTCCTCATCAACTTCGAGAAAAAGCTCTCGAGCGGCCCTCTCACGCAGGCGATCGAGGTGGTTGGAGAGAAGAGCTCTTGCGATGCCCCTTCGACGCGACGTTGGATCCACGACGATCGACAAGATCTCGGCTTCGTTCGCGGCAATTCGCGACAGGATGAAGCCCAGAAGGCTTCCGCGTTCGGAAAAGGCCGCCCCTTCGCCCAAGCTCGATGCGCTGGCGATCAATCGCTCGAACTCATCCTCCCCCCAGCCTCGATGAAAGGCATTGGCATGCAGCTTGGCCAGACGCGGTGCATCCCCGGTTCTCAGATCGCGTAGCACGATCGGCTTATGTCGCCATGACAGCATCGGCTTATCGCGACGCGACGCCTTGCTCGGCGAGCGGGCGCGCCTCGGCGGCCTTGACATAGACGGGGTCGGGCGGCGAGCGCTTCGGGTCGGTCGCGGCGGCGAGCTTTGCCACCGAGACGATATCGGGGGCGCCGTCGGAGAGGCTCGATTTCACCGTGCCGCCGTTTTGCGACAAAGCCGAATGCAGCGCGGGCGAAGCGTTCCCGACGAGATGCACCGGCCCTTCGCCGATCCTCGCTGCGGCCTCGGCAAGCGACAGGGCGGCCGGCGCACCCGCTGCGCGACCTTCGGGCGAGAAGAGCTGAAAAAAGAGGTTGCCGTGCTTGGCGTCGATCGCCGCCGCAATCGGCACGTCCTCGTCGCCCCCGACGAGGGGCGCCGCCAAAGCGGCGAGCGTGGTGATCCCGACGATGGGGCGCCCGGTTGCCAGCGCCGCCGCGCGGCCGGCCGCAATACCGACCCGCAATCCGGTGTAGCTGCCGGGTCCTACGACGACCCCGATGCGTCCGATCGCGCTCCAACTCCCCTCGATCTTGGCGATGACGCGCTCCAGCATCGGCAAGAGCGCTTCGGCATGACCCTTGCCGAGCATGGCGCTCTCGCTCGCGATGACCTTGTCCCGTTGCGCGTCGAACAGGCACACCGAGCAGGCCGCGAGCGCGGTATCGAGCGCCAAGACGATCAAATAGAGGCTCTCCCTGCATCGGCGCGGAGGAAAAGCCTCCGCTTTTCAGAGGATAGTGCAGAATTCCTCAAAGGTGAAACGTGGCGAGCGCGGCATCACACCTTCCGGATCCCCGTATCCAAGGTTGCAGATGAAATTTACCTTCACCTTGCCTTCCGGGAAAAACTCTTTGTTCACGCCAGCCTGGTCGAAACCGGACATCGGACCCGTGTCGAGGCCGAGCGCGCGCGCGGCGATGATGAAATACCCCCCTTGCAAGCTCGAATTGCGAAAAGCCGTCTCCTGGATGTGCTCAGGCTTTCCGACAAACCAGCTTCTCGCATCCGCATGCGGGAAAAGCTTGGGAAGCTTTTCGTAAAATTCCGTGTCATAGGCCACGATCGCGGTTACCGGCGCCGCTGCGGTTTTAGCGCGGTTGCCCTCCGACATGAACGGGCTCAGCCTCTCTTTGGCGGCTCGCGATTCGAGAAACAGGAACCGTGCGGGCGACGTGTTGGCGCTTGTCGGTCCCATCTTCAGGACGTCGGCAAGCTGCCGAAGCAGGGATTGCGGGACGGGCTTGTTCTGCCATTTGTTGTGGGTGCGGGCGTTGAAGAAAATCTGGTCGAGCGCCTCCCTCGCGATGGGCGTGTGCGGGGATGGCTTGAAATTCGGATCAGCCATGGCAGAACAACTCCTGGCAAGGGCGGAGGGATATAGGCAATCAGACGGCTCGCAACAGGCGGCCAGCCGTCGTTTTATGCGTGGATGTCGGACGTCGTGGTGGGCCTACGCAGCCTCGACCTCTCTCACATCAGGCAAGAAATGTCGCAACAGGTTTTCGATGCCGTGCTTGAGTGTCGCCGTGGACGAAGGGCAACCTGAGCATGAGCCCTTCATGTTGAGGTAGACCACGCCGTCGCGGAAGCCCTTGAAGGTGATGTCGCCGCCATCTCCTGCCACCGCGGGACGAACACGCGTCTCGATGAGCTCCTTGATCGTCGCGACCGTGTCGGCGTCCTTCGGGTCGAAAAACTCAGGCGTGCCGCGATTTTCAACGCAAGCAGCATCGTCGAGAACGGGGGCGCCCGTGAGGAAATGCTCCATGACGGCACCAAGGATCGCCGGCTTGAGGTGAGGCCATTCGCGCTCATCCTTGGTGACGCTGATGAAATCGCTGCCGAGAAACACTCCCTTGACGCCTTCGATCGCGAAGAGCCGCTGCGCGAGCGGAGACGCGGCGGCTTCGTCTTGCGACCTGAAATCCGCTACCCGGTCACCGAGCACTTCTCGGCCCGGCAAGAATTTCAGCGTCGCGGGATTCGGCGTCGCTTCCGTCTGAATGAACATCGCAATTCTCCCTGTATCCGCCGGTTCAAGGCCGGCGGCCACAGGCCTTAGATGAGCTTGCGCCGGTCGCAAGTCAACGCATCAGTCGACGCATGAAGTCATCGCTCGAAAGCTGAAACGCGGGGACCCGAGTCGACCGGCGCGGCAGCCGAAGGACCCTCAGCTCATCAACCCTTCGGCCTTGAGTGCCTCGACGACCTTTGGACGCGAAGCAATGCGGGCCATGTATTGCTGGAGGGCCGGCCATTTGCCGAGATCGAAATTCACGTGCTTGGCCCAGCCGAGTACGGTGAAGAGATAACCGTCGGCCACGCTGAACTTGTCTCCCATCAGATGCGCCTTGCCGTCGAGCTGCTTCACGAGCCAATCGAGCCGCTTGGAAAGGATCACCTTCACGGCCTCCTTCCACTCCGGCGTCTGGGCCGGATTGAACATGGAACCCATGGGCTTGTGCAGCTCGGAGGTGATGAAGTTCAGCCACTCTTGCAACCTGTAGCGCTCGATCGTGCCTGGCGCCGGAGCGATTCCCGCGCCGGGCTTCTGATCGGCGATGTACTGCACGATGGCCGGCCCTTCCGTGAGCTTCTCGCCATTGTCGAGGACGAGAGTGGGGACATAGCCCTTGCCATTCACGCCAT
>JAFBAK010000392.1 GCA_019247795.1 Hyphomicrobiales bacterium | reverse complement strand
GACGGAATGGCGCAGCAGCGCATTCTTTACGAGCGGCACGTCGCGCCGATCTTCGAGAAGCCCTTGTTGCGTTGGCTGATCCGCCAACCCGCCTCGCTTTATGGTCTCGGTATCCCGCCCTCGCAATATCGAAGCCTCGCGGGCGATCGGCCTGAAGGCATCGGCGCGGTGCTCCGCCAAAGGCTCGAGAACCTCGCCTGCGGCTTCGACATCAAGACGAACTACTTCGCCTGGCAGGCGTTCGGGCGTCGCTACGCGATGACGGGCGATGCCGCGCTGCCTCCGTATCTGCAGCGACGCCATTTCGAGACGGTGCGGAGCCGTATCGATCGGGTGCGGCTCGAGCAACACTCCCTTACGGAAATGCTCGCCGCAAGCCCGGCGGAGAGCGTCGATGCCTACGTGCTCCTCGACGCGCAGGATTGGATGAACGACCAGGACCTCACCGCTTTATGGATGCAGATCACCCGCACCGCGCGAAGAGGCGCACGCGTCATTTTCCGCACCGCTGCCGATGAGAGGCTCTTGCCCGGCCGAGTGCCGACGCGGCTTCTCGACATGTGGACATATGATCACGCGCGCTCGCGCGAATTGGGCCGAATGGACCGCTCCTCGATCTACGGCGCCTTCCATCTTTATCGCTTGGCGGAAAGATCGAGTTGATGGGCGGGCGCCATTCCGTAAGCCCCGCTTTCGATGCAGGCGCATCCGCCGCCCTCATGGACCGCATCTATCGCCGCCAGCGGCACATCTACGATGCGACCCGTAAATTCTATCTCCTGGGGCGCGACGGATTGCTCGCCGGCCTCTCGCCGCCTCCTGGAGCGAGCGTGCTCGAGATCGGCTGCGGCACCGGACGCAATCTCATCAAGCTCGCGAATACCTATCCCGACACTCTCTGCCACGGATTGGACGTATCGGTCGAAATGCTCGACACGGCGGAACGCGCCATCGAGCGCGCGGGTCTTCGCGACCGTATCCGCCTCGGCAAGGCTGATGCGACCTCCTTCGACCCCGTCGCGCTTTTCGGGCGCGCGAGCTTCGATCGCGTCGTCATCTCTTATGCGCTGTCGATGATTCCGGGTTGGCGCGAGGTTCTGGGTAGGGCGGCCGATTGCCTCTCCACGCAAGGCTCGTTGCACATCGTCGATTTCGGCAATCAGGCGAGTTTGCCCGCCGGATTTCGTGTCGTGCTCAACCGCTGGCTCGCGCTCTTCCATGTGACGCCGCGTCTGACCCTGGCGGCCGATCTCGCCCAGATCGCAAGAGCCAAGGGCCTGTATCTCGAGACTGCAAGCCGTTTTGGCGGCTACGCTCTTTGTGCGATACTCGACGCGCTGCCGCGCGGAATCACCGAGGATCGCGCGATTCATCTGCCGAGGCCGCCTTCACCCCAGGTCGAGCTCCTGCATATCGCAAGTTAAGGCACCGCGCTCAAGAGAGGCGTCGGCCCATCCCCTCGTCTCGTCGAAACGCAGGAGACGACCCGCGTTGGCGAGCACCCCGAAGGTGCCGAGATTGTGCAGGACAGCGGCGACGAGCGCGCCGTTCGGGCCGAGCGTTCCGGTCGCGGCGGCGCAAATGACGGCGAAGGTCCATCCGAGGCCGAGCGCGACATTGGCCGCAAGCGTCCTTCGGCAACGCCGGCTCAAGCGGATGCAGGTCGGCACTCGGCGCAAATCGTCGGTGACGAGCACGATGTCGGCCGAAGCCGCGGCGATATCGCTGCCTCGAGCTCCGAGCGCCATGCCGACAGCGCCCGCTTTCAGCGCAAGCGAATCGTTGATCCCGTCACCGATCACCAGAGGCCGGTGCCCAGTGGAGATCTCCGCGAGGACGCGCTCGAGCTTGTCTTCCGGAAGCGCTTGCGCCTGAACGTCGCTTATGCCGATCAGGGCCGCGATGCGATGTGCCACGGGTTCCCGATCACCCGTGAGCAGGAGCTGGCGCTGGAGCCCGAGAGTGTTGAGCTCCGCGCTCGCGGCTTTCGCCTCGGTGCGCGGCTCATCGGCGAGCAGGATCCATCCCATAAACCGGCCCGCGAGCGCCACTCCGACAACGGGTCCGTCATGTGAAGGCGGCGAGCGGCTCGCGATCCCGAGCTTCTCGAAAAGCGCCGCTCGGCCCAGCGCGATTTCGACCCCGTTCTCGCGTCCCGTCACGCCGAGACCGGGCAGCTCGCGAAGCTCGGTGATTTCACGGCGCTCCTGTGCCGGCACAATGCCCGCGAGCGCGCGGCTCACGGGATGGCTGCTCGCGGCGCCGAGACCCGAGGCGACCGCCAAAAGCTCCTCTCGCGAGAGGCCCGGCGAGAGCTCGGTGCCGACGACGTGAAGGCGCCCTTGGGTCAGCGTCCCCGTCTTGTCGAAGATCACCGAATTGATATCGGCAAGCTGCTCGAGGAATCCCACGCCTTTGATGAGGATGCCGTGGCGCGCCGCCACCGCAACGGCGGCGACGGCGGTTGCGGGAGCGGCCAGCACGAGGGCGCAAGGACAGGACGCAACGAGGACAGCGAGCATCGCGTCGGTATTGCCGGTCGCGAACCACGTGCCGGCGGCCAGGAGCAGCACGAAGACGATGTAGCGTCCCGCATAGCGCTCGAGAAGCCGCGTCACCGGAGGCTTCGAGCGCTCGGCCGTCTGCATGAGCGCCACCACGCGCCCGAGCGTCGTCTCTTCCCCGGTGCGGGTGACCTCGACGACGAGACGCCCTTGCAGGTTGATGCTTCCGGCGAAAACATTGCCGCCCGACTCGACCTCGACCGGCACGGATTCGCCGGTGATGGAGGCGACATCGAGCGAGGACGTCCCTTCACGCACGATGCCGTCGGTCGGCACGCGGTCGCCGGCCCAAAGCTCGAAGCGGTCGCCGGCGCGGAGCATTTCCGCCGGCACCTCCTCGAGCTTCCCGCTTGACAAAATTCGCCGCGCGCCGACCTTCGTCAAGCGGTTCAGCGAGCGGATCGCCTCGTGCGAACCGATCAGGCTGCGCTCTTCCAGCACATGGCCGATGATCATCACGATCGGCAAGATCGCCGCCGTCATCAGCTCTCCCGTGGCCCAGGCGGCGGCGAGCGCGAGCGCGATGAGCTGATCGGTCACGCCATGCAGTGTCGGGTGGCGCAAACTGTGCCAAGCGGCGCTCAGCACCGGAATGGCGACGAGCGCGGCGGCCAATCCGGCGACGAGATCGGCGAGCCCGCTCTCATCGGGAAAGACCGCCTCCCACGCGATGGCGATGACGAGCAGGCCGCCGGCGAAAAGCGCGAGCGTGAGACGCATCCCGAGCGACCAGCGCTCCGCCCGGCTGAGGATGCCTTCGGCCGCGACAGCTTCAGGCATGGGCGCGAAGGCGCTGGGCTTGGGCGCAAGCGTGGAGACGCTCATGGCGGGGCTCCGGGAAGGACGAGGCGCGTCGCATTGCGCGGATCGACGGCGGTGACCTGGCCGACCTTCTTCAAAATGGCGCCGATGCGCTCGTTGAAGACCTGCGTCAGCAGGGCCTCGCGTGACGAGGTCTTCATTGTTTCGGCGAGCGCGGACACCTCGGCCGTCTGGCTCGTGGCTTGGCTCACGCGCTCGGCCGCCGCCGCGTTCGCGCTCACGATGATGCGGTCATGGTTTTGCTTTGCGTCCTGCGCCTTGCGCTCCGCCAGCGTGCGCGCCTCGGCAATGCGCTGGTCGGCCCCTTGAATCGAGGTGAGCACGTCCTCATAGGCACGCTCAGCCCGCGAGCGCAGGGCCGCGGAAAGGTCAATTCGGCTGATCTCGACGCCGAACCCGGCGTGGCGGCCGGCGAGGTCCGCAAGCCTGCGATTCATCGCGGCCATCAGATCGAGATGGAGCTGCTGGCGCTGATTGGCCGAGAGGCTCGCTTCCTCGGCCGGGCGTTCGGGGCGCGCCACCATCACATCGTCGAGCTCCCGCGAAGCCAGAAGCGAGAGCGCCGAGGCTTCATAGATGCGGTAAAGCGCCGGCTCCACATGCGTCGCGGAAAGCACGAAGGCTTCGGGGTCGCTGATCTGGTAATAGATATGCGCATCGAGATGCACGACGCCGGAATCACCCGTGAGAAAGAAGTCGCCATTCTGGCGAGCGGCGGCGTCATTTCTAAGGCCGAGGTAATTGTTCTCGGGCGGGCGGGGATCATTGGCGCTGCCGAGCCTGATTTGGGTGTCGCGCGCCGGGATGATCACCACCTGCTCGATCGGATGCGGCCAGGCGATGAGAAGCCCGGCATCGCGCACGCGATCGAATTGGCCGAAGCGGAGAACCACGGCGCGGCTCTGCGCGGGTACCTGGCGGATATTGCTCACTCCCCAAAGAAGCGCGAGGACAAGCATGCCCGCGAAGGCGACGCGAAAGACGATCTGCAGCGATTGCGCCCAGGCCCCTTTCGGCTCTGCGATTGCAGGCTCGATCGCGGGGCCGCCTTGTTTCGTGCGCGCGTCCATGGACGTCACTGGGCCGGTGCCGAAGGAAGCGACCACCCCTGCGTCTGAGGGCCATCGATCAGCACGCGGAAGGGGGCCGCATCGGTGCGCAGGAAAATGCGCGTGTTCGGATTGGAGATGCGGTCGAGCGTGTCGAGTGAGCGCAGAAGCGTGTAAAGCTTGGGATCGGTGTTGAAGGCTTGGCTGTAGATGCCGGCCGCATCCTCCCTCGACTTCGCTTCGATGCCGGCCGCTTCCGCATTCGCGTTGGCGAGCAGAATGCGCGCGTCGCGCTCGGCGTCCGAGGTGATCTCGGCGGCCTTGCGCTGGCCTTCAGCCATTTGCGCGGCGGCGGCCGTCATGCGCTCGGCCGACATTCGCGACACGGTGGCGTCGAGCGGCCGCACCGGCAGCGTGAGCCGCTCGATGCCGAGCTGTTGCACACTGATGCCGTAGGTATCCAGGAGCTGCTTGTTGAGCTGTGCAGCGAGCCGATCCTCGAGCTTGGCGATCTCGACACGGGAAGCATCGGTGTTGATGAGGCTCGCGAGCTCGAAGCTCGACACCGTGGTCTCGAGGGCCGAGCCGAGGAACGTGCGGATCTGGCTCGCCGCCTCGTTCGGCTGGTTGCGTACGGCACGCAGATATTGACGCACATGCTCCGGGTCCGCCTCGACGCGCCAGGCGACATAGGCCTCGACCAGGATGCGCAAACCGTCCTTCGTGCCAACATCCTGCAAGCCGCTCGAGGTCGTCTTGAGCCGCAGATCGACCGGGATCACGGTCTCGAAAGGCGGCGGCAGCTTCCATCGCAACCCCGGCTCGATGAGCACGCGCGCGGGATCGCCGAAGCGGCTGACGACGAGCGCATCCCCTGCCGTCACGAGGACCGAGGAAGAGGCGAGGATCGCGGCGAGACCGACAAGCCCCGCAATCGCGAAGCGCGTGAGCGAAGCGAAGGGTTTGGAGGCCGCGGAGCTGTCATCGTCGTGATGATCATGATCGTGCCCGTGATGATGATGGATCATTTGTTCGGCTCCTTGTCGCCGATATCCTCGTCGGGAACGGGGGGCGCGAGCGCCCGGAAATTGCGCAGATCGATGACGGTCTCTCCGCCCGCGCCGGTGATGCGGTGATCGAGCAGCGTGATCGGCGCCGATGCGAAGTCACGCGTGATCGCGGCAAGGTAGCGCTCGAAGAGATAGGGCGAGCCGGCCTTGACGAAGGAGCGTTCATCAGTCGCGAAGCGCAGGGCATCCGATTGCGCGAGAGTGACGCGCTCGAAGGCCGCCGCCTTGGCGCTCGCGAGCGTCCCGGTCGCATTTCGCTGCGCCGCGCTTACCGTGGAGATGGCGCGCCCCTTCGCCTCGGAGATCATGGCCTCCGATCTGATGCGCGCCGCTTGGACCTCATGATAGCTGTCGGCCGCCTTCGCCGGCGGATGGATGGCCTCGACGACGACGGCAACGAGCTCGATTCCCGTATCCGCCTGGTCGAGTGCCGTCTGGAGCTCGTGGCGCAGTTCGTCGGCGACGCCTTCGCGCTTCTCGCCCAGGGCGCCGAGCAGCGTGCGGGTGGAGAAGTAGCGAGCCAAGAGGCGTCCGGCAAAGGCGTGCAGGAAGTCTTGGGGGTCCCGAACGCGGTAGGCGCTCGCGAGGGCTGCGCCATCGGTGAGGCCGACCCGCCAGATGAGCTTGACGTCGACGCTCACCACCTGGAAAGCGGAACGTCCCGAGGCGTCGCTCGCGATGAGGTAGCTCGTCTCGGTCGGATGGCTCTGATCCCAGAGCCGGTCGGCGCTTGCGGGCGCCGCCTCCTCCGCGCCGACGGTCTCCGTCGGTGGCATCGGCGCTTCTGCGTCCGGAGCACCGAGCGACAGCGCATGAACTTCGCCGAAATCGATGGGACGCACCACGCCGAGCGGCCAGGGCAAGCCGACATGCAGCCCCGGTTGCAAAACAGCGACGGGCCGTCCGAGGCGCTCATAGATGCCACGCTGATCCGCCGCGAGGATCGTCACACCGGAGAGCGCCCAGGCAAAAAGCAGGAGCACGAGCACGACCGGAAGAAGGGCTGAACGCAGGAAGTGGAGGGCCCAGCTTCGGGAGAGATCAATGCCGATCTGCTCCTCGAGCGTCCGGCGCCAGGCGGCTTG
>JAFBAK010000345.1 GCA_019247795.1 Hyphomicrobiales bacterium | reverse complement strand
CGCGGGGTCGGCAAAAACATGCAGAATTGTGTGCGCTAGCAGGGGCGTCACGCCAATTATCAGGCCGGCCAGCCAACGAAGAAGGCTACCTTTACCTCTGAAGTCATCATCATTGAGCCTTCGTGGCATTCGTCAATTAACCCTGTCGTGACATTATATTAGACTGGATGGATTTCCGAACGTGGGCGGTGCGCAATTTACGTATTCTCGTCCGAAGCTGACGAGGCTTCTGGGTTAGAACCTTCACTCCTGCCCCGCGGCCGCGACGTCGCCGCGCAAGGCCGCGCGCATCACCTTGGCGAAATCGGGCGCTTTCATCGGCACCGGATTGCCGCCGGTCGAAGGATCATCGACCGCTTTTGTTGCCATCTCCTCGATACGGTCTTCCTTGACGCCGAGCTCGGTGAGGCTGTGCGGCACGCCTAGTTCCTGGCGCAACGCGAGCATCCAATCCAGGACGCCCTCGAATCCGGGCTTCGGCAGATCGAGGAAACGCGCGAGGAGCTTCATCCTGTTCTCGATCGCGGCGCGATTGAATTGCATCACGTAAGGAAGCACCACGCCGTTGGTGAGGCCGTGATGCGTGTCATAGAAGGCGCCGATCGGGTGCGAGATCGAATGCACGGCGCCGAGCCCTTTCTGGAAGGCGGTGGCGCCCATCGAAGCGGCGGCGAGCATGCGCGAGCGCGCCTCGACATCGCCGCCGTTCTTGTAGGCTCGCGGCAAATATTCCTTGATGAGCCGCATTCCCTCGAGCGCGATGCCGTCCGAAAGCGGATGAAATCCGGGCGCGCAATAAGCCTCGAAGCAGTGGGCGAGGGCATCGAAGCCCGTGGCTGCGGTGAGGAAGGGTGGCAAGCCGACCGTGGTCTCCGGGTCGGCGATCACGATCCTCGGCAGCATGAGCGGGTGAAAGATGATCTTCTTCTGATGCGTCGCCTCGTTCGTGAGAACGGAAGCGCGGCCGACCTCCGAGCCCGTCCCGGCCGTCGTCGGCACCGCGATGATGGGCGCAATGTCCTTCGTCTCGGCCCTCGTCCACCAGTCGCCGATATCCTCGAAATCCCAAACCGGCCGTGTCTGTCCGTGCATGAAGGCGATCGTCTTGCCGATATCGAGCGCCGAGCCGCCACCGATCGCGATGACGCCGTCATGTTTTCCTTTGCGGAACGCCTCGATGCCGGCATCCAGATTGGCTTTAGTCGGATTGCCGCGCACATCCGAGAAGACGGCGACCGGAACTCCCGACTTTGCGAGCGCCGTGCGTGCCTTCTCGATCACGGAGCTGTCCGCAAGCCCTTTGTCGGTGACGATCAGCGGGCGCTTCATGCCGGTGCTCTTGCAAGCCTCGCCGAGCTCGGCGAGACGCCCCGGACCCACAAGGACGCGAGTCGGATAATTCCAGTTGCCGGTGAGAGTCGCGGGCATCGGTGTCCTCTTGCAATTGATGTGACAGGTACGGATCGGCGCGCCGATCACTTGAGAAACATCAAGCTTCAGATCCCGTGGCGCAGGTGGAAGGATTTCGGCTGAGTAAGCATCGCGTAGCCGATCTCCGAGAGTGAGGCACCGCGGCCTGTGTCCTTGACGCCGGTCCAAGCAAGCGCCGGATCGAGATAGTCGCATCGGTTCATGAACACGGTGCCGGTCTCGATGCGACCGCCGATCCTCTCGGCGGCATCCGTGTCGCTCGACCAGATGGAGGCGGTCAAACCGTACGGGCTGTCATTCATCAGCGAGATCGCCTCCTCATCGGATTTCACCTTCATGATGCCGACGACCGGCCCGAAGCTCTCATCGACCATGACGCTCATCGTGTGATCGACCCTGGTGAGGACTTGCGGCGCAAGATAGGGGGTAGCTTCCGCGTCATGCGGGAAAGCACCGGCGTCGACGAGGCCTTGCGCGCCTTTCGCGAGCGCGTCCCTCGTCTGGCGACGGACGAGATCGGCGAAGCGCCGATGTGCCATCGGCCCCAGCGTCGTTGCCTCATCGAGCGGATTGCCAAGGATGTAGCGACGGGTGAGGTCCGCATAAGCCTCGACGAAACGATCATGCAAATCTTCGTGCACATAGATGCGCTCGATGCCACAGCAGCATTGGCCGGAATTAAAGAAGGCACCGTCGACGAGGTTCTCGACCGCATGATCGAATTTGGCATCCGGGCGCACATAGGCGGGATCCTTGCCGCCAAGCTCGAGGCCAAGGCTCGTGAAGCTGCCCGCCGCCGCCTTCTCGATGGCCTTGCCGCCCGTGACCGACCCCGTGAAATTGACGTGGTCGATGGCGCCGCCGGCGAGCATGCGCGCCGTGTCCTCATGGCTCAGGACGAGATGGGTGAAGAGCCCCTTGGGCAAGGCGACGCGATCAAAGGCCTGCTGGAAGCGCTCACCGACGAGGATTGTCTGGGCGGCGTGCTTCAAGATCACCGCATTGCCGGCGATGAGCGCTGGCACGATCGAGTTGATCGCGGTGAGGTAAGGATAGTTCCAGGGCGCGATGACGAGGACGAGCCCTAAAGGCTCGCGCTTCACCATGCGCCGGAACCCGTCCTTCGCCTCGGGCACGAGCGGCGCCAGCGCCCGCTGGGCGATCGAGGCCATATGGCCCGCCCGTTCCTCGACTCCGCGGAACTCCCCACCATAGCGGATGGGGCGACCCATCTGCAGGGCGAGCTCGGAGACGATATCCTCATTCATGGCGCCGAGCGCCTCGACGCCGCGCATCACCGCCGCGATACGTTCGTCGAGCGGCACTTGCGCCCAGCTTCGTTGCGCCTGACGCGCGAGGCGAAGCGCCGTCTCGATCTCGACGCCCGACGCTGTCTTGCGCCGCGCCATCTCGCGTCCATCGACAGGAGATACGCAGATGATCTCGGGCATGGCTGCTCCTCAAGGGGTGGTCTGCGAGGCGGACCTTGCGTCAGATGATCTCGAAATAACGGGCGAGCTCCCAATCCGTGATGGCGCGGCGGAATTCGCGCTCCTCCCATTCGCGCGTCGCGGCGTAATGCTCGACGAAAGCGTCGCCGAAAAGCTCGCGTGCCGCTTTCGATCCCTTCAGCTTTTCGGCGGCCTCGGTCAAGGTGCGGGGCAAGGCGCGCTTCTTCGGGAATTTCTGCGCATAGGCATTGCCCTCGACCGGCGCATCCGGCTCGATCTTGTTCTCGATGCCGTAGAGTCCCGATCCGATGGCCGCGGCGAGCGCCACATATGGGTTGATGTCCGCAGCCGCGATCCGATACTCGACGCGCTGGCTCGAGGCAGAGCCGGGGATGACTCGCAAGGCGCAGGTGCGGTTCTCGACGCCCCAGCTCGCTTCCGTCGGCGCCCAGAAGCCCGGGATCAGACGGCGATAGCTGTTCACCGTCTGGGCCACCATGGCCAGAAGCTCCGGCATGAGCGCCTGCTGGCCTCCGACGAACCAGCGCATCATATCCGACATCGCATGCGGCTTCTTGGCGTCATGGAAAAGGCCTTTGCCCTTTCGATCGAAAAGAGACATGTGCAAATGGCCGCTTTGGCCCGGCCAGCTCGGCGACCATTTTGCCATGAAGCTGGCCATCCAGCCGCGCTTTTGCGCGAGCACCTTGGTGAAGGTCTTGAACAGAACGGCTCGATCGGCAGCCTCGAGCGCCGGCGAATGCGTGATCGCAGCTTCGAGCACGCCCGGGCCCGTCTCGGTGTGCAAGCCCTCGAGCGGGATGCCCATCTGCTCGCATTGGCGCAAGAGTTCGGCGTAGAAATCCGCATGCACCGATGAGCGCAAGACCGAATAGCCGAAATACCCGGGCGTGATCGGTTTGAGGTCGCGATAGCCTTTTTCGCGTACCGATCGCGGCGTTTCCTCGAAAACGAAAAACTCGAACTCCACCGCGGATTCCACCGCACAACCGGCATCGGCGGCGCGTTTCAGCACGCGCCGCAGGAGGCCACGCGGACAAAGCGCCTCGGCTTGCTTGTCGAACTCGGCGAGAAAGAACAGCATATCTCCTTCGACGGGCAAATCCCTGCAGCTTTCCGGCACGACCCGGACCGGAGCGTCAGGATAGGCGGTGTGCCAACCCGTGTAGGTGACGTTATCGTAGAGCTGATCGTTCGAATCCCAGCCGAGCACCACGTCGCAAAAGCTCAAGCCCTTCTCGAGAGCCGAGAAGAATTTCTCGCGGCTCACATATTTCCCGCGCATGATGCCGTCGATGTCGGTGAGGCCGAGCTTCACATGAGAGAGGCCGCGCTCCTCGGTGATGTGTTTCGCGTCCTCCTTCGTCCGGACTTGCCTTGCGTCCACCTCGTTCCCTCCATGCCCTTGAAAACGCGGGCTGCGCCAAGGCGAGATGCCCGAGCGGCATGCCGCCGAGCTTAGAGTTGACGAATTTGGGACCTCGCGCAATGGCGCGAATGCGACGGGCGTGAAGCGCACACATTTTTCCGCTCATGCCGCGAACACTGGCAACCAGGCTCTTGGATCTCCAGAGGCGATTCTGGCTGGGCGCAGCTGCGAGTGTCGCCGCGAAAGCATCAACTTCCACTCGTTTCAGCGAGGGGGGAAAGAGGCTCAAACGAAAGCCGCGCTGACCTTGCCCAGTCCCTCGAAATTCGTCTCGACGCGATCGCCGGAGGCGATCGGGAATTGCCGCGTGAAGGAGCCCGTCATGATGAAGTCGCCCGTGCGAAGCTTTTCCCCGAATCTCTGAAGTTTCGTCGCGAGCCAGGCGACCGAGTTGAAAGGGTGGCCGAGCACCGCATCGCCTCGCCCGGAGCCGACTTCGGCACCGTTGAGGCGAACGCGAGCATTCAGCTTGGCGATGTCACCTGCTCGTGAGACAGGCACCGGATCTCCGATCACGAAGGCGAATTGCTGGGCATTGTCGGCGAGCGCAAGCGCGATCTCGTTCACGAAGTCTCCGCGTGTTTCGATGATCTCGAGCGCCGGGCGGATCGCGCCGATCGCCGACGAGACGGCCTCGAACGAAGAGTTGGGCGGAACATCCCTCTTCAGCTCGATGCAAAGTTCGTTCTCGAACCCGGGCCGGATCAGATCCGCAAACCGAAAGCTATGGCCGCTTGGGACGTTGCCCTCTTCAAGGAGACATCCAAACACGGGCTCGTTGAACCCGAATTGCTCCTGGATGGCTTTCGCGGTGAGGCCGACCTTCCAGCCGATCTGACGCTGCCGCGTTTTTGCGCAACGCTCGCGGATCAGACCGAGCTGAACCCGATAGGCGTCGTCGATCGAGAGGCGCCCGCCCTTCCAAGCCGTCGGAAAATACTCGCCTTGCTCTCGCGCGACCTTGAACTCGGCGATCGTCTTGTCGATCTCTCGCGGGTCCATGGAAAACTCCGGTCCAATTTGCCTGGTCAGCTTCGCTTATCGGATTGGCCTGTCAACCCGACGCGATCCTGTCGGAGACCGTAAAGCTGCCCGGCATTGCGACGATGCCGATCAGTCGCACCATCCTCGGCTGTCGGAGCGCAAAGGCGAAGTCCCTCTCGGCTCATGCTCGGCGCGGCGCGACCCACTTCAGCACATGGGTACCGATGAGGCAGAGCTTGCCGTCCTGATTGATGATCTCGACCTTCGAGCGCGCGCGGCCGGTCTCCTCGTCGACGGCTTCCACGGTGTAGCGCGCGGTCACCGTATCGTCGATGTAGACGGGGTGGATGATGCGGATCTTGTCGTAGCCGAGCGACACGGGCACGTGGGTGGCGCCCCGTTTGGTCGAGCGCTCGGAGATGACGGTCGAGGTGGCGGAAAGCAACCCCATCATCAACGCGCCATGAGCGATCCGCCGCCCATAGGCGGTGCTGCGCGCATAGGCCTCGTCCGTATGGATTGGAGCATGATCGCCGCTGATCCTGGCGAAGCCGAGAATGTCCTCTTCGCTGATGGTTCGCGTATATTCGGCTGTTTCGCCGACCTCGACATGCGTGTCGATTGCCATCCTACTCTCCGACCCGAAAGAACTTCTCGAGTTCCGCCACTTGCCCGTCGAGCATCGCCTTGCCGCCCACCGTCCGGCAGCCGCGCGCGCGTGCTTCGGCGAGAAGCGGCGTCACCTCGGGCTTGGCGATCACGTCGATGACGAGCTGTGAGGCTTCGAGAGGCCCTAAAGGCGCCGGCAAGCCTTCACCTTTGGCCATGCCGATCGGCGTCGCGTTGACGATCACGTCGTGCCCCGCCGCTTGCGCCGCTCCTGTTCGCGTCGCGCATGCCGGATAGGCTCGCCGCAAACGTGTCACCAGGCCCTCGGCTTTTTTCAAATCGATGTCGTTCACGGTAAGCGCGGTCGCGCCCGCCTCCGCGAAAGCGCCGGCGACAGCGCTCCCGGCGCCCCCAGCACCTATCAGCAAGATACGGCGTCGGGCGACCGAAAGGCCTTCTTCTGCCAGGCCCCGGACGAGACCACGCCCGTCGAACATGTCGCCCGTCCAGCGACCATGCTTCTCGCGGCGCATGGCATTGATGGCGCCGATATTCAGGCCCGTGGGCAGCACCTCGTCCACAAGGGTGAGCGCGCGTGTCTTGTACGGAACGGTGATGATCAGCCCGTCAAGGTTGCCGAGCGCCATCAAACCTCGCAGCGTGATTTCGAAAAGATCGGCACGGACCTGGAAAGGCACGAGCACCGCGTTCACTCCGGCCGCCTTGAAGCGTGGATTCAACACGAGAGGCGACTTCACCTGCTCGATCGGATCGCCGACGATGCCAAGAAGCCGGGTCGCCCCGTCGATCGCAGGTTGGGGAGGCGAGGCATCGTTCATTGCGCAGCAATCTCTTGCGTGTCGAGAAGGCGCAAGGCCGAGGCGCCGGAACGCCCGGGCCGCAGCGCGATATACGTCGCAAGGCCAAGCGGAGGCGGCAAGAACAGGCGCTTGTCCATCGTCTTGAGATCCTTCGAGATGTTCGGACGAAATCCCATCCGGTCAAGCACGTCTTTCTGAAGATCGACCCCCGGCGCGATCTCGATGAGCTTTACGCCGTCCTCCGCGAGACCGAACACGGCACGCTCGGTGACGTAGAGCACCTTCTGTTCGCGCTCACGCGCAAAGCGGCCGCTGAAGGTGATCTGCTCCACCTTCGGCACGAGTTTCATGCGAGCGCCGTCCTCGACGATCGAAGTCACGCCGCCGGGCCACGCCATCTTGACGGTGCCGGCCATAAAGCTGCCGCAGAACACGACGCAGCGAGCGTTCTGGCTGATGTTGATGAAGCCGCCGGGGCCGACGATGCGCCCGCCGAAACGGCTGACATTCACGTTACCTTCCGCATCGAGCTCGGCGAAGGAAAGGAAGGCGAGGTCGAGCCCCCCGCCGTCGTAAAAGTCGAACTGATAAGGCTGATCGATCATGGCGGCGTAATTGCGGGACGCGCCAGCATCGCCGCCCGAGGCCGGCGCACCGCCGATCAGGCCCTGCTCGTTGGTAAGACATACGGCATCGAGAATATCTTCCTCGGCCGCCACATTGGCTATGCCTGTGGCAATGCCGGAACCGAGGTTGCAAATGGCGCCGGGGAAGAGCTCGAGCGCGGCGCGGCGCGCGATCACCTTGCGCGCATCGAGCCGCAGGATCGCGATGTCAGAGAGCGGCACGCGCAGCTCGCCCGCATAGGAAGGGCTAAAGCGTGTCAGGTAGGTCTGCCATTGATCGGGCTCGACGATGACGAGATCAACGAGGATGCCGGGGATCTTCACCTGCTTCGCCGGCAGAGTGCCGCGCTTCGCCATGCGCCGCACCTGGACGATGACGACACCGCCGCAACGTCTCGTCGCCTGGGCCTCCGACAGCATCTCACCGAAGAAAGCCTCTTGCTCCATCGTGACATTGCCGTCCTCGTCCGCCGTGGTGCCGCGCAAAAAGCAGACATCGACGTTGTAGGGTTTGTAGAAGAGAAACTCTTCGCCACGGAAGCTGACCACCTCGACGAGATCGTTCGGCGCCCTCTCGCTTTGCCTGCCGCCGCCATGGCGAGGGTCGACGAAAGTATGAAGCCCCGTCTTGGTGAGAAGGCCCGGCCTGCCGGCTGCCATTTCGCGCGTCAGCTGCGACAAGGCGCCTTGGGGCAAGGTGTAGCCGTCGACTTTCTCGGCGAGCGCGAGGTCCGCGATCTTGGGCGAATTGACGAAGGTCCCGCAGACGATGCGCCGCAGCAGACCCTCATGCGCGAGATGGTTCGCGCCGAGCGTCTCGCCGTCACCGAGCCCGACCGGATGCAGGGCCGTGATCTCGCGCGGAGTGCCTTCGGCGAGGAAGCGTCGCTCGAGCGCCGCGAGCAGTGCTTCGGGAACCGCATGGCCTCCTCCCGAGCCGCCGACGAGGAGCGTATCGCCGGAACGGACGACCTTGACGGCTTCATCGGCGCTGACGCGTCTCACGAGATTCTCTCCTGAGTTCTGATCTCACAGCGTGCCTGCGAAATGACATGCGGCGAAATGGCCTGGACGATGCTCCGCCAGCGGTGGCGGCGTTTCCGAGCAAATGCGCTGCGCCAGCGGGCAGCGGGTGCGAAAACGACAGCCTGAGGGCGGAGCGATGGCGCTCGGCGGCTCACCTGAAAGGCGCAGGCGTTCGCGCCGTCGCTCGATCGAGGCATCCGGGATCGGCACAGCCGAGATGAGGTAGCGCGTATAAGGGTGAAGGGGCGCGGTGAACAAATCATTCGCCGGCGCCACCTCCGCGACCTTGCCGAGATAGAGCACCACCACGCGGTCCGAGATGTGTCGCACCACCGCAAGATCATGCGCGATGAAGAGGTAGGTGAGGCCGAGCTCATCCTGCAAGCGCAGCATGAGGTTGAGGATCTGCGCCTGGATATTGACGTCGAGCGCCGAGATCGGCTCGTCGGCGACAATGAAGCTCGGTCTTACCGCGAGGGCCCGCGCGATCGAAATCCGTTGGCGTTGTCCGCCAGAGAATTCGTGAGGGAAGCGCGCGCCCGATTTCGGATCGAGCCTCACGGTTTCTAGCAACTCGGCGACGCGTTCGCGGGTCTCGGCTGTCGTCGTCGCGAGCCCGTGAAAGCGCAAGGGCTCCTCGAGCATCTGTGCGACGGTCATTCGCGAATTCAGCGAGGCGTACGGGTCCTGGAACACCATCTGCAAATGCCGCCGTAGCGGACGGATCTCGTGCGCTGAAGCGGTGGCGATCTCTTGACCGTCGAAGAGAATGGAGCCGGCATCGGGACGGTGAATGCGCAAGATGAGGCGCGCCAGCGTCGACTTCCCGCATCCGGATTCGCCCACAAGCCCGACCGTCTCGCCGCGCGTGACGCTGAGGTCGACGCCGTCGACCGCATGGACGTAAAGTTGCGGCTCGAAGAAGCCTCGCTTCGGCAGGGGAAAGCGCTTGACGAGGCCGCGTACCTCCAAGAGTGCGGAGGGGGAGGGCGGCTTTTCACCTTTGGCGCCCTGGAAGGGCGCCGCTTCGGCGGCTGCCGCAACGGGAAAGGCCGAACGTGGCGGCGTCGCCCGCACATCAAGGGCGGCGCCGGCTTGCGTGACCCAGCACCGGGACTCGCGTCCAGGGGCGATGTCGAGAAGCTCGGGATGTTCGGCACAGCGCTCGATACGGAACGGGCAACGCGGCGCAAAGCGGCAGCCGACGGACACGCTCAGCGGATCGGGCGGGGAGCCTTCGATCGCGGTGAGCGTCTTGCCGGCCACCGGCTCGCGGTCAAGACGCGGCACGGCGTTCATGAGAGCCCAGCTGTAAGGGTGCTTCGGGTCGGAGAGAACGGCTTCGACCGGTCCTTCCTCCACGACCTCGCCCGCGTACATGACGAGCACCCGCGAGCACAGCCCGGCGATCACCCCGAGATCATGGCTGATGAGCACGATCGCCGTGCCGAAATCCTTATTGAGCTCGTGGAGAAGCTCGAGGATCTGCGCCTGGATGGTGACGTCGAGCGCGGTCGTCGGCTCATCGGCGATGAGAAGCGCAGGCTCGTTGCTCATGCCCATGGCGAGCGCCACGCGTTGGCGCATGCCGCCCGAGAATTGATGCGGATAGCCGTTGATGGCGCGCTCGGGCGTGGTGATCCCCATACGGCCGAGAAGCTTGACGCCGCGCCGCGTCGCCTCCGCTTCGCTGACGTTTCCGTGCGCCATCATGGTTTCGACGAGCTGCCGAGCGATGCGCAGCACCGGGTTCAACGCAGTCATCGGGTCCTGGAATACCATCGCCATGCCGGCGCCCCGCAGCTTGCGCAGCTCGGCAGCCGACATGGCGAGCAGATCCCTCCCCTGGAAGCGGATTGAGCCTGAGACGATGCGGGCAGGCTCCTCGAGAAGGCGCATCAAGGATTGCGCGGTGACGCTCTTGCCGGAACCCGATTCGCCGACGATGCCGAGCGCTTCGCCTGTGGCGACCGTGAAGCTCACTCCGTCGACGGCGCGCACGACACCCGCATCGGTGAAAAATTGCGTGCGCAGATCCGAGACGGCGAGCACAGGTGGGGCGGCGGCCGCAGGCGCCGGCGCGGGGGATCGCGCATCCTGGACCGTAGCGCTCACCGTTGTCGCGCCTTCGGATCGAGCCAATCGCGCACACCGTCGCCAAGGAAATTGAAGCCGAGAACGACGCTCAGAATGGCAAAGCCCGGAAAGGCCGCGACCCACCATTGCTCGACGAGCTCGCGACCTTCGGCGACCATCGATCCCCATTCCGGTGTCGGCGGCACCACGCCCAGTCCGAGGAAGGAAAGACCCGCGAAGGTGATGATGGCATTGCCGAGATCGAGCGTGACGAGCACGATGAGCGGACCGACAGCGTTCGGGATGATGTGGCGGAGGAGGATGCGCGCCGGCTTGAGGCCGACGACGACCGCCGCCTCCACATATTCCTGCGAGCGCTGGACGAGAACGAGGCTATGCGCCAGGCGCGCGAATTTCGGCCACCAGACGACGAGCATGGCGATGATGGTATTGCGGGTGCCGATGCCGAGCGCGGCCGCGATCGCAAGCGCCAGGATGATCGGCGGAAAGCACAAGACGAGGTCGGTGAGGCGCATGATCAGCTCCTCGCCTCGGCCGCGCATGAAGGCGGCTGCGCCCCCGACGAGAGTGCCGAAGGCGCCCCCGAGGAGCACCACCACGAGCCCGGTGAAGAGCGAGATGCGGCTGCCATAGAGAAGGCGGGTGAGCACGTCGCGCCCGAGTTCGTCGGTGCCGAGCCAATGTGTCGCAGACGGTGGACGCAGGCGAATGCTCACATCGACCGTGTCCGGCGAGTAGGGGGTGAGGTACGAACATAGAATGGCGATCAGGACCCAGACGAGAATGATTGCGGCACCGATCGCTGCGATGCCGTAGCGACGTCGCCAACGCTGCCCTTTGCTGCGCGCCGGAGCGAGGGCGGCGAGCGTCGCCGAGGCTTGATCGAAGGCCGTCATCGCGCGACCCTCGGATCGAGAAGTGCGTAGCTCAAATCGATGACGAGGTTGATGAGGAGGTAAGTCAAGGCCACGACGAGGGTGATGCCCATGATCGCCGGGAAGTCGAGCGCCTCGGCGCTGCGGAAGGTGTAGCGGCCGAGCCCTGGCCAGGAAAACACCGTCTCGGTCATCACGGCGCCGGTGAGCAGGTTGGCATAGGCGAGGCCGCCGAGCGTGACGATCGGGATAAGCGCATTCGGCAGAACATGACCGTTGACGATACGCCCCTCGCGCAAGCCCTTGGCGCGCGCCACGCGCACATAATCCTGGTGCAAATTGTCGAGCATGCTGGCGCGTGTCGTGCGCGTGATGAGGCCGAGCGTCGCGGCAGCAAGGACAATCGAGGGCAGAACCAGATGGGCGGCCGCGTCCCGGAAACTTTCGAGATCGCCCGCAAGGAGGGAATCGACGAGGAAAAGTCCCGTCACGGTCGGTGGCGAGAAGGCGATCGGGTCGAGGCGTCCCGGGCCCGGCGCGATTTGCAGGCCGCCGTAGAAGAGCGCGAGCATGATGAAGGCGAGCCAGAAGGTGGGTGACGAAACCCCGACGAGGGAGACGGCGCGCGCGACATGATCCACCCAGCTGTCGCGCTTGATCGCGGCCAGCATGCCGAGCGGCACGCCGAGGAGGAGGGAGAGCAAAAAGCCGACGGTCGCGAGCTCGATGGTCGCCGGCGCGTATTGCCCGATGTCCTCGAGCACGGGCCGCTGCGAGGCGATGGAGACACCGAGATCGCCGTGCAGGAGGCCTTTGAGGAAAATGAGGTAGCGTTCCCACAAAGGCAGGTCGAGACCCCATTTGGCGCGCCATTCCGCGACGAAGGCCTTATTCGAGGCAGCGACGTCGCCGAGCTGCGCCAAGACCGGATCTCCTGGCACCATGTTGGCGATGAGGAAGATCACAAGGGTCGCCAGAAGCGCCATCAGGGCCGTCGCCACGAGCCGCGAGACGATGTAGCGCGGCAAGGCTAGCGCGCTCCCTCGACGTGCATTGTCGAAGAGGCGAGGGCGATGGGATGGAAGCTGTTGCGAGCTGTGATCGCATGGGGAAAGGCGAGCGCCCAAGCTCGAGCAACCACGGCTTTCCGAAGCGAAGGACTTCGCGACATTCCGGCTCCCTAGCAATTGCTTTTCATTTTTAGATCGTTCTAAATTTGGCCCAGCGGGGTGTCAATAAAACGGCCGGCCGGCCAACCGCCTGACGCCGTGCCGGTTTCGGATCCGGGAGCCACATGGCGCTTGCCGAGTATGACAGCTTCGCGATGGATCGTCATCGCATGATGAGCGAAGCGGCGCGCGCCTTCGCGGATCGCGAGATCAGGCCGATCGCGGCAGAGCTCGACGAGAGCGAGCGCTTTCCGGGCGAGCTCTACGCCAAGCTCGCCAGGCTCGGCATGTTCGGCATCACGGTTTCCGAGGAGATGGGCGGGGCGGGAGCCGATGTCGGTTCATACGCGCGGGTCATGGAAGAGCTGTCGCGCGGCTACGCCTCGGTCGCCGATCAATGCGGCCTGATCGAGCTCGTGGCCAGTTTGCTCGCCGAGCATGGCACGCCCGCTCAGTGCCAGCGGTATCTCCGGCCGCTTCTCAAGGGCGAGCGGCGCTGCGCCTATGCGATCACGGAGGCGCAGGCGGGCTCGGACGTCTCCTCGATCGGGACGCGCGCGATCGAGACAGCGGAAGGCTGGCGCCTCAACGGTGGGAAGCTGTGGATACATAACGCGCCGGTTGCGGATTTTGCCGTCGTGCTGGCGCGTACGGCCCCCGAGCTCGGCAAGCGCGGTTTCAGCATCTTCCTCGTTGAACGCGATCAACAAGGTTACCGGATCGGCCGCAAGGAGCACAAGATGGGCCAGCGCGCCTCGCCCGTGGGCGCGCTGCATTTCGACGAGGTCGAGCTTGCGCGCGACGCCCTCCTCGGCCCACTGAACCGTGGCTTTCACCTGATGATGAGCGTGCTCGACAAGGGCCGCATCGGCATCGCGGCGCTCGCGGTCGGCATTCTGCAAGCCGCGCTCGATGCCTCCATCGCCTACGCCAAGGAGCGCCGCCAGTTCGGTGCGGCAATCGCTTCTTTCCAGGCCGTGCAATGGATGCTCGCCGACATGGCCAAGGACACGCACGCCGCGCGACTGATGACGCATGCGGCGGCCGCGCTGATGGATCGCGGCGAACGCTCCAGCGTGGAAGCCTCCATGGCCAAATGCTTCGCCAGCGACGCCGCCGTCGCGCATACAGCGAACGCGGCCCAGATTCACGGCGGCATGGGCTATATTCGGGGCGTCGAGGCGGAGCGTCTCTATCGTGACGCCAAAATCACGCAGATCTACGAAGGCACCAACGAGATCCAGCGGTTGATTATCGCGAGGCAGCTCCTGTCATGACCGACACCAATGGCCGCAAGCAAAAGCGTCGCGTGCTCATCACCGGCGCGCGCCGCGGCATCGGACGTGCGACGGCTTTTGCCTTCGCCGAGAAGGGCGATGACGTGATCGTCAATGATCTGGTCGAAGATGAGGCAGCGCGCGAAACGCTCGACGGGATCTCGGCACGAGGGGCACACGCATATTTCCTCGAGGGCGATGTCGCGGACGTGTCGCGTCACGATGACCTCGTCGAGCGGGCGTCGGCTGCCTTCGGCGGCATCGAGGTGCTCGTCAATAACGCCGGCATTTCGGTGGCCCGGCGCGGCGACATGCTCGAGGCGACGCCGGAAAGCTTCGACCGGCTGATGGCAGTCAATCTGCGCGGACCCTTCTTCCTGACGCAGACGGTCGCGAAGCGCTGGTTGCGCGAGCCCTCCGCACCACAGCGCAGCATCGTCAACATCGCCTCGGCCAATGCCCATATGGCCGCGATCGATCGGGCCGAATATTGCCTCTCCAAAGTCGGCGTCACGATGATGACGAAGCTTTATGCGCTCAGGCTCGCGGAAGCCGGCATCCCGGTCTTCGAGATCAGGCCTGGCGTCATCCGCACCGACATGACGGCCGTCGTGCGGGCGAGCTATGAGAAGCGAATCGCCGAGGGACTCTCGCCGGTTCGCCGCTGGGGTGAGCCCGAGGATGTCGCGCGTGCCGTGGTGGCGCTCACGAGCGGCGATTTTCATTTCTCGACCGGAGAGATCGTCAATGTGGACGGCGGCTTGCAGATTGCCCGTCTGTGAAGCAAGTGCCTGCGGCGCGCATGCAATCGCGACGAGGTGGGGCACAAGACGAAAAGGCTCAACGCGCCGCCATCGCGTCGGCGCGTTTGATGCGCCTCGCGCGCGAAGGACCGCTCGATGCCCGAACGATAAGCCGGGGCGAGAGCACCACTTGCCGCCGCGGCAGGCTGAACTCTGCGCTGCGCTCGAGCACCAGGCGTGCCGCTGCCTCGCCCATGCCGAGCGTGTCCACGGAAACACTCGTCAAAGCCGGCGTCCAAAGCGCGGCCTCCGCGATGTCGTCACAACCCGCGACGGCGAAATCGCGCCCCGGTTCGAGACCGAGCTGACGCAGGCCGAGCATCACGCCGAAGGCGATCACGTCGTTGAAGCAGACGCTTGCCGTCGGCGGATCGCGCGTGGCGAGGAGCGTCTTCACCGCCTGCGCCCCGAAGCTGCGGGTGGAGGGGCCCTCGAGAATGAGCTCGCGGTCGACCGCGATGCCGCTTGCGGCGAGAGCTTGCTCATAGCCTTGGCGCCGCTCGACGCCCGTCGAGATCAGCTCATTGGCGCCGACGAGGGCAATGCGGCGATGACCGAGCGAGACGAGATGCTCCGTGGAAAGAAACAAGCCGAGCCGATGGTCGTTACCGGCATAGTCGAGCCCCGAGCCAGGAACATTGCGCGAGATCAGCACGCAAGGCATGCCGAATTCGGTCAGACGACGCAATGTCCGCGGCTTGGAGCCTTGCGTCGGACAGATAATCAACCCTTCGGCGTTGTATTCCCGCATCGTGGCGATGAAGCCTTCCTGAACGGCGGGATCCTCGGAGGAGTTGCTCAAGAAGACGGTCCGACCCGCCTTGACGAGCGCGCGTTCGATAGCAGCGGTAAGCTCGGAGAAGTATGGGTTGACCAATTCGGTCACCGCGACGCCTACCGTCTGGGTGCGTTGCGTGCGGAAATTCGCGGCGCTGCGATTATAGACATAGCCGAGGGCCGCCATGGATTCGCGCACGCGAAGCCGTGTCCTCTCGGCGACAAGAGGGCTTTTTCGCAAGACCAGCGACGCCGTAGCGCGCGAAACTCCCGCATGTACGGCAAGCTCGCGCAGCGTCGGTCGCGCGGTGACTTGTGGCGGCTTGCGCTCGCGGCTCATCGGTCGCGGGGCATCATTTGGCGAAGGATCGGACCATGACGGAAGAAGTTCTCCTGTCGATCGACGGCTTCATCGCCGAGATTGTCCTCAATCGGCCGCGTAAACTCAATGCCGTCACGCCGGCGATGGCGGCACGTCTCGAAAGCTTGTGCAGCGAGCTCGACCGCAACGATGAGGTCCGCGTCGTCCTCCTGCGCGGCGTCTCCGAGCGTGCCTTCAGCGCAGGAAGCGATCTCTCCTCGCTTGCCGAATATCCGTCGGCTTGGAAGTTCCGCAACCGCGTCGAATATGCGACCGCGATTCGCAATCTGCGCAAGCCCGTCGTTGCAGCGTTGCGCGGCTGGGTTCTCGGCGGCGGCGCCGAGATGGCGCTTTCGGCCGACATCAGGGTCGCGGGACGGAGCGCCAAAATCGGCTTTCCGGAGGTCACGCGCGGCTGGGTCGGCGGCGGCGGCGCTTCGCAGATGTTGCCGCGGCTCGTCGGCTATGGCCAGGCGATGCGTCTTTTGCTGACAGGCGAACCGGTCGAAGCCGAGGAGGCGTTCCGGCTCGGGCTCGTCGAGGTCTTGGTCGAGGATGTGGAAGTCGAGAATCGAGCGCGCGCCTTGTGCGAAAAACTCGCGAGCTTCAGCCCGGTCGCGGTGGAGGCCGTCAAGGCCTCCGTGCGTGCCGCCCTCTCCGCGCCGCTCGCGGCCGGCCTCGCCTACGAGAACGAGATGAATACGCTCTGCTTTGCTGCAGGGGATCATCGCGAGGGCATCAAGGCCTTCGAGGAAAAACGGCCGGCCTTGTTCGGCCGCTGATCCTCGGTCTCTTCGGCACTTCATATCGACCGCGCGGGAGGAAATCGGATGAGCCGCAAGGCAATTGGGGGGCGGCAGGGCAAACTGCGGCTGGCCGTGATCGGCTTGGGAATGGCCGCCAAGCCGCATCTCTCGAGCTTGCGCGATCTTGCCGACCGAGTGGAAATCGCGGCCTGTTGCACGCCGAGCACCGAGCGCCGCGAGAGCTTTGCTGCGGCACATCCCGATCTTCGCGTGACGGACGATCTCGACGAGGTCTTCGCGGATCGATCGGTCGACGCCGTGCTTCTTCTCACACCGCCTTTCACCCATCGCGATCTGATCTTGCGCGCCGCCGCGGCCGGCAAGCATGTGCTCGTGGAGAAGCCGCTCGAGGCCTCGGTGGCGCGAGCGCGCGAAGCGGTCGAGGAAATGGAACGAGCCAAACTCCGGCTCGGCGTCGTGCTGCAGCATCGCTTCCGAACGGGTTCGCGCCGCGTCGCCGATCTTCTCGCATCGGGCGAGCTCGGTCTCCTCATCTCGGGCTCGGCGGCGATCCGCTGGTGGCGCGCACCGGACTATTTCGCTCAGGCCGGGCGCGGCATGAAGGCGCGCGATGGCGGTGGCGTGCTGCTGACGCAAGCGATCCACACGCTTGACCTGTTTCAGCATCTTGCCGGCCCGATCACACGGGTTGCCGCATTCGCCACGACGTCTGCGTTGCGCAAGATCGACACGGAGGACGTAGTCGGTGCCGCGATCACCTTTGCCGACGGCGCCATCGGCACCATCGATGCGACGACGGTCGCGTATCCGGGTTTCCCCGAACGCATCGAGCTTGCCTGCGAACGCGCTACGATCGTGCTCGCCGCCGAAACGCTCGATGTCTTTTACAAGGACGGCAGGCATTTGCACGAGGAGGGCCCGGAATCGAAGAGCGGCGGAGCCGATCCGATGGCCTTCTCGCATGAGGCGCATCGTGGCGTGATCGCCGATTTTATCGACGCGCTTGGCGATGACCGTGATCCCGAGATCAGCGGACGCGAGGCGCTGAAAGTGCAGCTTTTGATCGAGGCGCTGTTGCGGTCTGCCGAAAGCGGCTGCGCCGTGGAGGTTTGACGAGATGGCGAAAGTATTTCTTACCCACGTTCCCGAGATGCTGGAGAACTACTACGGAGCGCGGGCGGTCTCGGCACTGCGCGAGTTCGCGGACGTCGCGCTCAACACGACGGGGCGCGTGCTCGACGCGCGCGGCCTCGCGGTCGAGGCGCAAGGCTGCGAGATCATCATCTCGGATCGACAGACGCCGGGACCGGCCGAGTTCTTCGAGAAGGCGCGAGATGCGGTCGCCTTCCTCCGCTGCGCGGTCGATATCCGCAACGTCGACGTCGAGGCTGCAAGCCGCAACGGCATCCTGGTCGCGCGTGCGACACCCGGCTTCGACGCCTCGGTCGCCGAACTCGCAGTGGGGATGATGGTCGATCTCGCCCGTCATATGACGGTCTCCACGATCGAATATCGGGGCGGCGCGGATGCTTCTGTCCAGATGGGCCGCCAGCTTAAAGGCTCGACGCTCGGCATCATCGGCTATGGCGTGATCGGGGAATACCTCGCAAGACTCGGTCTTGCGCTCGGCATGCGCGTGATGGCCTACGATCCCAAGAAGAAGATCGGGGATGTCGGCGTGCTCCAGGCTTCGTTCGACGAGGTTTTGTCGAACGCGGATTTTGTCACCTGCCTCGCGGTCGCGACGGCGGAAACGGAAAACCTCATGAACGAGGCAGCCTTCGCACGCATGCGGCGCGATGCGTTCTTCCTCAACCTTTCGCGCGGCAATCTCGTCGATGAGGCGGCGCTCGAGCAAGCGCTCGACGACAAGCGCATCGCCGGAGCCGCCATGGATGTGGGAAGGGCACCGGATCAGAAGCCGTCGCTTCGCCTCGCCCGGCGCGCCGATGTCATCGCGACGCCGCACATAGCGGGTCTCACGCCGAGCGCCATCGAGCATCAAGCTTTCGACACCGTAGAGCAGGCACGCGCGCTCGTCGCCGGCGATGTTCCGAGTGGCGCCGTCAATGTCGAAAAGGCGACGAGGCTATTGCGGCTGCGAAGCTGAAGGCGCGAGATCTTTTTCCAAACGAATCCAATGGCTCAAATCCGCGCCCTTCAGGCCGGCTTCACTGCATACATGTCGAGCTGCCAACCCGACGCCGTGAGTGGCAGCTTCGCGAGCGTGTCGCGCACCGCGATCTGATAGATCGGCTGGAAAAGGATGAAGTGATTTGCCTGATCCACCATCTGCTTTTGATAGTCGACCCACATCGCGGCCTGCTTTTTGGGATCGGTCTCGGCGGCCGCGTCGTGGATGAGCTGCACGAGGGCTGCGGGTGGCGTCCAATGCACGCGTTTGGCGACTCGCTCGACGGTGGCCGCGGCCCAAAGAAGGTTCTCGACCGCCGGGGGATTCCAGAAGGTGAGCACGCCGCCCGTTGCCTTCCCTGTGGTGTACATCGTGCGCGCATTCACCTGATCCATCGGGTTGAGCTTCGCCTTGATCCCGACACGCGCAAGATCCGCCTGCAGCTTTTGGGCCAGCGTCTGATAGGAGATTCCGGCGATGGCGGCGTTGCCGTAGTCGATCTCGAATTCGAAGCCGTCCGGGAAGCCGGCCTTGGCGAGCAGCTCCTTCGATTTCCCGAGGTCTTGCCGAAAGCCGATCTCGCGGGCGATCTCCTCGGTTGAACCTGAGACGCCGATCGGAAGGAAATGCGCCGGTCGCAGGGCGGCTCCGCCGAGCATGGAATCCTTGATGCCGTCGTAATCGATCGCGTAGCCGATCGCCTGGCGCGCCTCCTTTACGGCGAGCGCCTTGTTGAACTCCGGCTCCTGAGTGAGCGCCATATAAACGAAATCGAGGCTGGTGAGCGCCTCGAGGCGCAGCTTCGGCTCCGCCTTCAGCGTCGCCACCTGCTCGGGGATGAGGTTGAAGGCGATGTCGACGTCGCCGCGACGAACGGCGAGCAGCTGCGCCGCGCTGTCTCCGATATGTCGGATGATCACCCGCTCGAAGGCTGGCTTGCCGCGCCAGAAATTGTCATTGCGCAAGAGCTGGATTTGGGCGTTGCGTTCCCAGCGCACCAACCGGTAGGCGCCGGTACCGGCGGAGTTGTCGTTGAGCCAGGTCGTCGCTTTGTCCTTCTCCTTGGCGGCGCTCGACCCGTCGCCGCCATGCTGCTCCACGAGCTTGCGGTCGATCACCGGGAATCCCGGCGCGGCCAGGATCGTGAGGATCGGCTCGTCGGGGTTTTTCAAGATCACATCGACTGTCTTCTCATCGACGATCGCCGTGTGATCGATGTTGGCGATGTATTGAGAGGGCTGGTCGCCGAGATAAAGCACACGGTCGAGTGACCATTTGACATCATCGACGGTCATCGGATTGCCGCTCGCGAATTTCACGCCGTCTCGGATCGTGAAGCGCCACCCCTTGCGGTCGGGCGTGCGGGCCCAGGAGGTAGCAAGGGCAGGCTTGAGGTTGATGTAATCTCCGGGATACATGGTGACGAGCATGTCGTAGGCTGCCGTCAATGTCATGGGTGGCGTGTATTGGGCCTGTCTCGCCGGATCGAGGGTGATGGTGTCGCTGATATCAATGCCGATGACGAGCGTCGTCTTCGAGGCTTGCGCCAATACGCACTCGGGAAGCCCAGCCGCGAGCATCGCTCCTCCAACACCGAGAAATTGTGCCAATTCCCGGCGGCTGATGAAGCCCGATGCTTCACTCGTCATGGCATTTTCTCCCTGGTCGGCCACGACTGCAGCTGAACTGCGTCGATTATGGATCGATCAAACTACATGTTCGAAAGTCGCGCAATGCAAGGCGGGTGCTTGTCGGGAGCTTGGCGGGAGCTTGGAGTTTCCCGCAGCGGCCAGCCGAGCTTGCCCACATGGGAACTTGCCGCATGAAATCCGCGGAGTTATATACGCAGCGTTGTCGGAGTGTGGCTCAGCCTGGTAGAGCACCTCGTTCGGGACGAGGGGGTCGTAGGTTCAAATCCTATCACTCCGACCATCCTGCAACATCCTCAAACATCTGGATCGCTGCGAGTTGAGACTGCGCAGATCACTTGCCGTCCTCGCTTAGCGACCGATCCCTCCGAACTCTTTTCTTCCCCCGCCCGATGCGTGAGCTATACTGAACCCGGCCACGGCTCGGGACATCCCTACGACTTCGGACGTGTCCCTCCTGATCTAGGGAAACCGCGTTTTCCGCGGAGCACGGGCGAGATTGGGCAAGAGGATTGTATCGAGGAAGATAGATCACCATGCTCAAGGAACGGCGGTCCGTGCGCTCGAGGTCGTTCCTCAAGGCGACGATCCGGTTCTATAACCGGAACGTGACGATTGATTGCGTGGTGAGGGACATCTCGCCGGCTGGAGCCAAGCTGGAGGTCGATCGCACTTACGTACTCCCTCAGGAATTCGACCTCGAGGTTCCGCAGCGAAGCGCCGTATATCCTTGCGAGCTCAAATGGAGGAAGGAAAACGCTGCCGGGGTCCGTTTCAAGGAGAATGTCGACCCCGCAGCGGCCCATTATGGGGAACTCGCCAAGGCAAGGATCGAGGCGCTCGAGAAGGAGAATGCGGCGCTTCGCCTCGAGGTGTCGCGACTCACGCTTCTGCTTCAGGTGTCCGAAAAAAATTCGGACAAAGGACTGAGCCGCGACACATGACGAACAGCCCCATTTATCGGTTCCATGCCGCAAAGCGCATCGCTCTCGGGATTGCCGCGATGTCAATCGTTCTTGCCGGATGCGTGTCGTCCGAACGACGGCTCGCCGCTGACAAGGACCAATGTGCCGACCGCGGTCTGACCCCCTCGACCACTGCTTACGACGAATGCGTCGCGGATGCGACGAGCCGCCGCCATGAAGCCGAGGCCCGCCAATCGGTGCGTATGCAACAAGTTCAGGATCAGAGCATGGAAAATTTCATGCACTCGCAAAGCGCCGCGCCTTGACCTCGATTTCGCTCCTGCGGTCGAGAGTGCCTTGAGCTTCGGGTGCCGGAGAAAGCCGAACGCGGACCGATCAGCTCGTTGAGCCTGCGAGATAGGGTTCAACCTCCTCTGGGAGAAGTCCAAGCCCGGCAATGATGCGGCAAGCCCGCGCGCCGGCCGACGGGTGATCCCCGTGCTGCGAGAAGGCGACGGCTCCGCCCTTCCCGGTCGCGTAGGCGCAGGCGCTGCTCACGGCCGCCATGCCGGTCATTTTCTCTTCCCGCTCGGCGGCGACAAGGCGCCCGTCGGAGGTTTGCACGAAACGCAGAACATAATAGTGGGTCATGCATATCCCGATATATCACTGAAGGCCGTGACGTGCCCTCGTCAGTTGAGCGCAAATTCCCTTGCGGCGAGACGAAATTCGAGCGGCGTGATCAGCTTTGAATGCGCGACGCGGACCGAACGCAATCTCCCCTCGAGCTTGGCGGCCCAGGAGCCGAGAAAACCGCGACGCAACGAAAAGCGGGGCGCCAGATCGTAATCATGCCAGATGCAACTTTGCAGAAACACTGGATGAGCCGGCAGGCGGTAAAGGTTTTCTGCCATCGTCAAGCCGTATCCGGCAAGTTACATGAGGAAAACCTTGGAATCCATTTCTTCTCCCGGGCGAGTGAAAAGGGGGTGCCCGAGGGAGGAAGACCTTGGGACACCCTTAAGTTTACCTGGATCACCATCCACATCCGTTGAGCGCGGATGGCAATTCAGTAAATGCTTGGCTCCTTTCAGCGTCCATAGTCGATTATGATCTACCCACACCGCACAGACGGTCTAGTCCTCCACGAGTGCGCTGGTTCATGCGCGCGGGCGCGGCTCCCAGACCAAGGGACCGGGCCTTGATCGAGGGCCGAACCTCGCCGCATGATGAGACATGCGCGACTTCCTTCTTGGTTCCGTATTGGCGCTTTCACTGCTTGCGCAAAGCCCTTCATTTGCGGGCGTTCCCGTATCCGCAGCGGTGTTCGATTTCGAGTGGATCGATACCTCGCTCGAAGGTGCGTCAGGGGCGGTCCGGCAGGATGAGCAGGATCGCCTTCGAAGATTGGGCGAGCGGCTGAGGCAAGAGCTTGAGGCGTCCGGCCGTTTCAAGATCATCGACATAGCGCCGGTCGCCGAAGAGGCCCGTCACGCCAACCTTCAGGCATGTGGCGGGTGCGACGCTGGCATGGCCCGAACGCTTGGCGCGAAGCTCGCGATCACCGGAATGGTGCAAAAAGTATCGAACTTGATCCTGAACATCAACATCTATACGCGGGATGCCGAAACGGGCCGAGTTTTGGCCACGGCGAGCGCGGACATGCGGGGCAACACAGAGGAATCCTGGTTTCGCACCCTCGATTGGCTGGTCAGAAACCGCGTGCTCGCGCAGGAAACTTCAAAGTGACGGCGATCGCCGGTACTTCTCGAACCCCGCCTGCCAAGCAAACGCTCACTGCCATGTTGATGTTAAGATGTGATGTTCGGCCCTTGCCGTCGGGAGCCGAGCGCTGGCGTTCATCGTCTATCGTTGTTGGAACTCGGACCGGCGTGGGGCGATGCACGCGACTTTTGAAAGAGGGTCGACAATCCTGCAGGAAGGGTGAGCCGGTTTCGCGCCCACACGTCCCAGAGAGGCGCGACGATGCGGCGAGGCGCCGATCGATAGCGCCAGGTTGCGCTCAAGGCCGGAAAGGGATGCAAAGCGCCACGGAAAGCTCGCTTGGTGTTACTCGGACCGCGCATTGCGATTCGAGAGCATCCGCCGCAGCGTGGCATTGTGCACGGTCAGCCTGGTGACTTCGTTTCGCAAATCGAAATTCTCGAGTTCCAAATGTCGGATCGTCCGGAGATCGTCGTCGCCCCTCTGCTTAAAGTTCCTGAACCTCAACTCCGCTGCACAATCAGACACACGATTTGACATCATCTATCTCCGCTACTTGAAGCGGCAGGGTCTCCACCGATGGGAGACCCGCCCAAATAGAAAAAACGCAGGGTAGATTTGATCCACCCCCTCCGGTAGTTCGCTTTCAAACCACGAAAAGCGCTATGCATCTCTAAGAAGGCGCAAAATATCGCTGCCGGAAAGTGCAAACAGCGTTTTTTCGGCAGCGCGTAGAAACATTTCTCAGCTCGCGGGAAACTATCAGAAACGCGGCCGATTACTAGCTGCCAATTCGAGGTAGTCACCCCGGCAGCATCCAATATTGGCCGTGCGCTGCAGAGCCCGGCTCTGAGAGGCCAAGTGAGTGTTCATTGCGTTTCATAACATAACGCTCATTCGCTAGGATCGCAGCTCACGGTTTGCTCCGATCGCGACCCGGACGCGCTCCGAATGGCGCGTTCCTTGAGATCACCCGGTTCCGATGTTCGTGTCACAGCGCCGACACCGGATCGGGTTGTGATCCTCGATCTTGCTCGGCAGTGCGATCGCGGGCTGGGGCACCGCAAAAAAGAACGGACGCAAAACATACTCCCTGGTTACAACTTGCACGCTGTCCTCATCGATCAGGCACAAACCGGTTTCAATGTTCTTCCATTTTAACCACCACGGAATTGAATTAACATTAAGATGTGAAGTATGCGTTGCAGAAACAATTTCCATCACATTTCCACCATGCGCAATGAAACATGCGAGTCAAGATCAGGTCAGGCCGCATTGCGTTCTCCTGAACTGCCCGCCCCTCGAGCCCGCTTCATTCGCTTTTCGCTCGTCGGCGGCGCAGCGACGGCCGGCTACACGATCATCTGCTATCTCTTGCAGCTGATTTCGGGATGGCCACCCTTTTGGGCCAGCGTCGTCGCCTACGCCACGATGTTCGCGTTCTCATATGCTTGCCAGCGTCGCTTCACGTTTCGCTCGTCGCGAGAACATCGCGTCTCACTGCCTCTGTATGCCGCCCTGCAGATTGCCTGCGGGATATTTGCGGCGCTACTCGTGGAATGGCTGGTGATAGCGGGGTGGGCGTCGGCCCTCGCTGCTTCCAGCGTGGCCGCAGTTCTATGCGCCTTTGCGAGCTACCTCGTCTCGAGCTCGTGGATATTTTCCGATCGTCGAGGAAACGGATGAGAACCCGAGCATCCGTGCCATTCACAGCAAGTCGGTAGACCTCCGGAAAACGGCGGTCCGGATGCCTCGGCCTTCGCGTGGGTCAACCTGAGATCGCGCGAACCCTCGTCGGCGGCGCGACCGAGGAGCACACGCCACAATCGATATGTAACATCACCTATGATATGGGCCCGGCGGGGGCAAGATCTTGCGGCTCTCCTCCGCCAAGGACTTGCTCCCCATTCGTTTCGTGGTGATGCGCCAGGTGAATGGACAAGAGGCAGCAGGTCGTCATGCTGGTGCGCACGGCGAGTTTTGGTCACTGGCGGGGCTCGCCTCATCGGATCGCATCAAATCGAAGTTGTCGAGCTCCAAATATCGGATTGTCCGGAGATCGTCGCCGTCCCTCTGCTTGAAGATCCTGAACCTCAACTCGGGCGCGAAATCAGGCACACGATCTTTGCCAATTCGAGGTAGTACCCCCCGGTGCTTTACAATATATTGGGGCGCAAAGCGGAATCCGGGCCGCAGGCAAAGGCGCGGCTCATGCATTCCATAACAATAACGCTCGTACGCTATTTGAGTGTTGATAACCTCGACGTTGATGTTTGTTTCACAAAAAATTGAGTCCTCCACCCTTGCACGCTGCGGTTGATCATGCTGGATTGATTTGGTGCGGATCGAGCCTATGTACCTCTTGTTTCGGCGCGGCTCGTGTTCGCTGGAGCATCGTCGCATTGTCGATCTCCCGAGATCGATCTGTGGAGACTGCGGGGGAGAATAGGCGCCTTTGGCACAAGGATAGGCCCGAGCATATTCGGGCACCGGGGACGTGCGGCCAAGAGGACGTAATGGGTGGCAGAAGGGCCGGCGCAGCCGGTGAGAGACAATGGTGAAAAGAAGAAGGCATTCGGCTCCGGAGATCATAGCAAAGCTCCGGCAAGCCGACCAGATGGCGGCGGAAGGCAGGCTGCAAAGCGACATCGCTCGCACCCTGGGAGTGAGTGTTATGACCTACCATCGGTGGCGGCATGGCCGGCCGGCGCTGGAGGGTGGAAGGGTCGCCGAGAGGCGCGAGCACCGGCCGAAAGACCCCCTAATCAAGGCGGAGAACATGGCTCGGCTCGGTGAGCTTAAGCTTGAGAATTCTCGACTCCGCCGATTGGTGACGGATCTCCTTCTTGAGAAGGTCCGGCTCGAGGAAATCCTCAAAACCGCTGATCCTGTCGTCTGAAGGCGTTTCGACGCCTGTGAGAACGAGGCCTTGGCCGCGCCAACAAGTGTCCTCGCGCCAGGATGGGCGCGTCACACTGCTATGTCGTTCAAAGATCGAAGCGAATCTTGCTCTCTCGGAGCAAAGATTGCTTTGCGGGCCTATAGCAAATGTTGTGAGTGGCCGGCACGCTCGCAGGACAAGCCCACGAAGTCTCGACCCAAACTACTTGGAATGCGCGGCTGGTTCGTAAGAGGATGGTGATCGACCGGGCCGCGTGCCATTCAGCGCGTGCGCCGTCGTGGTGATGGCAGCGGGTCACAACTCAGAGGCCCATGCGCATTCACGCTTGAGGCGCTGCGCAGGGCTCTCTCCTTGAGCTCGCCCCAGGTCCCGACAACGGCGTTGCAGCGGCGGCATTTGATCGGACTGTGATCCTCGATTTTGCTCGGAAGCACGATCGCGGGACTTGAGCAGACGGCGCATGAGAAAGGGGTCAAACGATACTCCACTTTGCAATTTGGCTTCGCGCGTCCAGCAGACACGCCGATTCTCGATCATCGTGGATTTGCAACATCCAGCTCGCTCACCTCCTCCGCCCTTACGAAATGCCATTTGCCAAATGGCCGTTGCCACAATCGACCCGGGGTCCGCGCCAGACAGACACTGACGCAAACCTCAGACCGCATCCGAAGCCGTTCGGCTTGGAACTCTCGCCTGAAGCCATTTAGCAAATCTGCCCGCCCCGCCCCTTCCCTCTTAACATTGTTATGTGAAGTCATGCGAGCGGACGGCGAAGGCCCCGCCTAACATGACTGGGACGAATTTTCTGTCAAGGACAACAGAGTCGGTTGGGGGAACTTCCCAAATCCGAGCGGAATCGTGCCGATTCGTTGCCGCCTCGGAGCGGGGTCATCCGCTTTGTGCCAGCGTGGAGTTGGAGTCGGCCGCGATCTTTCCGACGCGCTATTTGCGCAGTCTCCCCCGATCCGCCCTCCCATCGACCGATTCGAAACTCCGAAGAAGGGGGGCCGCCC
>JAFBAK010000282.1 GCA_019247795.1 Hyphomicrobiales bacterium | reverse complement strand
GAGTTCGATGAACGCTTCGTGCGCGATCGCGTGCGCGAGTTCCGCGCGCAGGTGCAACGGCGCCTCGATGGGTCCCTGACGGAAGACGAGTTCAAGCCGCTGCGCCTGCAAAACGGCCTCTACCTGCAATTGCACGCCTATATGCTGCGCATCGCCGTTCCGTATGGCACGCTTTCATCGCGCCAGCTCCGGCAACTCGCGCTCATCGCCGATCGCTACGATCGCGGCTACGGCCATTTCACCACGCGGCAAAACCTCCAGTTCAACTGGCCGAAGCTCAAGGACGTGCCCGACATCCTCGACCTCCTCGCGGACGTCGAGATGCACGCCATCCAAACTTCCGGCAATTGCATCCGCAATGTCACGGCCGATCACTTCGCCGGCGTCGCCGCCGATGAGGTCGAGGACCCGCGGCCGACCGCCGAGCTCATCCGGCAATGGTCGAGCCTGCATCCGGAGTTCAGCTTCCTCCCGCGCAAGTTCAAGATCGCGGTCACCGGCGCCGAGCATGACCGGGCCGCCATCAAGGCGCATGACATCGGGCTTCGCATCCTGCGTCGGCCGGGAACCGGCGAGATCGGATACGAGGTGATCGTCGGCGGTGGCCTCGGCCGCACGCCGATGATCGGCAAGGTCGTGCGCGAGTTCCTGCCGAAGGCCGATCTTCTCAGCTTTCTCGAGGCGATCATGCGCGTCTACAATCTCGAGGGCCGGCGCGACAACAAGTTCAAGGCGCGCGTGAAGATCCTGGTGCACGAGATCGGCGCCGACGAGTTCCGTCGTCGTGTCGAGGCCGAGTTTGCCGCCCTCGACGGGCCGAGCGTCAACGCCGATCCGGAAGAGGTGAAGCGCATCGCCGCCTATTTCGCGCCGCCTCCATACGAAGAGCTGCCCGAGCATTCGGTGAAGCTTTCGATCGCGCAAGCCGCGCATCGCGATTTCGCACGCTTTGTCGAAACGAATGTCTCGGCCCATCGCGTGCCCGGCTACGCGGCGGTCACGATCTCGCTCAAACCGATCGGCGGCGTTCCGGGAGACGCCACGTCCGAGCAGATGCGCATCGTCGCCGAGCTCGCCGAGCGGCACAGCTTCGGCGAAATCCGTGTCACCCATACGCAGAACCTCGTGCTGCCGCATGTGCGCAAGGACGAGCTCTTCGCACTTTGGGAAGCGCTCGACGCGGCCGAGCTCGGGACCGCGAATGCCGGGTTCGTGACCGACATCATCTCCTGTCCCGGCCTCGATTATTGCTCGCTCGCCACGGCGCGCTCGATCCCGATCGCGCAATCCTTGTCACGGCGCTTCGCGGATGGCGCAAGGCAGCGCGACATCGGCCCGCTCGGGATCAAGATCTCGGGCTGCATCAACGCCTGCGGTCACCACCATATCGGCAATATCGGCATTCTCGGCCTCGAGAAGAACGGCGCCGAATACTACCAGCTCACGCTGGGCGGCGACGCGACCGAGAAGGCGGCGCTCGGCGAGCGGCTCGGCCCGGGGCTCGCGGCCGAAGAGGTGCCGGACGCGGTCGAGAAGATCGTCGAGGTGTATCTCGCGAAGCGTTCCGCCGGCGAGGAGTTCATCGCGACCTATCGGCGTATCGGCATCGCGCCCTTCCGCCAAGTATTCGAATTACGGTGACAGTGCACTTAATTCATGGGAGTCGCCGGTCTACTTTGAACTTTCGCCGTCGTGTGAATCAAGTGCACTGCCACCGTAATCATAAGTGCACCGTCACCGTAATTCCGAAGGAGAGATGCATGCCGCTGATCGATGCCTTGGGCCTCAAGGAGGACGGGTTCACGCGCGCCGCGCAAGGCGCCGCCGTCCCTTCCGGCGGCGTGATCTTGCCGCTCGATCAGCTGGCGAGCGCGCGCGGGGAGGTTCTCGCACGCGGTGACCGCCTCGGTGCGCATCTGCCGAACACCGCAAAGCTCGACGAGGTTTGGCCGCTTCTCGATGATGTGGCCCTCGTCTCGATCGACTTTCCGTCCTTCGCGGATGGGCGAGGTTTCAGCCTCGCCAGGGGGCTGCGCCGGCGCGGCTTTGGCGGAACCTTGCGTGCCTTCGGCCCCCTGATCGCAGATCAATTGCGCCATGCGCTCGGATGCGGCTTCGACGAGGTCGAGACGCCGGAGGCAGTGCTGGGGCGTCAGCCGATCGCGCAATGGACCTCGGCCCTGCAAGCGATCACGCTTCATTACCAGCGAGGCTCGGGGCGAGGCTCGAGCATTCTGGATCATCGTCGCGCCGCGAGGGAGGCTTCTCATGAGCGAAGGCTTGCACATGCGCTCTTGGCATGAACGGGACGCTGCCGCCGGCGAACACGGGATTCGGCCGGAGGAATTCGGAGATTTGGCCAATCTCGGCCTCCTTCTCGTTGTCCTGATCCTGTCGGCGCTCTGGCTCGCTTTCCCACCGGCGCAATTGTCCGGGTAATTACGGTGATGCGTAATTACGGTGACAGTGCACTTAATTCATGGGGTCGGCCATCTTATTACACAGATCGCCGATGGTGTGAATTCAGTGCACCGTCACCGTAATTACCTCGGCGATCCCGTGAATTCAGTGCACCGTCACCGTAATTACCATCGCATCGACGCGCTTTCGAGCTTGCCGATCTTTCTCAAGCTCGCCGGCCGCCGGGCCCTGGTCGTCGGCGAGACCGAAGCCGCGCTCTGGAAAGCCGAGCTCCTGGCGGCAAGCGGCGCCGATGTCGAGGTCTTTGCCGGGAATCATGACGCGCGCTTTCGCGCGCTTGCCGAAGACCCGCCGGCCGGATCGGTACGCGTGCAGACGCGCCATTGGCAGGATGGCGACCTTCCCGGCGCGGCGATCGCCATCGCGGACCTGTCGTCCGACGAGGAGACGGCCCGCTTCGCAAAGGCGGCGCGCCGGGCGGGCGTTCCCGTCAACGTCATCGACAAGCCGCGCTTCTGCGACCTCCAATTCGGCGCGATCGTCAACCGTTCCCCGCTTCTCGTCTCGATCTCGACGGATGGCGCGGCACCCGTCTTCGCTCAGGCGATCAGGGCCAAGGTCGAAGCGCTCTTGCCGCAAGGAATCAAGCGTTGGGCAGAGGCCGCGCGCGATTGGCGCCCGGCGCTTTCGCGGCTCGGCCTCGGCTTTGCGCAACGGCGCGCCTTCTGGGAGCGCTTCTCCGATCGGGCGCTCGCAGAGCCCGCGCTCGAGCCGCGATCGGCGCTACGCCAGAGCCTTCTTGATGAAGCGGCGCGCGAGAAGCGCGGCGCGGCGCCGAAAGGCCGCGTCACGCTCGTCGACGCGGGACCGGGCGATCCCGACCTCCTCACGATCAAGGCGGTGCGCGCGCTCCAATCGGCCGAAGTCATCCTTTACGACCGGCACGTTTGCGCCGAGGTGCTCGACTTCGCTCGCCGCGAAGCCAAGCGCATCCTCGTCGACCAACAGGGCGAGATCAACGAGTTGACGCTCCGCTTTGCCCGCCAAGGCAAGCACGTGGTCCGTCTGGTGAACTAGGTGAAAGTGCACTTAATTCACACGATGGCCACGTGAATTACGATGACGGTGCACTTAATTCACACAAAGGCCGTTTGAATAGTGAGGATCGGCGATCCCATGAATTAAGTGCACTGTCACCGTAATTCTTGCCGCTTGACAGGATCGTCCCGGAAGGCGATTCCCACTGCTCCTGCTCAAGCCCAACGCCTCACCCCATGGACGCGACCGACCGCAAGATCCTCACGCTCCTCCAGGCCGATGCGAGCCTCTCCATCGCGGAGCTCGCCGAGCGTGTGCATCTGTCCCAGACACCGTGCTGGAAACGCGTCCAGCGTCTCGAGCAAAAGGGCGTCATCACGAAGCGCGTCGCCCTCGTGTCGCCCGAGAAGATCGGGCTCGGCCTCACGGTCTTCGTCGCCATCGAGACGAACGATCACTCGGCCGAATGGCTCGCCCGCTTCGCCGAGACGGTCTCGGCCATGCCCGAGGTGATGGAACTCTATCGCATGGCCGGCGAGGTCGATTACCAATTGCGTGTCGTCGTCGCCGACATGGCGGCCTATGACCAGTTCTACAAGCGCCTGATCGCCGCGATGCCGCTCAAGAACGTCACCTCGCGCTTCGCCATGGAGCGCATCAAGCAGACGACGGCCCTTCCGGTGCCGGGCGCTCCTGGATTACGGTGAATTACGGTGATAGTGCACTTAGTTCACACTGCGGCCATAGTCGAAGTGAACAGGCAATTGGGTGAATCAAGTGCGCTGTCACCGTAATTCCCGTCATTCCAAATGACACGCCGCCAAATGCCCGGCGCTGCGTGGTGTGAGCACGGGCGTCTCGACCCGGCAACGGTCGAAGGCGTAAGGGCAGCGGGGATGGAAGGCGCAACCTTTCGGCGGATCGGGCGGTGAGGGCACGTCGCCTTCGAGCACGATGCGCTCGCGCCTCAAGCGCGGGTCGGCGACAGGCGCCGCGGCCATTAGGGCTTGCGTATAGGGATGGCGTGGCGCGTCGAAGATGCGTTCCTTGCCGCCGATCTCGACGATGCGACCGAGATACATGACGGCGACGCGATGCGCGATGTGCTCGACCACGCCGAGATCATGCGAGATGAAGAGATAGGCGAGGCCGAGCGCCTCGCGCAGGTCGACGAGGAGGTTGAGGACTTGCGCCTGGACCGAGACGTCAAGCGCCGAAACGGGCTCGTCGGCGACGATGAGATCGGGCGAGAGCGCGAGCGCACGCGCGATGCCGATGCGCTGGCGCTGGCCTCCCGAGAACTCGAACGGGAACTTGTGGGCGGCCTCAGGCCGCAGCCCGACCCGCGCGAAGAGATCGGCGACCTTCTCGCGCCGCTCCTCGGCCGAGAGGATGCCGTAATTCTCCAAAGGCTCGCTCACGATGGTCGCCGCCTTGAGGCGCGGGTTGAGCGAGGCGAACGGGTCCTGGAAAATCATCTGCACGCGCTTGCGAAAGGCGCGCAAGGCTTGACCCTTCGCCTGCGTCACGTCCGTGCCGTCGATGCGGATCGCGCCGGCGCTCGGCTCAATCAGGCGCAAGATGAGCTTGCCGACGGTGGATTTGCCGCATCCCGATTCGCCGACGAGGCACAGCGTCTCGCCGCGTTGCAGCGAGAAGCTCACGCCATCGACGGCGCGCAGGCGCGGCTCGGCGCGCTTCAGCAATCCGCCGCCCGTGGCGAAATATTTCGCCAGGCCTTCGACCTCGAGCAACGGCGCGACCGCGGCCGGGGAAACCGAGGCCGGAGCGACAGAGGCGCTCATGCGGCGGCCCGCTGCGCGACGAAGCAGGCGACCCCGTGCCCCGGCGCAATCTCGGAGAAACGCGGCGCCTCGCGGCGGCAGCGCTCCTCGGCGAGGGCGCAACGGGGCGCGAAGGGGCACCCGGTGATCTCCTCGCGCAGCGACGGCACGAGCCCGCGGATCTCGGCGAGCCGGCGCACCGCGGCACCTGCGCCTCGCCGCGGCGTCGCCGCCATGAGCCCTTGCGTATAGGGATGGGCCGGATGCTCGAAGAGCGCCTCGACCGAGGCCTCCTCGACCTTGCGGCCCGCATACATGACGATGACGCGCCGGCAGGTCTCGGCGACGACGCCGAGATCATGCGTGATCAAGATCACGGCGGCGCCGGTGCGCGCCTTGAGCTCGATGAGGAGCTTCAGGATCTGCGCCTGGATGGTGACGTCGAGCGCCGTGGTGGGCTCGTCGGCGATCAGGAGGCGCGGGTCGCAGGCGAGCGCCATGGCGATCATCACACGCTGGCGCATGCCGCCGGAGAATTGGTGCGGGTAGTCGTCGAGGCGCTTCTCCGCATCCGGGATGCGCACGAGCTTGAGCATGCGCGCGGCCTTCTGGCGCGCCGTGCGCCGATCGGCGCCGGTATGGATGCGAAGGGCTTCGGCGATCTGCTCGCCGACGCGCAACAGCGGGTTGAGGCTCGTCATCGGCTCCTGGAAGATCATGGCGATGCGGTTGCCCCGAATGGAGCGCATCGTCCTCTCGTCGAGCGCGGCGAGATCTCGTCCTTCGAACAATATCGACCCCTCGACGATGCGCGCGCTCTTCTCGGGCAAAAGCCGCATCACCGACAAGGCCGTGACGCTCTTGCCGCAGCCGGATTCGCCGACGATGCCGAGCGTCTCGCCGGCCGCGACTTCGAAAGATACGCCGTCGACCGCCCTCGTCACGCCGTCGGCGTTGAAGAAATGCGTTTTGAGGCCGCGGACGGTGAGAAGCTTCTCGCCCAACTCTGCCTCACATACGACGCGCTAAACGCGGATCGAGGCGGTCGCGAAGGCCATCGCCCACGAGGTTCACCGCGAGCACCACAAGCGCGAGCGCGATCCCGGGCGAGAAGATGGTCCACGGCGCGCGCGCGAGATAAAGCCGCGACGAGGCGATCATGTTGCCCCAGCTCGGGATCTCCGGCGGCGAGCCCGCGCCGAGGAACGAGAGCGACGCCTCGACGAGGATGGCGGACGCGCAGATATAGGTCGCCTGCACGATGAGCGGCGGGATGGTCGAAGGCAGGATGTGGCGAAGGATGATCTTCGGCAGGCGCGCGCCGCCCGCGATCGCCGCCTCGACATAGGGTTGTTCGCGCACGCCGAGCACCACCGAGCGCACGAGGCGCACCACGCGCGGCACTTCCGGAATGGTGATGGCGATCACCACGGTCGTGACGCTGGCCGACGTGAGCGACACCATCGCGATGGCGAGCAGGATCGCCGGAATGGCCATCAGCGCATCCATGAGGCGCATGAGCGGCGCGTCGGCCTTGCGGATCGCGCCGGCGATGAGTCCGATGGCGAGGCCGATCACGATCGATGTGGCCGCCACCAGGAAGCCGACGAGGAGCGAAACGCGCGCCCCGTAGATGGTGCGCGCCAGCACGTCGCGGCCGAGCGCGTCGGTGCCGAGAAGGAAGCCGCTCCCGGGCGGCGTGAGCCGACGGGCGGGCGTCATCGTCAAAGGATCGCCCGGAAGCCAGGGCGCGGCGAGCGCAAGCACGACGAATGTCGCAAGAATGATGCCGCCGGCGACGAGCGAGGCATGGCGACGCGCGAAATGGCGGCGACGAGGCGCCACGCCCACGCTCGCCGCGAGCTCGCTCGCGCCGAATGCCGAGGCCTCGGTCAATAGCGTATCCTCGGATCGATGAACGTGTAGGAAAGATCGACCACGAGGTTGATCACCACGTAGACGGCCGAGAACACCAGGATCACCCCTTGAATGATCGGGTAGTCGCGCTTCGAGATGGCATCGACCACGAGCCGCCCGATACCTGGAATGTTGTAGACCGTTTCCGTGATCACGACGCCGCCGATCAGCAAGGCGACACCGATGCCGATCACCGTGATGATCGGCACGCCGGCGTTCTTCAGGGCATGCTTGAGGAGCATCGGACCTGTCGCGACGCCTTTCGCCTTGGCGGTGCGGATATAGTCCTCGGCGAGCACCTCGAGCATGGTGGCGCGCGTGATGCGCGCGATGAGCGCCACATACGCGAGGCCGAGCGTGAGCGCCGGCAGCACGAGATGGCGCGCCCAATCGGCGACGTTCTCGGCGATCGGCGTGTAGCCTTGTACCGGAAACCATTTGAGCGTCACGGCGAAGACATAGATCATGAGGTAGCCGACCACGAAGGCGGGCGCCGAGAAGCCCGTGACCGCGACGATCATCGAGGCCCGGTCGATCGAGCTGCCGGCCCGCCAGGCGGCGAGCACGCCCAGCACGAGCGCCACCGGCACCGCGAAGGCGAGCGTCGCAAGCGCCAGCGAGAGGGTCGGCTCGAGGCGTTGCCCGATCAAGGTGGTGACCGGCGTGTTCGAGAAGATCGAGACACCGAGATCGCCGGAGAGCACCGCCCCGCTCCAGCGCAAGAACTGCAGCGGCAGCGCTTCGTCGAGGCCGAGCTTCGTGCGGATCCCCGCGATCTGCGCGGGGGTCGCGTTGTCACCGGCGATGATCGCGGCCGGATCGCCGGGCGCGAGATGCAGAAGCAGGAAGACGCACACGCCGACGAGCGCCATGACGACGATGAGGGAAGCGAGGCGGCGGGCCACATAGGCGATCATCGGGCGGGCCAATTACGGTGTTGAATTACGGTGACAGTGCACTTAATTCACACGGTGGCATTTGTGCAATGAGGATCCGCGATCCCATGCATTAAGTGCACCGTCACCCTAATTTCTCAGGTCTTCTCGACGTTCCAGAAGGGTATGAGCTCGGGCATGCCGATCACGCCCTTGACATTGGCGCGCATGGCGGCGGGCTGAAGGTAGAGCCCCATATAAACATGGGGCACGAAGTTCCAGGCGTTGCGCTGGATCTCCTTGGCCACGGCGAGGCGGTCCTGTGGCTGCGCCTTCGCCCATTTGTCGCGAAGCCTCTCGTGCGTCTCGTCGGAGGGCCAGCCGAACCACCCCTTGTCGCCATTCGCCTGATGGCCGACGAGCGTGATCGGATTGCCGAAGGCGGCGCCTGAAGCCGAGGTCACGAAGATGTTCCATCCGCCCTTCTCGGGCGGCTCGCGGTTGGCGCGGCGCGTGACCACGCCGCCCCAATCCGAGGCGGCAAGCTCGGCGTTGACGTTGATCTCGCGCAGCCATTGGGCGAGAAGCTGATCGGCGGTGTTGAAAACGGCGAAATTCGTGGGCTGGAGAATGACGACCGGCCGGCCGTCATAGCCCGCTTCCTTGAAGAGCTGCGCGGCCTTCGGCTTGTTCGGCGCTTCCTTGAACCACTCCGTGTTCTCGTCGTTCTCCATCGGCGTGCCGCAGCCGAAATAGGAAGCGCAAGCACGGTAGTATTTCGGGTTGCCGAAGGCGGCCTTCATCACGTCGTTCTGGTTGACGAGATAGAGAAGCGCTTGGCGCGCCTTCACGTTGTTGAAGGGCGGGTAGAGCCAGTTCATTCGGCACCAGACAATCTGGCCGGATTTGTTCAAGACCTCGACATGAATATTCTTGTCCGCCTCGAGCTGATCGATGAGGTCGATCGGCGGCAGCTCGTAGAAGTCGATCTCGCCGTTCTGCAGGGCGGCGATCGCGGTCTGGTCGTCCGCCACATTCTCCCAGATCACGCGATCGAGCTTGGCGATCTTGCCGCCCGCCATGCCGGATGCAGGCTCGGGCCGCGGCTTGTAGTTCGCGTTGCGGTCATAGACGTAGAACGCACCCTGCTTCGTCTCTCTGGTGTTGAAGATGAAGGGGCCGGAGCCGACATATTCGGTGATCTGCTGCATCGGGTCGGTCTCGGCGTCCTTCTTGCGCATGATGTAGAGGACGGGCGTGCCGGCCTTCGCGAAGGCATCGAGAATGAGCGGATAAGGCTCGCTGAAGGTGATCGCGAAGGTCTTGTCGTCCTTGGCGCCGATGTCCTTGACGCGCAGGAACATGTGCTGGCCTGCGCCGTCGCGCACCGCCCAGCGCCGGATCGAGGCGACGCAATCTGCGGCCGTGACCGGCGTGCCGTCATGGAAACCCAGGCCGTCGCGAAGCTTGAATGTCCAGGTGAGCTGGTCGTCCGACGTGCCGAAGCTGTCGACCATCTGCGGCTGCGGCTTGTCGTTGCCGTCGACGCCGAAGAGCGTGTCGTAGATCATGGCGCCGTGATAGGAAGAGATGTTCGCCGTCGTCCAGATCGGATCGAAGGAGCGCAAATCTCCCTGCATCACGGCCTTGAGCGTCTTCGCGGCGGCGGGCGTTTCGCTTGCCCTGCCGATGGCGGGCGCGGCCATGAGCGTCGCCGCCGCCACACTTCCCTGGACGAAGCGTCGACGTGTCGTTGCCATCTTCATCCTCCCAATTTGCAGCGTTCGCGAGGATTAATTCACGGAACAAACGAGGCGGCAAGCGGGAAGTGAGCCAATCTGGTCAAGCAAATCGCAGCTTACCCTCATCCGTCGATCGCTCACGCGATCGACACCTTCTCCCGCCGAAGAGGCGGGAGAAGGAAAGGCGCCTCCTTCTCCCGCGCTCTTCGCGCGGGAGAAGGTGCCCCTCACGCAGTGAGGGGCGGATGAGGGCCTGTTGTGGCTTACATCACCTTGGCTTAGAGCACGAACCGGCCTTCCGGCCGTGGATCGAGCGGGTAGAGCGGGCGCTCGACCTTCGTGAACGGGTGGCTGCGGCAATTGATCGGCACGTTGCCCCGGCCGTCGGCGTAAAGCACCTCCTTGGCGATCGGGCCGAAGGCATCGCGGAAGTGATTGGCCGACTTCACCACGACGATGCGCTTTTGCGCAGGATCGATGCCGACATTGGTGAAGAGCTCGCGGCCGAGCGCCTGGTTGCGATGGGCGCAGAGCACCACCTCGACCCCATCGATGCGGATCGCCGCGCAATCGCCGAGCTTCGTCTTTGCGGCGCCGAAGGATTGCGTCGCGTCGCGGCAGAGCCCCGTGACCTCGACCTCGGCATCGATCGGCGTGCCCGATTCCGGACCGCTCTTGCCGCCGAAGCGCAGCTTGAGACGGGCGCCCTTGCCGACCGTGAAGCAGAAGCGCACCGCGACCGGATCCCAGAGCGGGCCGACCGCGGCATCGGTGACGCCCTTCTCGAGAAGGAGGCGCACCATGTCCGTATTGTCGGACGCTGCCCCGCCTCCGGCGTTGTCGGAGGTGTCGGCGATGACGGTCGTGCCGTCGTTGCGCGCCTGCGCCTTCGCGAGGGCCTCCTGCTGCGAGAGCAGCTTCGGCGTCAGGCGGTCGAGCTTGTCGATGATCTCGGCGGCGAGCGCGGCCGCGAGCTTGTCGCCTTCCTGTTTGCGGTCATCGGTGACGACGAGCATGCGCGAGCCGATATCGGGCACGTCCGCATGCTGGAACCCATGCCCGAAAGACACGGAGAGCACGCCCGGCTCCGATTTCTCCAGCGCCGCCATCTTGTCGACGAAGGAGCGCATCGGCTCGACGGTCGTCGGATAAAAGCTGATGAGGCGCAGATCGTAGAGCGAGGTGACGGGCTTGATCTCGCCCCGGATGGCGCGCAGCACCAGGGTCACCAATTCCTCGGCGCGCTCGAGGAAATCGGTGTGCGGATATTCCTTGTAGAGGATCGAGATGTCGGCGTTCGAAACGCGCTTCTTCGTGAGATGGCAATGCAAATCGTATTCGCAACCGATCACGGCCTTTGAGCCGGCGAGCTTGCGCACCCTCTCGATCAGATCGCCTTCGCAATCGTCATAGCCGTACGCCACCATGGCGCCGTGCAGGCCGAGCAGAACGCCGTCGACCGGAAGCGCCGCCTCGAGCTCGGCAAGAATGCGGTCTCGCATCATCTCGTAATCGGCCTTGCCGCACGTGCCGGAAGGCTCGGCCCAGAAGCATGAGCCCTCGATCAAGGTGAAGCCATCCGAGGCCGTGCGCTTGCGCGCGACGTAAAGCGGCGCCGTCGTGTGCTTCGGGGCGTCGGGATGCTTGCCGGGCGGATAGGCGAAGGAGGCTTCGAAATTGGCGTACGAGGTGGGGATGGGCGAGAAGGTGTTCGTCTCGGTTCCGAGCGAGGCCGCGAAGATGCGCATGAGGATCAGGTCCATGGGGAAGGGGTGCCCATGCTGCCGGA
>JAFBAK010000231.1 GCA_019247795.1 Hyphomicrobiales bacterium | reverse complement strand
GGCCTGGTGGACCTCCGACATGTCGGACAGCAGGGCGCCCTCGCCCGGCTCGCCGTCACGCTCCATCGACAGGTAATAGAGGCCCAGCACCATGTCCTGCGAGGGCACGATGATCGGCTTGCCGTTGGCCGGCGAGAGGATGTTGTTGGTCGACATCATCAGGACGCGCGCTTCCAGCTGGGCCTCGAGGCTCAGCGGCACGTGCACGGCCATCTGGTCGCCGTCGAAGTCGGCGTTGAACGCGGCGCAGACCAGCGGATGGAGCTGGATCGCCTTGCCCTCGATCAGCACCGGCTCGAACGCCTGGATGCCGAGCCGGTGGAGCGTCGGCGCGCGGTTCAGCAGCACCGGATGCTCGCGGATCACCTCGTCGAGGATGTCCCAGACTTCCTTGCGCTCCTTCTCGACCCACTTCTTCGCCTGCTTGAGCGTCATGGAGAGGCCCTTGGCGTCGAGGCGCGAGTAGATGAACGGCTTGAACAGCTCGAGCGCCATCTTCTTGGGCAAGCCGCACTGATGCAGCTTGAGCTCGGGGCCGACCACGATCACCGAACGGCCCGAATAATCGACGCGCTTGCCGAGAAGGTTCTGGCGGAAACGGCCCTGCTTGCCTTTCAGCATGTCGGCGAGCGACTTCAGCGGACGCTTGTTGGCGCCCGTGATCACGCGGCCGCGCCGACCGTTATCGAAGAGGGCATCGACGGCCTCCTGCAGCATCCGCTTCTCGTTGCGGATGATGATATCGGGAGCGCGGAGCTCGATGAGCCTCTTTAAGCGGTTGTTGCGGTTGATCACACGCCGATAAAGGTCGTTGAGGTCGGAGGTCGCGAAGCGGCCACCATCGAGCGGCACGAGCGGCCGCAGATCGGGCGGGATGACCGGGACTTGAGTCAAGATCATCCATTCGGGCTTGTTCCCCGACTGGATGAAGGCCTCGATGATCTTGAGCCGGCGCATCAGCTTCTTGGGCTTCAGCTCGGAGGTCGTCGTCGCGATTTCCTGGCGCAGGTCGAGTGCGATCTTCGGCAAGTCGAGAGCGATGAGGATCTCGCGAATGGCCTCGGCGCCGATGAGCGCCGTGAAGCTATCCTCGCCATATTCCTCCTGAGCGCGCATCACGTCGTCCTCGGAGAGGAGCTGATACTGCTTCAGAGGCGTGAGCCCGGGCTCGATGACGATATAGTTCTCGAAATAGAGAACGCGCTCGATGTCCTTGAGCGTCATGTCGAGCAGGAGCCCGATGCGGGACGGCAGGGACTTCAAGAACCAGATATGCGCCACGGGAGCGGCAAGCTCGATATGGCCCATGCGCTCACGACGCACGCGCGAGAGCGTGACTTCGACGCCGCACTTCTCGCAGATGATGCCCTTGTACTTCATGCGCTTGTACTTGCCGCACAAGCACTCGTAATCCTTGATCGGGCCGAAGATGCGCGCGCAGAACAAGCCGTCGCGCTCCGGCTTGAAGGTGCGGTAGTTGATCGTCTCGGGCTTCTTGATCTCGCCGAACGACCACGACCTGATCTTGTCCGGGCTCGCGAGCGCGATCCGGATGCGGTCGAACGACACCGGCTGTGCCGGTTGGTTGAAGATGCTCATGACCTCTTGGTTCATCGCCATCTCCTCAAATCTGGGCCGTGCCGGACGCGCCGGGCAGCGGCGGGAAAACTCGTGTCACCCCTCTCGCGACGCGAAAGGGACATTCTGCAATTGAGCTATGAAGCTGACCTTTCGTCCGGCTTCACTCGGCGGCCTCCGCCGTCGGGGGCGCCGCGGGTGGAACACGCTTCGAGGCGAGCTCCACATTGAGGCCGAGCGAACGCATCTCCTTGACGAGCACGTTGAAGCTCTCCGGGATACCGGCTTCGAACGTGTCGTCTCCGCGCACGATCGCCTCGTAGACCTTGGTGCGCCCCGCCACATCGTCCGATTTGACGGTGAGCATCTCCTGGAGTGTGTAGGCCGCGCCATAGGCTTCGAGCGCCCACACTTCCATTTCGCCGAAACGCTGTCCGCCGAACTGGGCCTTGCCGCCGAGCGGCTGCTGGGTGACGAGGCTGTACGGTCCGATCGACCGCGCGTGGATCTTGTCGTCCACGAGGTGATTGAGCTTCAGCATGTAAATGTAGCCCACGGTCACCTTGCGGTCGAAAGCCTCGCCCGAACGTCCGTCGTAGAGCGTCACCTGGCCGGACTTGTCGAGACCCGCGAGCTCGAGCATCTCCTCGATATCGCCTTCCTTGGCGCCGTCGAAGACGGGTGTCGCGATCGGCACGCCACGAGACAAGCCGCCCGCCATCTCGACGAGATCGCCGTCCTCGAGCTCGGCCGCGATGCTGCCCTTGCCGTAAATCTTCTCGACGGTCCTGCGCAGCTTTTTGGCGTCATGCGCCTTGCGGTACGCCTCGACCGCGGCCTCGACCTGCCGGCCGAGACCGGCGCAGGCCCAACCGAGATGCGTCTCGAGGATCTGCCCGACATTCATCCGGCTCGGAACGCCCAACGGATTGAGCACGATGTCGACCGAAGTGCCGTCTTCGAGGAAGGGCATATCCTCGACCGGGACGATCTTCGAAACGACGCCCTTGTTGCCGTGCCGGCCCGCCATCTTGTCGCCAGGCTGAATCTTGCGCTTCACCGCGACGAAGACCTTGACCATCTTCATGACGCCCGGAGGCATTTCATCGCCGCGCTGGAGCTTCTCGACCTTGTCGAGGAAGCGCTGCTCGAGCCCTTTTTTCGACTCGTCGTACTGGCGGCGCATCGCCTCGATCTCACTCATCAGGGCGTCGTTGGAAAACGCAAAGCTCCACCATTGCGACCGCGGATGATAGGCGAGCGTTTCCTTGTCGAGCTTCGTGTCCTTCTTGAAGCCTTTCGGGCCCGCGACCGCCTTCTTGTTGTGCACGAGTTCGCCCAGACGCGCATAGACATTGCGGTCGAGAATCGCCTGCTCGTCATCGCGGTCCTTTGCCAGGCGCTCGATCTCCTCGCGCTCGATCGCCTGGGCGCGCTCGTCCTTCTCGACGCCGTGACGATTGAAGACGCGCACTTCGACGACCGTGCCCTGCACACCCGGAGGAACGCGCAGCGAAGTGTCGCGCACATCGGAGGCCTTCTCGCCGAAAATGGCGCGCAGGAGCTTCTCCTCGGGCGTCATCGGGCTCTCACCTTTCGGCGTGATCTTGCCGATGAGAATGTCGCCGGCCTGAACCTCCGCGCCGATATAGACGATGCCCGCTTCGTCGAGGTTCTTGAGAGCCTCCTCGGACACGTTCGGGATGTCGCGGGTGATTTCTTCCGGCCCGAGCTTGGTGTCGCGAGCCATCACCTCGAACTCCTCGATATGGATCGAGGTGAACACGTCCTCTTTGGCGATATTCTCGGAGAGCAGGATCGAATCTTCGAAATTATAGCCGTTCCAGGGCATGAACGCGACGAGAACGTTGCGTCCAAGCGCGAGTTCGCCGAGCTCGGTCGAAGGACCGTCGGCAATGATCTCGCCCTTCTCGACCGTGTCGCCCACCTTCACCAGGGGACGCTGGTTGATGCAGGTCGACTGGTTCGAGCGCTGGAACTTCATCAAGCGGTAGATGTCGACGCCCGGCTTCGTCGGATCGAGATCCTCCGTGGCGCGCACCACGATACGCGAAGCGTCAACCTGATCGATGATGCCCGCCCGCCGCGCCGCGATGGCGGCGCCCGAATCGCGAGCGACGGCCCCTTCCATGCCCGTGCCGACGAAAGGCGCATCGGCCTTGAGCAGAGGCACCGCCTGGCGTTGCATGTTCGAGCCCATCAAGGCGCGATTGGCATCGTCATTCTCGAGAAACGGAATGAGCGCGGCCGCAACCGAGACAAGCTGCTTCGGTGACACGTCCATGTAATCGACGCGCTCCGGCGGCACCACGATGACGTCGCCCGCATGGCGGCACACGACGAGGTCGTCGGTGAGCTTGCCGTGCCGATCGACCGCGGACATGGCCTGGGCGACGTAGTGCTTCGCCTCTTCCATGGCCGAAAGGTAGTCCACCTGATCGGTGACCTTGCCGTGCGACACGCGCCGGTACGGGCTCTCGATGAAGCCGTATTTGTTGATGCGCGCGAAGGTCGCCAACGAGTTGATCAGGCCGATATTGGGCCCTTCCGGCGTCTCGATCGGGCAGATGCGCCCGTAATGCGTCGGGTGCACGTCACGCACCTCGAAGCCCGCGCGCTCGCGCGTGAGGCCGCCAGGTCCGAGAGCGGAAAGTCGCCTCTTGTGAGTGATTTCCGACAAGGGGTTGATCTGATCCATGAATTGCGAAAGCTGCGACGAGCCGAAGAACTCACGAACCGCCGCTGCCACCGGCTTGGCGTTGATCAGGTCTTGCGGCATGACGGTCGCGATTTCGACCGAGGACATGCGCTCGCGCACGGCGCGCTCCATGCGCAACAGTCCGACGCGGAACTGGTTCTCCATCAATTCGCCGACGGAACGCACGCGGCGATTGCCGAGATGGTCGATGTCATCCACCTCCCCCCGTCCGTCACGCAGTTCCACCAGCTCTTTCACGACCGCGAGGATGTCCTCCTTGCGGAGCACGCGCACCGTGTCCTCAGCCTTGAGGTCGAGGCGCATGTTCATCTTGACGCGGCCCACGGCGGAAAGGTCGTAGCGCTCAGGATCGAAGAAGAGCGAATTGAACATCGCCTCGGCCGTCTCGAGGGTCGGCGGCTCGCCCGGGCGCATCACCCGATAGATGTCGAAAAGCGCCTCTTCGCGCGTCGATGCCTTGTCGACCGCCAGCGTGTTGCGGATATACGCCCCGATATTGACGTGATCGATGTCGAGAAGGGGCAGTTCGGTGACGCCTGCCTCGATCAAGCTGTCGAGAAGCTTCGGCTCGATCTCCGCGCCGGCTTCGACATAAATCTCGCCCGTCTCCGGGTTGACGATGTCTTCCGCGATATACTGTCCGACGAGGTCTTCATTGGTGAGCCTGATCGCCTTCACCCCCTTCTCGGCGATGAGGCGCGCGACCCGAGCGGTTACCTTGCGGCCCGCTTCGATCACCACATTGTCGCTGTCCGCATCGACAATGTCGTTGGGCGGTGTCGTCCCCTTCAGCCGCTCGGGATCGAAAGGCTGACGCCAAGACTCGCCATCTCGCGTAACGGTGGTCCTTTGATAGAAATGAGCGAGGATCTCCTCGCCGTCCATGCCGAGCGCGTAAAGCAACGAAGTGACCGGAATCTTGCGCTTGCGGTCGATGCGCGTGTGCACGATGTCCTTGGCGTCGAACTCGATGTCGAGCCAGGATCCGCGATAGGGGATGATGCGCGCCGCGAAGAGCAGCTTGCCCGAAGAGTGCGTCTTGCCCTTGTCGTGGTCGAAGAACACGCCCGGGGATCGGTGCATCTGCGAAACGATCACGCGCTCGGTGCCGTTCACGATAAAGGTGCCATTCAGCGTCATGAGCGGCATGTCGCCCATATAGACGTCTTGCTCCTTGATATCCTTGACGGATTTCGCCTGAGTGTCAGGATCGACATCGAACACGATGAGGCGCAGCGTCACCTTGAGCGGCGCCGCGTAGGTGATGCCGCGCTGGCGGCATTCGTCGACGTCGAATTTCGGCGGCTCAAACTCGTATTTTACGAAATCGAGCTGAGCGGTCTTGGCGAAGTCCGAGATCGGGAAGATCGACTTGAATACGGCCTGCAAACCGTCATTGGTGCGGTTCGCGCCAACCTCGTGGATCTGAAGAAACTGGTCGTAGGAAGCTTTCTGCACCTCGATGAGGTTCGGCATAACCGCGCCTTCGCGGACCTTGCCGAAATATTTCCGGATACGCTTGCGGCCTGTGAACGTATGAGCCATGTCGCTTCTCTTGCCTTCCCATTGTCCGGGCTCGACACCGGACGGCGAATACGCTTAACCTCGTGAACTCAGGGCCTGATCGGCCTGGGCCTGTCGTTTGAGCACCCATGGTCCTGCCATGCAGCCGGCAGCTTCGGCATGACGCAAATCATCAAGGATCCTGCTCATCTGGCGGCGGCCTGTCCGCCAGGATCGATCCGTTGTCGCGGCTCGACCTTTCCAACACGAAAACCCCGGAGCCAGACGGCTTCAGGGCTCACGAAAAAGAGGCGCTCCCACGTCGCCTCGCATGACGCGTGCGGCACCGCGCCCGGTGACGCTCAAACCATGCAGCGCCGGCCAGAGCCGGCCCGAAAATCACTTCAGCTCGACCTTTGCGCCCGCCTTCTCGAGCTGCGCCTTCAGCTTGTCGGCCTCTTCCTTGGTCACGCCCTCTTTGACGGGCTTCGGAGCGGCCTCGACGAGATCCTTTGCCTCCTTGAGTCCGAGCCCCGTGATGGCGCGAACCTCTTTGATGACTTCGATCTTCTTTTCGCCGACAGCGGCGAGCACCACTGCGAATTCGGTTTTCTCTTCGGCAGCCGGTGCAGCTGCGCCACCGGCGCCAGGAGCAGCAGCGACCGCGACGGCCGCAGCGGCGGACACGCCCCATTTTTCCTCGAGCATCTTGGCGAGCTCGGCGGCCTCGAGAACGGTGAGGCCGGAAAGTTCGGTCACGAGTTTGGAAAGATCAGCCATGGGAGACGTTCCTTATGTAGGTCGGTTTTAAAGAGTTCCAAGCGGGTTTGGTTCAGCGGGTCAAAAACGATGAGGCGGGCTGCCGGTCAGGCGGCTTTGTCCTTCTCCGCGTAAGCAGCGAAAACACGGGCAAGCTTGCCAGCGGGCGCATTGGCAAGCTGGGCGAGCTTGGTAGCCGGCCCCTGGATGAGGCCGACGAGCTTTGCCCTCAGCTCATCGAGCGAGGGCATGCTCGCCAACGTCCTCACCCCGTTGTGGTCGAGTGCCGTCGAGCCCATCGCTCCGCCGAGGACCACGAGCTTCTCGTTGATCTTGGCATAGTCGATCGCAACCTTCGCCGCGGCGACCGGATCGGTGGAATAGGCGATGAGTGTCGGCCCCTTCAGCAATGAGGCAATGGACGCAACTTCGGTGCCATCGAGCGCGATTTTGGCAAGCCGATTCTTCGCCACCTTGACCGAAACGCCGGCTTGCTTGGCCTGTTTACGCAGCGCCTGCATGTCCGAAACGGTGAGGCCGGCGTAGTGCGCGACGACCACCGATGCGTTCGCCTGAAAGGTCGAACGAAGCGCCGTCACGAATTCTTGCTTTTCCGCACGTTCCACGTGGGCTCTCTTCATCGACGAGGGGCGGTCAGGAACATCGCTCCCTACCCGCCGGGTTGCACTTACAAGCCGCTGAGACGCGCGAAGCGCCCTCGGCGGCGGTTACCAGTGCCTGTCCGGTCAATCAGGAGGAACCCCGCGACCTCAGTCCAGTCGGTCAAGCATAAGGACCGCGCTCGGAGAGTTCTCCGTCCGCGGCCCGCCGCTCATCCCATCTGCGCAGGTCAGGCGAATTAAGCCGGCGGAGCCGGCGCCTGCGGTCTCGGACAGGTATCGACCCGCTCTCCCCGGCTTCCTTTCATGCGAACAAGGCGAACGCACTTGACGAACGCATGAAATAGGAGCGCCATTGGCGCCAGGGGTAAGCGGGCAACCGCATCGTCAAGGCAAGCCGCCGAGGCGACGCGCCGAAAAGGCCCTTTTCGGAGTCTTTACGGAAGCGCGTCTCTTAGACGGTCGGTTTCGTTTTGCCAAGGGGGGCGCAGCAAATTTCTGGCGGTTATTTGCCTGTTTTTTAAGCGACCCGAGCGGGCATGAGCCGGAAACATTGCGTTTTGGACGCGAAAGGCCCCGGAGAGGCCTTTCGCGCGCGTTTTGTCGATCTCTTTTAGCGGCAGACCCTTCTTAGCGGCAGACTCGCCGGGGACCCCAAGGCGTGGGCCGCACCCAGCAACGATGCCATCCGTAAGCATAGGGGCGTGGCCCCCACGCGTTGGGAACGCAACGTCCCCACGGATTTCGGTGGAAGGCGGGACCGCAACCTCCTGCGGCAAGCGTGATTTCCGGATCGCCGGAAGTCGGGCCGGCGAGCGGAAACGCATTTGCGCCATTGGGAGCAGCCGCGGCCATGAGAACCCCGGCAAGCGCCGAGCAGACAAGCGTACGCATGGTGTTCCTTTCTCCGATCGGAAGTCGCTCCCGTGCCCGTGGAAATGGGCTCAAAAATAGGGCAGTCAATCCCCCTCTCCTCTACGTGATTTCCACATGGTTACGTTCAGTTGAAAGACGTTGAGCGTTGCACCTCCTCCCCACCTGAATCGGCGCGGTGCGCATGAGCGAGTGCTGATGCAGGGTTCGAGTTTTTTCGTCCCGACCAGCTACCGACTAAATGAGGGAACCGCGCTTGAACGCGCCCGCCCCCCTCGCTAGAAGAGCCGCGTCCGGCCTGCCCCCACTCCTGGAATCACCGGGTCGAGACGCGCCTGCCCCGCGCAGGCGCCCCAATCTCGGTTCCGCAAATTAGGAAAATTTCTATGGCGCGCAGCAAGATAGGCCTGATCGGTGCTGGCCAGATCGGGGGCACGCTCGCCCATCTCATCGGCCTCAAGGAACTCGGCGACACCGTGATGTTCGACATTGCCGAAGGGCTACCTCAAGGCAAGGCGCTGGACATCGCCGAGTCCTCGCCGGTCGACGGGTTCGATGCCAGCTACAAGGGCACGCAATCCTATGCCGACCTCAAAGGCTGTGACGTCGTCATCGTGACCGCGGGCGTGCCACGCAAGCCCGGTATGAGCCGCGACGACCTTCTCGGCATCAACCTCAAGGTGATGGAAGCCGTGGGCGCGGGCATCAAGCAGTATTGCCCGAATGCATTCGTCGTCTGCATCACCAATCCGCTCGATGCGATGGTTTGGGCTTTGCAGAAGTTTTCCGGGCTCTCGAACAAGAAGATCGTCGGCATGGCGGGCGTGCTCGACTCGGCGCGGTTTCGCTATTTTTTGAGCCAGGAATTCGGCGTCTCGGTCGAAGATGTTTCGGCTTTCGTGCTCGGAGGCCATGGCGACGACATGGTGCCGCTCGTGCGCTATTCCACCATCGCAGGCATCCCTCTTCCCGATCTCGTCAAGACGGGGTGGACGACGCAGGCCAAGATCGATGCCGTCGTCGAGCGCACCCGCAAGGGAGGCGGTGAGATCGTGAACCTCCTCAAGACAGGCTCTGCCTTTTACGCGCCAGCGGCTTCGGCGATCGCCATGGCGGAGAGCTATCTCAAGGACAAGAAGCGCGTTCTGCCCTGTGCCACCTATCTCGAGGGCCAGTATGGGCAAAAAGGCCTATTCCTTGGCGTGCCGGTCGTCATCGGCGCTTCCGGGGTGGAGCGGGTCGTCGAGATCGAGCTCGACCGCGAAGAAAAATCCATGTTCGAGAAATCGGTCGCCTCGGTGAAAAGCCTGATCGAGGCTTGCCAGAACATCAATACGGCCCTGAGGCAGTGAAGATCCAGTGGGCAATACGCTTGCCGCCTGACCGCGATCTCTACCCAGTGAAGCGGGACCAGCGCTCGGAATCGAGTGCTCGGCGCATCATATCTGTGCGAGACTTCAACCGCCGCGACTGCCAGGAATTTCCCCGATGAATATCCATGAATATCAAGCCAAGGCGGTGCTGCGAGAATTCGGGGTGCCGGTGTCGCGAGGCCAACCCGCTTTCACGCCCGAGGAGGCGGAAGCCGCCGCAAAGGAGCTCGGCGGACCTCTCTTCGTGGTGAAGAGCCAAATCCATGCCGGTGGCCGCGGCAAGGGCAGATTCAAGGAAGTTGCCGCCGGCGACAAGGGTGGTGTGCGGCTCGCCAAATCCGTGGAGGAGGTCAAGCGCTTCGCAAAGGAGATGCTCGGCAACACTCTCGTCACGGTCCAGACGGGCGCGGCGGGAAAGCAGGTGAACCGACTTTACGTGGAGGACGGCTCGGCGATAGCGCGCGAGCTCTACCTCTCGATGCTCGTCGATCGGGAAACCTCGCGAGTGGCTTTCGTCGCCTCGACTGAAGGCGGAATGGATATCGAAAAGGTCGCCCACGAAACGCCCGAGAAGATCGTCTCCTTCTCCGTCGATCCGGCGACCGGCGTGATGAGCTATCATGGTCACAAGCTTGCCAAGGCATTGGGCCTCACGGGCGGTCTGGCAAAGCAGACGGAGCGCCTGGTCGCGCAGCTCTATGCGGCCTTCCTTGCCAAGGACATGAGCCTCCTTGAGATCAACCCGCTGATCGTCACCAAGGACAACCGGCTCATCTGCCTCGATGCCAAGATCTCCTTCGACGATAACGCCCTTTACCGCCACTCCGACATCATGGCGCTGCGGGACACGAGCGAGGAGGACGCCAAGGAGATCGAAGCCTCGAAGCACGACCTCTCCTACGTTGCCCTCGATGGCACCATCGGTTGCATGGTGAATGGCGCAGGGCTTGCGATGGCCACCATGGACATCATCAAGCTCTATGGTGAAGAGCCCGCGAACTTTCTCGATGTCGGGGGCGGCGCGACGAAAGAGAAGGTCTCGGCGGCTTTCAAGATCATCACCGCCGATCCGAAGGTCAAAGGCATATTGGTCAACATCTTCGGCGGCATCATGAAATGCGACATCATTGCCGAAGGCGTGATCGCCGCTGTGAGGGAGGTCGGCCTCAAAGTACCCCTCGTGGTGCGGCTCGAGGGCACGAATGTCGAGCTCGGGAAGTCCATCCTCGACAGATCGGGCCTGAACGTCATCTCGGCGGACGATCTCGACGATGCCGCGAGAAAGATCGTGCACGCGGTCAAGAGCTGACACGGTCTAAGCGCGGGAAGCGTCGATAAGCGCCCCTCGATTGTGCCGTTTCGCCCTTCCACCTAAACTGTGGCAGACGGAGTTGCCCCTCATGAAGAACATCACGCTCGCGGTTGGGATGCTACGATCCTGGCGGCAACCGAAGAACTGGGCGCGCCAATTCTCTATTCCGAAGTCCGCAACCGCGAACAAGTTTTCGGCTCCGCCAAGGTCGTGAACCCGTTTCTTCCGAACTGACAAACAAAAGACCAGAAATGTCCATCCTCATCGACGCCTCGACCAAAGTCATCTGCCAAGGCTTCACCGGCAAGAACGGTACATTCCATTCCGAACAGGCGATTGCCTACGGCACGCGGATGGTGGGTGGTGTGTCGCCCGGCAAAGGCGGCGCCGAGCACTTGAACCTTCCCGTGTTCGATACCGTCCTCGAGGCCCGCGAGGCGACAGGGGCTGATGCGAGCGTCATCTACGTGCCGCCGGCGGGAGCCGCCGATGCGGTTTGCGAGGCGATCGACGCCGAAGTGCCGCTCATCGTCTGCATCACCGAAGGCATTCCGGTCGCGGACATGATCCGCACAAAGCGTGCGCTTTCCGGCTCGAGATCGCGCCTGATCGGGCCGAATTGCCCGGGCGTCATGACGGCTGGCGAATGCAAGATCGGCATCATGCCGGGTCAGATATTCAAGCGCGGTTCGGTCGGCATCGTGTCGCGCTCGGGCACGCTCACATATGAAGCGGTTTACCAGACGACGCGCGAGGGTCTCGGCCAGACATCCGCAGTGGGGATCGGCGGAGACCCCGTCAAGGGGACGGAGTTCATCGACGTTTTGGAGATGTTCCTCGCGGACCCCGAAACCACCTCGATCGTGATGATCGGCGAAATCGGCGGTTCGGCGGAGGAGGATGCGGCGCAATTCCTGCGCGATGAAGCCAAGCGCGGTCGCAAGAAGCCAATGGTCGGCTTCATCGCCGGCCGCACGGCCCCTCCCGGGCGCCGCATGGGCCATGCAGGGGCGATCATCTCGGGGGGGAAGGGTGGCGCGGAAAGCAAGACGGCCGCGATGGAGGCGGCCGGCATCAAGGTGTCGCCTTCTCCCGCACGTCTCGGAAAGACCTTGGTCGAGGTCCTGAAAGGCTAAAGAACGCTTGCGCGCCTGAGCCGGCCAATGAATCCGCTCAAGGCTGGTCAAACCTGAAAGGAAAGGTGCAAGCTGCGCCAGCATGATCCGGAAATGAAGGCGCATCCCGATGAGATCGTGCCGCGCTCGCGAACGAGGGCGCGTTGACGTTTCCTTCAGCGCTGCGTGTTCTGACGCGATTTCATGGAAGCTTCAAAAGCACCATATTGATCTTGCCCTCTTCGGCGCTCGGCAATGGCCGAGGCGGTCTTTGGCCTCAAGGAACAGACGATGGCTCGCCAAGTCCCCAACGATGCATTCTCGAAGAGCTCCTTCCTCTACGGCGGCAATGCCGCCTATGTCGAACAGCTCTATGACGAATATCGGCGCGACCCAACGCGGGTCGACCCGAGCTGGCGCGAATTCTTCGAAGGATTGAAGGACGAAACCGCGCTCGTCGAGAAAAATGCCGAAGGGGCTTCATGGAAGCAGCGGGATTGGCCTGTTCCCCTGAATGGCGAACTCGTCTCCGCGCTCGACGGCAACTGGCAGACGATCGAGAAAGCGCTGGGCGAAAAGATCAGGACGCAGACGGGAGCCACCGGAAGGGCGCTTTCGGCAGCGGAGATCGCGCAGTCGACGCGCGACAGCGTTCGCGCCATCATGATGATCCGCGCCTATCGCATGCGCGGGCACCTGCACGCCAATCTCGACCCGTTGAACCTCGAGCCGAAGCGCGATCACGAGGAGCTCCATCCGTCGACCTACGGCTTCACCGAAGCCGATTATGACCGCAAGATCTTTCTCGACAACGTGCTTGGTTACGAATTCGCGACCCTGCGCGAGATGCTCGCGGTTCTCGAGCGCACCTACTGCTCGACGATCGGCTACGAATTCATGCACATTTCGAATCCGCAAGAGAAGGGCTGGCTGCAAGAGCGCATCGAAGGCCCCGACAAGGAGATCGCCTTCACGCCGGAAGGGAAGCGCGCCATCCTCAACAAGCTGGTGCAAGCGGAAGGTTTCGAGAAGTTCGCGGACCTTCGCTACCGCGGAACCAAGCGCTTCGGGCTCGACGGGGGTGAATCCATGGTTCCGGCCCTCGAGCAGATCATCAAGCGGGGCGGCGCGCTTGGCGTGCGCGAGATCGTGCTCGGCATGTCGCATCGCGGCCGCCTCAACGTGCTCGCGAATGTGATGCACAAGCCGACGCGCGCCATCTTCCACGAGTTCAAGGGCGGCTCCTTCACGCCCGACGAGGTGGAAGGTTCAGGTGATGTGAAATATCATCTCGGCGCCTCGTCGGACCGCGAGTTCGACGGCAACAAGGTGCATCTCTCGCTCACCGCCAATCCGTCCCACCTCGAAATCGTCGACCCCGTGGTGCTCGGCAAGGTGCGGGCGAAGCAGGATCAGCACGATTGCCCGCCCGATCAGCGCACGGCCGTGATGCCATTGCTGATCCATGGCGATGCCGCGTTCGCCGGCCAAGGCGTGGTCGCCGAATGCTTCGGGCTTTCCGGTCTCAAGGGCCACCGGACCGGCGGTTCAGTGCATTTCATCGTCAATAATCAACTAGGCTTCACCACCTATCCTCGATACTCGCGGTCCTCCCCCTACCCTTCGGACGTCGCCAAGATGGTCGAAGCGCCGATCTTCCATGTGAATGGAGACGATCCGGAGGCGGTGGTCTTCATCGCCAAGATCGCGACCGAGTATCGCCAGCGCTTCCAGAAGCCTGTCGTCATCGACATGTTCTGCTATCGCCGCTTCGGCCACAACGAAGGCGACGAGCCGGCCTTCACGCAGCCGCTGATGTACAAGCGTATCCGCGAGCACAAAACCACGTTGGCGCTTTATGCCGAAAAGCTCATCGCCGAAGGCGTGATCGCCGAGGGGGAAGCCGAGAAGCTGCAAGCTGCCTGGCGCCAACGTCTCGACGAGGAGTTCGAGGCCGCTCAGTCCTTCAAGCCGAACAAGGCCGATTGGCTGGATGGCGTCTGGTCGAAAATGCATGCCGCGCGGCTCGATGAAGACGATGCGCGCCGCGGCCGAACCGGCGTGAAGCAAGATATGTTGCGTCAGATCGGCGAACGCATCACCATGGTCCCGCAAGGGTTTGCGGTCCACAAGACGATTCAGCGTTTCCTCGACAATCGACGCGAGGCGATCGAGACCGGAAATGGTATCGATTGGGCGACCGGGGAGTCGCTCGCCTTCGGCTCACTTTGCCTCGAGGGCCATCCCGTTCGCCTTTCCGGGCAGGACAGCGAGCGCGGCACGTTCTCGCAACGCCATAGCGTGCTCATCGATCAGAACACCGAAGCTCGCTTCACGCCGCTGAACCATATCGCCGAAGGGCAGGCGCGCTACGAGGTGATCAACTCGATGCTCTCGGAAGAGGCGGTGCTCGCCTTCGAATATGGCTACTCGCTTTCCGAGCCCAACGCCTTGACGTTGTGGGAGGCCCAGTTCGGCGATTTCGCGAATGGCGCGCAGGTCGTTTTCGACCAGTTCGTCTCATCGGGCGAGCGCAAATGGTTGCGCATGTCGGGCCTCGTCTGCCTTCTTCCGCACGGATACGAAGGACAGGGGCCCGAGCATTCCTCGGCACGCCTCGAGCGTTTCCTGCAGATGTGCGCGGAGGACAACATGCAGGTCGCCGTCGCTTCGACGCCTGCCCAATATTTCCATTCCCTGCGCCGGCAGCTCAAACGCGATTTCCGCAAGCCGCTCATATTGATGACGCCGAAATCGCTTCTGCGTCACAAGCGCTGCGTCTCCAGGCTCGATGAGTTCGGGCCGGAAGCCACTTTCCACCGCTGGCTCATGGATGATGCGGAGCGCCTGCCGTCGGAAGCGATCAAGCTCGTCAAGGACAGCAAGATCCGGCGGATCGTCATGTGCTCCGGCAAGGTCTATTTCGATCTTTACGAGGAGCGCGAGAAGCGGGGCATCGACGACGTATATCTTCTGCGCGTCGAGCAGCTCTATCCTTTCCCGCTCAAATCGCTTGCCCAGGAGCTTGTCCGCTTCAAGAACGCGGATCTCGTCTGGTGCCAGGAGGAGCCAAGGAACATGGGAGCCTGGAGCTTCGTCGAGCCTTGCCTCGAATGGGTGCTCGGCCAGGCTGGAATCAAAGCGAAGCGCGCCCGCTATGCGGGCCGCCCGGCAACGGCCGCGACCGCTGCCGGCGTGATGTCGAGGCATTTGGCGCAAGTCCAGGCCTTCATGGACGAAGCGTTCGCGACCTGAGCGCGACGCGACAAAGATGGCCCACATCTGCGAGCCTCTGTCAGCGCCCCAATAGCGCCCGTCATGGATTTCGCGGTTGCGCTCTTGAGAGATTGACCGAACGCGCGACGAGGCCCAGAGTCGAGCGCGTGGCGCTGGGGACGAGGGGTTGCCCACTCCGGTTTGGAGGTCGGCGATCCATCGGGACGCGAGCTTCGTTCAGGAAGGGCGATCCGCCGGCCATGTCCCTCACCAAGCCTGTGCTCCTCGTGGGCGGTGCGACGGCGCTCTCGCGGTTGCTTGGCTTCGTGCGCGACGCCCTCATTGCAGCGACGCTCGGATCGGGCTTCGTTGCGGATGCCTTCTTCGTTGCCTTTCGCTTGCCCAATCTCTTCCGGCGCGTGCTCGGAGAGGGCGCGCTCAATCCCGCCTTCGTGCCGGTGCACGAGCGTATTCGATCGGGTTACGGAAGCGCTGCTGCCCGCAGCTTCACCCATCGTGCCGTCACTGGCGCGGGCGTGATCCTCATCACACTTGCAATGGCGGGTGATCTCGCCGCTCCCGGCCTGGTGCTCGTGCTCGCTCCGGGGTTTACGGACGATCCGCTCAAATTTGCCCTGGCGGTCAAATATACGCGCCTTGCTTTTCCCTTCCTCGCCTTTGCGGTGCTCGCCTCGCTCATGGCCTCCGCGCTCAATTCGCAACGCCGTTTTGCGAGCGCCGCGCTGGCGCCGGTCGTCGTCAACATCATCCTTGTCACGCTGCTGATCATCCTGCGGTTGACGGAGCAAAGCGAGCCGGAAAGCGCCCGCTTCCTCGCGAGCGCCGTCGGGCTCTCCGGCCTTGCTCAAGTGGCCTGGCTCCTGATCTCGCTCTGGCGAAGCCCGGCCGGCCTGCCGTTCACGCGTCCACGTTGGACGCCTGAGCTTCGCGCCCTTTGCCTCCTCGCCTTGCCGGGCATCGCGGCCAGCGGCGCGACGCAAATGGCCGTGGTGGCCGCCACACAAGTGGCGTCGGCGCTACCGGGAGCCGTCTCGTGGCTCTACTATGCCGATCGCCTCTATCAGCTTCCGCTTGGATTCATCGCCGTGTCGATGGGCACGGTGCTGCTTCCCGAGATCGCACGCTGCGTCCGCGAGGGAGACGGCGGGGGTGAAGCCGCTGTCATCAATCGGGCGTGCGAACTCGCGCTTCTCGTCACTCTCCCGGCCGCGGCCGGGCTTCTTGCCCTTTCCACGCCCATCGTCTCCGTGCTGTTCGAGCATGGCGCGTTCGACATGCATGATACGCTCGAGACGGCCCATGCGGCACGCTGGCTGGCGCTGGCGCTGCCTGGCGCCGCGCTCGCCAAGATCTTCGCTCAACCCTTCTTCGCGCGCGAGCGGCCGGCCGTGCCGCTCCTCGCGGCGCTCGCGGTCGTCGTGATCACGTTGAGCTTCGGATATCTCCTGCGGGCTCGCCTCGGCGCAGCCGGCATTGCGCTCGCGATCGCGCTTGCCGCGACCGTTCAAGCGAGTTTCCTCGGTGCGGTCTTGAAGTGGCGCGCCATAGCGGCCCCCGAACGAAAGAGCCTTGGGCACTTCCTCGCCATTCTCGCCTCGGGCCTCGCCATGGCGGTCGCACTCAGGGCGGTGCGTCCCTTGGCATCGCCGCTCCTTGCGCCGGCTCACTCCTTTCCCGTGCGTTTCGGCGCGCTCCTTCTGCTCTGCGGCCTTGGCGCAGTTTTGTTCTGCGCGCTCGTCGTGGCGCTTGGAGGAATCGATCGCGCGGTCCTGCGCTCGTTCCGACCAAAGGGAAGGCCCGGTTCGCAGCCCTCCAACAGCGAAGCCGTCGACCGATCGACGCCGCGACAATTGGCTGACGGCTAGGCAGGCCGCCTTCCAATTCCAACAGCGCAAGGCTGTCTCACTCACAATACCGCCTTGCCTCGCTTCCGGCGGTGCCATAAGCCTGCCGCCCTCATTCATCGGAGCGCAACGATGTCAGCCTTCAAAGAGCGTGTCTTCTCCGGCGTCCAGCCGACGGGCTCGCTGCATCTCGGCAACTACCTCGGCGCCATCAAGCGCTTCGTGGAACTACAGTCGCGAATGGATTGCATCTATTGCGTCGTCGATCTGCACGCCCTGACGATTGCCACCCCACCTGACGAGCTTCGCGACGGAATTCGCGGCGTGACCGCGGGCTTTCTCGCCGCAGGGCTCGATCCCAAGCGCTCGATCATCTTCAATCAGAGCCAAGTGCATGAACACGCCGAGCTTGCCTGGATCTTTTCCTGTGTCGCGCGTGTCGGTTGGCTCAACCGCATGACGCAATTCAAGGAGAAGGCCGGGAAGGATCGGGAGAACGCCTCGGCCGGCCTCTACACTTATCCGGTGCTGATGGCGGCGGACATCCTTGCCTACAAGGCGACGCATGTCCCCGTCGGGGAGGACCAGAAACAGCATCTCGAGCTCACACGCGACATCGCGCAGAAGTTCAACGCGGATTACAGCGCATCGATCCGCGCGCGAGGAGGTGCGGATGCCTTCTTTCCCCTGACCGAGCCGCTGATCGGCGGCCCGGCGGCACGCGTCATGAGCTTGCGCGACGGCTCGAAAAAAATGTCGAAATCGGATCCTTCCGACTATTCGCGCATCAATCTCACCGACGACATCGATATGATCGCGCAGAAGATCAAGAAAGCGAAGACCGATCCACATCCGCTGCCCGGGAGCGCCAAGGAGCTCGCGACGCGACCTGAGGCGGAAAACCTCGTCGGCATCTTTGCGGCGCTCTGCGATACGACCCCCGATCAGGTCCTCGAGAAGCACGGGGGGGCGCAATTCTCGCAGTTCAAGAGCGCGTTGGTCGATGTGGCGGTCGAGAAGCTCGGCGCTCTGCGCGCCGAAATGGTCCGCCTCTCGAACGCGCAAGATCATATCGACGCCGTGCTCGCGGACGGCGCTCGTCGCGCGCGCGCGATCGCCCACCCGATCATCGCGGAGGTGAAGGAGATTGTCGGCCTGGTGAGCGCAAAATAGCCGCGGGACGGCTGATGCGGGCGTCAGATATGGATCGCCCGCTTCTCGACCGCGAGGGCTGCCTCTTTCACCGCTTCGGTCATGGTTGGATGAGCATGGCAGGTGCGGGCGAGGTCTTCCGAGGAACCCTTGAATTCCATCAGCACGGCGGCCTCCGCGATCATCTCGCTTGCGCCGGCCCCAAGGATATGCACGCCGAGCACCTCATCGGTTGCCGCGTCCGCGAGAACCTTGACGAAGCCTTCCGTCGTTCGGTTGGCGCGCGCGCGCCCATTCGCGGTGAAAGGAAATTTGCCGACCTTGTACGCGATGCCTTGCGTCTTCAGCTCCTCCTCAGTTTTTCCGACGGAAGCGATCTCCGGATATGTGTAGACGACGTTCGGGATCACGGCGTAATTCACATGGCCCGCCTTTCCGGCGATGATTTCGGCGCAAGCCATCCCCTCATCTTCCCCTTTGTGCGCGAGCATCGGGCCGCGCACCACATCGCCGATGGCGTACACGCCGGGTAGGTTCGTGCGGAAATCCCCGTCGATTTCGATCCTGCCGCGTTCGTCGAGTTTGATCCCGGCTTCCTGGAGGCCGAGACCCTCGGTCATCGGACGCCGGCCGATGGCGACGAGAACGACATCGCCCGTCATCGTGGTCGCCTCGCCGCCGGCGGCAGGCTCGACGATGAGCGTGACGCCGCTCTTGCCGGCCTCCGCCTTCACGACCTTGCGCGAAAGATGGAATTTCACGCCTTGCCTCTCGATGAGGCGCTGGAACTGCTTTGCGACCTCGGCATCAATGCCGGGCAAAATCCGATCGAGATATTCGATCACCTCGACTTCGGCTCCCAAGCGTCGCCACACCGAGCCGAGTTCGAGCCCGATGATGCCGGCGCCGATCACCAGAAGCTTTTTCGGAGGCGAGGACAGCTGCAACGCGCCGGTCGAGGACACGATGCGCTTCTCATCGATGGCGAGGCCAGCGAGCGGCGTCACGTCCGATCCCGTGGCGATGACGATCGACTTGGTCTCGAGGACTTTGGTCGAGCCGTCCTCGCCCGTTACCTCGACCTTGCCGGGCGCGAGAATGCGCCCCGTGCCGCGAATTCCCTCGATCTTGTTCTTCTTGAAGAGAAAGGCGACGCCGTCGACATTCGCCTTAACGGTCGCATCCTTGTGCGCCATCATTCCCTTCAGATTGAGCTTGGGCGCCGGTACCTCGATGCCGAACGCCGAAAGCCCATGGCCTGTCTCTTCGAACAATTCGGAAGCGTGCAGCAGGGCCTTCGACGGAATGCACCCGATGTTGAGGCAAGTGCCGCCAAAGGTCGCCCATTTCTCGACCACGGCTGTGGCGAGGCCGAGCTGCGCTGCGCGAATGGCGCAGACATAGCCGGCAGGTCCGCTTCCGATAACGACGAGATCATAGGCCATTGACGTTTCTCCGGAGCCCTTGCCTTTCGAAGGGCTCAGCCGAGCTTCCACAAAGGCATGTTCATGGCTCGAGTGGCGCGCGCGTCAGAGCTCCAGGATGAGCCGCGCCGGGTCCTCGAGGCCCTCCTTCACGCGCACCAGAAACGTCACGGCTTCCTTGCCGTCGACGATCCGGTGATCATAGCTCAGCGCGAGATACATCATCGGGCGGATCACCACCTGGCCGTCCCGCGCAACCGGGCGATCCTCGATCCGATGCATGCCGAGGATCGCCGATTGCGGCGCGTTGAGGATCGGCGTCGAGATCAAGGAGCCGTAGATGCCGCCATTGGTGATGGTGAAGGTGCCGCCTTGCATCTCCTCGATCTTGAGCTTGCCCTCGCGGGCTCTCTTGCCGAAACCGGCGATCGCCTTCTCGACCCCGGCCAACGAAAGCGCGTCGGCATCGCGCACCACCGGCACCACGAGACCCTTATCGGTCCCTACCGCGATGCCGATGTGATAGTAGTTCTTGTAGACGAGGTCCTCGCCGTCGATCTCCGCGTTGACCGCAGGGATTTCCTTCAGCGCCTGGACGCAGGCTTTGACGAAGAAGCCCATGAAGCCGAGCTTCACGCCGTGACGCTTCTCGAAGGCGTCCTTGTAGTGGGAACGAAGCTTCATCACCTCCGACAAGTCGACATCGTTGAAGGTGGTCAGCATGGCGGCCGTGTTCTGCGCATCCTTCAATCGGCGCGCGATCGTCTGGCGCAGCCTGGTCATCCGCACCCGCTCCTCGCGCGAGGCGTCGTCCGGCGGCGAAGGCGCGCGCAGCTGGACAGGCGCCCCGCCTGGGGCGGCTGAAGCCAAGCCCATCCCCGCATTTGCGCCGCCGGCGATCGCCTGAAGCATGTCGCCCTTCGTCACCCGGCCGTCCTTCCCCGTCCCGGCGAGGGACGCAGGATTGACGCCGCTCTCCGACGCCAGGCGGGTCACTGCCGGTCCGTTGGCGCTCGACGAAGCGGCGGCGCTCGCCATTACCGCCGATCGCGGCGGGGGCGCGGATTTGGAGCCGGCCGAGACGGCGGGCTCGCCTTTTTGAGGTTCGGCCGATTTCGCGGGCGCGGCCTTCCCCGACGCGGAAGCAGAGCCTTCCGTGATCGATCCCAGGACAGCGTTCACCGCGACCGTCTGGCCCTCCTTGGCGAGCTGTTCACCGAGCACGCCCGCCGCCGGCGCATTCACCTCGAGGGTCACCTTGTCCGTCTCGAGCTCGACCAAGGGCTCATCGGCCTTGACGGTCTCTCCCGGCTGCTTGAACCATCGCCCGATCGTGGCCTCGGTGACGCTTTCTCCGAGCGTCGGCACGCGGATTTCAGTGGCCATTTCGTTTTTCCCGAACTGTCGAGCGGTGCTGCCGCCTTTACCAGATAATCACGACGCGACCGGAGCGAAACCGGTGCAAGCTTGAACGCGGCCGAAGTCTTACCGACCGAGCCGTGCGAGGGGTTCTCCGCTCAGCCGATACACCGTCCACTCATCCTTGGCCACGGCTCCGAGCGATTTGTAAAAACCGATCGACGGTGCGTTCCAGTCGAGCACGGACCATTCGAGGCGTGCCAGCCCTTCGGCGAGGCAGCGGCGCGCCAGGGCCTGAAGCAGGGCTTTCCCGATCCCATGGCCGCGCAGCGGCGGGCGAACGAAGAGATCCTCGAGATAGATGCCGTGGCAGCCTCTGAACGTCGAAAAATTGTAGAACCAGAGCGCAAAGCCTGCCGGCTCTGCGCCCCACTCCGCAATGTCGGCAAAAACCTTCGGAGAGCGCGAGAACAGCGCCTCGGCGATCATGTCCTGCGACGCCTCGACCTCATGCAGGAGGCGCTCATATTCGGCAAGCTCGCGCACCAGGCTGAACACCAGCGCAGCGTCGGCGGGAACGGCGGGGCGGATGGTCAGGGACAAGGCGGCCTCGGAAGCGGAGTGGCGATTTGGTCGGAGCGCCAGAAAGGCGCATCAGCGAGGCGATGTTGTCAAGAAGGCTCCTCCGACGCGAAAGGGAACCGCTCCGCTCGAATAAGCCTGCAGGAACGTGCCATTTTTGGCCCTCCGATGCGCAATGATCGACCGCTCAAAGAAAATTCCGGCGAGGTTTATCTGACTTCCACGGGAACCAATCCGGTTCGTGATTGGCTTCTCCAACGTCAGGCGCAGGAGGCGATTCGAGATTGGAAGGAGGAGAGGAACTTTAAGCGCCGAGACATTCGATAACTTCCTCGCGAACCAAGGAACGCTCGAGGCCTGCGAAGATCACGCAATCAAAGAGATGGTTGCAGAACAACTCGCGGAAGCCATGCAGAAACAAGGATTGACCAAAATGGAGATGGCCGCACGAATGAAGACGAGTCGTCAACAGCTTGATTGCCTCTTCGATCCGACAGTCTCATCCGTAAGGCTTGACACACTGCGTCGCGCTGCCCATGCGGTCGGACGTTCGCTTCGCATCGAGCTCGTCTGACGAACTAAGCCGCGTCCTTCGCCGAGGCTCCCTTCCCCTCCGTGACATCGGCAGCCGGGAGCTTCAGGCGCGGGTCACCGGGTTGGATGAGCCCCGCCGACATGATGAGCTTGGCGCCGTCCTCGACCGGAATGGGGAGCTCGATCACCTCGCTTCGGGGAAGAAAGAAATAGAAGCCCGTCGTCGGGTTCGGGGTGCACGGCAGGAAGACGCTGATGTGATCCTCTCCCGGAAGCCGCGAGGCGATCTCGGAACCGGGTTCAGACGAGATGAACACGATCGACCACATCCCCTGAGCCGGGTATTGGACGAGCCCGACTTTGCGGAAGCTGGTCCCCGACTGCGAGAAGATGGTCTCGAAAATCTGCTTGAAGGTTCGATAGACGCCGCGCACCAGCGGCATTCGCCCGAGAACCACTTCGCCCAGGCGCAGGAACGAGCGCCCGACGAGATTTGCCGTCAAGAAGCCGAGGAGGGTGAGGCCGATGATGGCCACCACGAGCCCGTAGCCCGGCACGCGGAACGGTAGGTAGCGGTCGGGAAGATAGGCCTGCGGCACCAAAGGCTCGACCCAGTGGTCCACCGTGGTGACGAACCACCACACGATATACGCGGTCACGGCGACGGGTCCGGCGACGATGAAGCCGGTGAGGAAATAATTCCGCAGTCGCCCGCCGAGGGTTTGCGCCTTTTCGGGTGAGCCCGCGAGCTTCGTCAAGGGAGGCTTTTGCTGCAGCTTCTCTTGCAGCTCCCGCTGAACGTCGAGCGCCATCGTCATCCTCCGGCGGAGAAACCGCCGCCCCCGATCATGTCGAGGGGCGCTTCAACGATTACTCCACCGTGACCGACTTCGCCAGATTGCGTGGCTGATCGACATCCTTCCCCATGAAAGCGGCCGTGTGATAGGCGAGAAGCTGAACCGGAAGCGCGTAGAGGATCGGCGCGAAGAGCGGATCGCATTTCGGCACGATGATCGTGGCCTCCGTTTCGACCCCGATATGGCGCGCCCCTTCGGCATCGGTGATCAGGATGATCCTGCCGCCGCGCGCCGCGACTTCCTGGACGTTGGAGGCGGTCTTGTCGAAGAGCTCGTCATGCGGCGCGATGACGATGACCGGCATTTCCTCGTCGATGAGCGCGATCGGACCATGCTTCAACTCGCCGGCCGCATAGGCTTCGGCATGGATGTAAGAGAGTTCCTTGAGCTTGAGCGCGCCTTCGAGCGCCACCGGGAAGCTCGTGCCGCGCCCGAGATAGAGCACGTCGCGAGCCTTCGAGAGGTCGCGTGCGAGCCGCTCGGCCTGATGCTCGTTCTTCAACACCTCGGCCATCAACCCGGGCAGATGATTGAGGGCCTCGACGAGCTTCGTCTCATTCGCTGGTGTGATCACGCCGCGCGCGAGACCGGCGGCGAGCGCGAGAGAGGCGAGCACCGCGAGTTGGCAGGTGAAAGCCTTGGTCGACGCGACCCCCACCTCGAGGCCGGCGATGGTGAGCGCCACGGCCTCGCTTTCGCGCGCCAGCGAAGAGGTCGCGACATTGACGATCGACAGGCTGTGCTGCTTTTTCGTCTTGGCGTAGCGCAGCGAGGCGAGGGTATCGGCGGTTTCGCCCGATTGCGAGACGAAGATGGCGAGGCCCCCCTCTTCGAGCGGCGGCTCGCGATAGCGGAATTCAGAGGCGATATCGATATCGACCGTCAGCCGCGCGAGGCGCTCGAACCAGTATTTCGCGACGAGACCCGCGTAATAGGAAGTGCCGCAAGCCGAGATCGTGAGGCGTGAAATCTTGGCGAAATCGAAAGGAAGCTTCTCGGGCAAGCGCACCCGCACTTCCGAAAGGTCGAGATAACGGGCGAGAGTGTGGCCGACGACTTCCGGCTGCTCATGGATCTCCTTCGCCATGAAGTGCCGGTGGTTGCCGCGATCGATGAGCTGGGCGCCCGTCGACACGCGCTGCACGACCCGTTGCACGGGACGTCCTTCGACATCGCGAAACTCGGCTCCCTCGTGATTGAGCACCGCCCAGTCGCCCTCTTCGAGAAAGGCGATCCGATCCGTGAAGGGAGCAAGCGCCAATGCGTCTGATCCAAGATACATCTCGCCATCGCCGAAGCCGACCGCGAGCGGAGCGCCGGCGCGTGCGCCGATCAGCAGATCCTCTTCGCCCGAGAACATGAAGGCGAGCGCGAAGGCACCCTTGAGACGCGCCAGCGCCGCCTCGACTGCTTCGACCGGCGCACGGCCGCGGTCGAGCTCGCGCGTGACGAATTGCGCGACAGCCTCAGTGTCGGTCTCGGTCTCGAAAGCATAGCCGTCCGCTTCGAGCTCCGACCGAAGCTCGCGGAAATTCTCGATGATCCCATTGTGAACGACCGCCAGTCGCTTTGTCGCATGGGGATGGGCGTTGCGCTCGGTTGGCCGACCATGCGTGGCCCAGCGCGTGTGACCGATGCCGATCAGGCCGGAGAGCGGCGCCTGCGACAGCCGCGTCTCGAGATTGCGGAGCTTGCCTTCGGCGCGGCGCCGTTCGAGCCGTCCCTTCTCCAAGGTGGCGATGCCCGAAGAATCGTAGCCCCGATATTCGAGCCGCTTCAGCGCATCGACGAGCTGTGTCGCCACCGCCGATTTTCCGATGATCCCGACAATACCGCACATCTCGTCCCTCTCCGTCGTGAGCGCCGCCTCGTTTGTTCCTCAAGGATCGGCCGTGGTCAGGCCCCGACAAAAGGTTCCGCCTTTGTCGCAATTGGCCTGGTTTCCAGTCACTGGCTCCCAGTCACAATACCCACCCGCATCTCTTCGGCCGAGAGACGACCGCTCGCCAAACTCCGAAGCCTGGAGCCGAGCTCTTCTCCACATGGTCACCGCGGTCGCGGCGAGCTCGAAGGACGAAGTCCGCAAGCCCAGCCTGCAAGAATACCAGCCTGCAAGAATACGCGCCGCTTCTGGCTGAAACCACAACACTTAAGGTTTACCGGGAAGGAACAAAGAAACCTTCAAATTCGAGACAAGGTCCGCACTCCACCTTGCGCAGGATCGTTACGCAAGGGTGCTTCGTGGTTCAAATCACGTTTGATGAAAGGAGGTTACGAAGGATCGTTGCATGAAAACCTGATGCGGGACCTACGCATCTCTGCTCATCCTTCACGGGCTTTCCTCGATCGGCCAGCACCTTCGCTGCTCGAGACTTCGTCGCTTTTCGAGCCCTTGGCCTTCCGCTCGCGAAAGGCCTTGGCCCACCCTGGTTTCACCTCTTGCCGCGCGCGGCCGAGCGCAAGCGCGTCCGGCGGAACGTCTCGGGTGATCACGGAACCTGACCCCACATAAGCGCCCTTGCCGATCCGCACCGGCGCCACGAGCGAGCTGTTTGTGCCGATGAAGGCCTCAGCCTCGATCTCGGTGCGATGCTTGTCGAACCCGTCATAGTTGCAAGTGATCGTCCCGGCGCCGATGTTCGATCGTGATCCGACCGAGGCATCGCCGAGATAAGCAAGATGGTTCGCCTTGGCGCCGGGGCCGATCCGCGCGTTCTTCACCTCGACGAAATTGCCGATATGAGCGTCCGTCCCGATCTCGGCGCCCGGACGCAATCGGGCAAAGGGACCGACGATCGCCCCCGACGCCACATGAGCGCCTTCGAGATGCGAGAAGGCGCGAATCCTCGCGGCGCTCTCGACCTGGACCCCTTGGCCGAAAACCACATGCGGCTCGATCACGACATCGCGGCCGAACTTCGTGTCATGGCTCAGGAACACGGTCTGCGGAGCGAGGAGCGTCGCGCCGTTTCGCATTGCCGCTTCTCGCAGGCGCTCCTGCATCAAGGCTTCGGCCGCCGCGAGCTGAACGCGATCGTTCACGCCCATGACCTCGTTCTCGCTCGCGTTCACCGCGGCCGTCTTGAGCGCGAGCTCGCGGGCGATCTCGACCGCATCGGTGAGATAGAACTCGCCTTGCGCATTGTCGTTGGAGATGCGCTCGAGGATCGAAAGCGCCGCGCTCCCGGAAAAACCCATGAGACCGCCATTGCAAAGCTTGATTTCGCGCTCTTGCGGGCTCGCATCCTTTTCTTCGCGGATGGCGACCAATTCACCTTCGCATTGCACGAGCCGGCCATAGCCATGCGCGTCGCGCGCCAAAAACCCGAGCACGACGCAAGCCGCGCCCCTCGCGAGCTTGAGGCGCATCTCCTTGAGGGTGGAAGGCTCGATCAGCGGGGTGTCCCCGAAGAGCACGAGCACGTCATCGCTTCCACCTGTGAGCGCCTCCTTGGCCATCAGCACCGCATGAGCCGTCCCGCGGCGCTGCGCCTGCTCGAAAAGGTCAATCCCGGGAAACGCGGCGCGAGCCGCAGCGGCAACATCGTCGCGCCCGGGACCCACGACGACCGCGATGCGCTCGGCGCCCGCCTCACGTGCCGCCTTCACGACATGCGCGATCATCGGCAGGCCCGCGATCGGAGCCAGCGCCTTGGGCAGCGCCGAGCGCATGCGCGTCCCCTCGCCTGCCGCCAATACGATCGCAAGGCATGTACGTTGACGTCCCGCGCGGGGAGCCTGCCGTTCGCTCTTTCGCGCCCGCGTCTCCTGCGCCCTCATTCGGATCGGCATGCCTCTCTCCCCGAATATTCTCGCCACGTTCGTGCGCCCTTTCTCACCCTGCCGTTTGAACCGGCTCCTTGAAGGGGCATAATGCCCGCTTCCGAGCCGTCCCCACCCCTCAGCGCCACCTTGTGCATGTCTTGAGGATCACTCCACCTTCCGGCGCGTTCGTCATCCACGCTTTTCCCTGCCGCCGCAAGGGAAACTCGGCCGTGACAAGCACCGCCACGGCCGCTAATTGCTGTGAGGTTCCGAGGCAACTTGCGTCGTTTTGTGACCGAAGCTGAAAAACACCCCTTCGAGGGGCCGCGTCCCTTTCCTTGCGGCTCGACGCGCCGCGCCCTCATCGGGGCGTGGCTCGCTGCGCTTGCCTGTCCCTGGACGATCGCTGCAAGTTTCGCGCAACAGCCCGACTTTGCGGCCCTTCTGCGCTCCGTGCTCGGCGAAGGGAAGAATTTCGACCCGAACACGGTGGTTGAATTCGCCCGGCAATTGGCGCGCAAGCCCTATGTGGCGCCGAATACGGATTTGCCCGACAATTTGCGCAATCTCTCCTTCGAGCAGTACCAGGCGATCCACATCCACCGGAAGGATCGGGTGTGGGACGCCGAGGGACGGGGATTCGTGATCGAGCCCATGCATCGCGGCTTCGTCTATCAGAATCCGGTGACGATCTATACGGTCGAGGATGGAACGATCCGCCGCCTCGCCTACGATGCTTCGCGCTTCGACTTCGGCGGCCTTGCACCGCCGACCCAGACCGATCTCGATTTTTCCGGATTTCGCGTGCTTTTCCGGGACCGAGGCGCCGAGGACACGCGCGAGGTTGCGAGTTTCCAGGGCGCCTCCTTTTTCCGTGGCCTCGCCAAGGGCCAGGTTCCGGGACTTTTGTCTCGCGGCTTGACCTTGCGGCCGGCCGATGCGCGCGGGGAGGAATTCCCGCTCTTTCGCGCCTTCTGGATCGAGCGGCCGAATTTGCTGGCCGATGAGATCGTGGCGCATGCGCTGCTCGATTCGGAGAGTGCGAGCGGGGCTTACCGCTTCACAATCCGCCCGCGCGACGAGACCATCATCGACGTCGAGAGCACGATTTTCGCGCGCAACGTGCTCGATCACGTGGGTTATGGCGGCATTGCCGGCATGTTCCTTCTGGGCGCCGCGAGCCACCGTCTCGACGACGACGTCCGGCCGGAAGTTCACGACGCGAACGGCCTGGAGTTGCATACAGGGCAGGACGAATGGATCTGGCGCCCGCTCACCAATCCCGAGACGCTGCAGATTTCCGTCTTCAGCGACCAGAACCCGAAAGGCTTCGGGCTTCTCCAGCGCTTGCGCGATCCGCTCGCCTATCAGGACGACGACAAGCTCTTCGAGCGACGGCCCTCGCTCTGGATCGAGCCGATCGGCGATTGGGCCGAAGGCGCCGTGCAGCTCCTCGAGATTCCCTCGACCAACGAGACGAACCCGAACATTCTCGCTTATTGGCGCCCGAAGGCGCAGATCGCCGCAGGCTCCCAGACGAGCTTCGCCCTTCGGCAATTCTGGACCTGGTCCGCGCCCGACCGGCCGGATGATGCGACCATCCAGTTGACGCGCACCGGGCATGGCAGCGTCCAGGATCGTCGCCGCTTCCTGGTCGAGTTCAGCTCGTCGAAATTCGTCGATCAAGCTGCGATCGCGGGCATCAGCGCCGCGGCCAGCACATCGAAGGGAAAGATTCTTGATGTGCGGCTGGTCCCGCATCTCGAACGAAAGAGTTTGCGCGTTACATTTGAGCTCGATCCGGCCGGCGAGACGCTTTGTGAGCTGCATCTCGTTTTGATGGAAAACGGCAAGACCGCTTCGGAAACATGGCTGTATCGTTGGACCAGCTAGGCCTTGCGCCTTTGCCCGTGGCAGCCCCGGCCGCCGGGGCGCCCGAGGCCTTGGCCCCTGTGCCCGCCCCATCGCCCATCGCGATGCCGGTGCAATCGCTGCGGCGCTTCGGCCCCCAGGAGGCCGCGATCGCTTCCCATCCGCGCGACCTGCGCGTCGTGCTGGCGCGTTTCTTCGTGTTCGGCGTCGCGCTGGCGCTCACCGTCTATGGCGCCCTCGAAATGTACAAGGTCGTGTCGATCAGCGGCACGACGTTCCTGCAATACGTCTTGCTCATCCTTTTCATCGTCAATTTTTCCTGGATCGCGCTTGCCGCGACGAGCGGTTTCCTCGGCTTCGTGTCGCTCCTTGCCCGGCGCCTTGCGCCGCCCGCTGCACCCGTTTCACCGATCACGACGCAAACCGCGATCGTGATGCCCGTCTACAACGAGCGCACCGACCGCTGCTTCGCGGCGGTGCAGGCGATCTTCGAATCCGTCGAGGCGACAGGTGAAGGCGGCCATTTCGACTTCTTCATCCTCTCGGACACGACCAATCCCGATGTCTGGGTAGCCGAGGAGGTCGCCTTCTTCGCTCTGCGGGAAAGGCTCGGGCCCGAGGCTCGCATCTATTACCGGCACCGGGCCCAGAACACCGGGCGCAAGGCGGGCAATATCGCCGACTTCGTCACGCGCTGGGGTGGCGCCTACGCCCATATGATCGTGCTCGACGCGGACAGCTTGATGACCGGGGAGTGCATCCTCGCGCTGACGCGCGCCATGGAGAGGGACCCTCGCGCCGGCATCATCCAGTCCTTGCCGCTCATCTTGAACCGCAACACATTGTTCGCGCGCGTTCAGCAATTCGCAGCGCGCTTCTATGGGCCGATCGTCGCGGCAGGCCTTTCGGCCTGGAGCGGCAAGGACGGCAATTACTGGGGTCACAACGCGATCATCCGGCTCGCCGCCTTCGCCGGCCATGCCGGATTGCCGAGCCTTCCCGGCAAGCCCCCATTCGGGGGACATATCCTGAGCCATGACTTCGTCGAGGCGGCGCTCATCCGGCGGGGCGGCTGGTCCGTTTCCATGATGCCCGACCTCGGCGGCAGCTATGAGGAAGGTCCGCCATCGCTCATCGATCTTGCGGTTCGCGATAGACGCTGGTGCCAGGGAAACCTGCAGCATGCGCGCGTGATCCTGGCGAGCGGGCTCAAATGGTCCTCGCGCCAGCATTTCGCGACGGGCATCGCGGCCTATGTCGCCTCTCCGCTCTGGCTCATGCAGCTCGCGGTCGGCCTCCTCCTCGTCCTGCAGACCCGCTTCGTGCGCCCGGAATATTTCACGCGCGAATTCTCTCTCTACCCCGCTTGGCCGCGCTTCGACGCGGAACGCGCGCTTTCGCTCTTCATCCTCACCATGGGCGTGCTGCTCGTGCCGAAAATCCTCGGCTGGCTCTTCGCCCTCGGCGACGGATGCATGAGGCGCGGCGGCGGCGGCGCGATCAGGCTCACCTTGTCGGCTGTCCTCGAGATCGTGATCTCCGCGCTCGTCGCTCCGGTTCTCATGCTCATCCAATCGGGGTCCGTGTTTCAGATTTTGTTCGGCCGCGACACCGGCTGGAATCCGCAACGGCGCGACGACGGCTCCATTCCGCTCGGCGACATCATTCACCGTCATTTCTGGCACAGTGCGCTCGGCATTCTGGCGGGCGCCTCGGCCTATGGTCTCTCCCCTTACCTCTTCGCGTGGATGTCTCCCACGATCGTCGGGCTCGTGCTCGCCATTCCGATCTCCGCCGCAAGCGGACTTCGGCGACTTGGCCTCGGATTGAGGCGTTTCGGCCTCCTGCTCACGCCGGAAGAACGCTCACCGCCCGCGATCGTGGCACGCGCCAACGTGCTTGCCGAAGAGTTGGCGGCGCACGGCATCGATGAGGCGGATGGCTTGCGCGTGGTGCATGGCGATCTCACCATGCGTCAGCGGCACATCCAGCTCTTGCCGGAGGCGCCACGGCGCACCCGCGGCGAGGTCGATCCCCATCGCGCCGTGGCTGAAGCGAAGCTCATCGACGCCGAGACGTTCGAGGAAGCCTCTTCATGGCTCAAGGGGCGTGAACGCAACATCGTGCTCAGCGACCGCGCGCTCATCATCCTGCTCGCCGCGCTGCCGAGCGAAGCATCCGCGGCCCCGGCGACGGCGAGCTGATCACGAAAGGCTTGCGCCGCGGTCTTCGGTCTCTTTTGCGCGCCTGCCTCGGCGCGCCATTCCTTCGATGAGCGATCTGTCGGCGGCGATGCCATCGCCCACGACCTCGAAGAAGGCACGCACGCGCGCCGTCCCTTTCAGGTCCGCATGCGTGACGATCCACAGCTCGCGCGACAGTTCCGGTACGGGAGTGGGCAAGGCACGGCGCAATAGCGGCTCGGGATCGCCGAGATAGCAGGGAAGCACCGCGAGCCCCATGCCGGCGCGCGCCGCGACGAGCTGATTCACGAGGCTGCTCGTGCGATAGACGATCGCGGAGGAAGGCACGAGGGCCGCAAGCCAATCGGCTGCTTTGATGCCCGAGGCGCCCTCTTCCCAACCCACGAGCGCATGCGAGGAGAGTTCATCGGTCGCCGCCGGCGCGGGCCTCGTGGCGAAATATTCGGCCGAGCCATAGACGGTCCAGGCGACATCGGCGAGCTTGCGGCCCCAGAGATCGCCTTCCTTCGGCCGCATCGGACGAAGCGCAACATCGGCCTCGCGCCGTGAGAGGCTCAGCACGCGATTGTCGATCGCGAGCTCGACCGTGACGCCGGGATAGGCGGAGCGAAACGCCGCCATGTGGCGCGTGAGAAGGCGATAGGCGAGCGTCTCCGAGGACGTGACACGCAAGCGGCCCTCGAGACGCCTGTCGCGCCCCGCAAGATCGCGCGCCAGCGAGAGCGCTTCATCCTCCATGCGCTCGCCTGCCGCCGCGAGGCGCTCCCCGACCGCTGTCGGCAAATAGACGCCGCCGGCGGCGCGCTCGAAGAGCGGCATGCCGAACTTGCCTTCGATCGCCTGCAGCCGGCGGTAAACCGTCGAATGATCGATTCCGAGCGCCTTCGCGGCACCGGCCAGGGCGCCCGCACGGGCGACGGCGAGAATGAGCCGCAACTCGTTCCAATCGTTCAGAGTTGATTGCATTTTTGCAAACGGCCTTTGCGAAAAACCAATTAAGCTTGCTGAACAGCACGAAGTAGGTTCCGCCGGACTTTGTCAATTCGCCCTTAGGAGACCGGCATGAACTCGAGGACCAATTCCCCCACCACCGCTGATTGGGGTGTGCTGCTGCTGCGCGTTTCGCTCGGCATCCTCTTCCTGGCGCATAGCATCGTGCTCAAGCTGATCACCTATGGCGCGGACGGCACGGCGCAATTCTTCGTCGGCGTCGGCCTGCCCGGCTGGCTAGCCTATGTCACCATCGCCTGGGAGCTCGTCGGCGGCGTCCTCCTCGTGCTCGGCATTCAAACGCGTCTCGTGTCGCTCATCCTTTCGCCCATTCTGCTCGGCGCGCTCTTTTTCGTGCATCTCGGCAATGGCTGGGTGTTCACGAACACGAATGGCGGCTGGGAATATCCGGCCTATCTCTTCGTGCTTTGCATAACGCAAGCCTTGCTCGGCGATGGCCCTTACGCGTTGAGCCCATCGCGGCCGTTGGGCGAGCTCTTCGGTCACAGCCGCGTCCAGATGGCGCGCTGACCTGCGACGAAACCTGACCGTCGAAAAGGGCGCGGCGATCGCCGCCCCCTTCATCGCGCGTGCTTGCGCATCCCCTCCTGCAGGCGATCGAGCGGAAGCGCGTGCACCAGCCTTCCCTCACGGCCCGTCATCGTCTCGGCCATGGTGAGCGCGTTGAGGATCGCTTCCTCCGTCGCCTCGGCCGCGGCGCGAAAGAGGCTCGTCATGGCATCGGGGGCGAGCATCCGCACTTCGCTCATCTTGTCGCGCTGCAGGACGTGATTGCCGGTCGAGAACGCGAGAAAAATATCGCCCGAGCTGTTGGCGCCGACCCCGCCGACCCAAGCGAGCCCCGTCGTCGCGCGCCGCGCAAGGCGTTGGCACTGGATCGGCAGAAGCGGCGCGTCGGTCGCGAGCACGACGATGATCGAGCCCGCATCCGCAGGGTCCTCGCGCGGCAGAGGCACGACGTGGCGATCGATCTCGCGCCCGACCGGCACGCCGTCGACACGCAAGAGATCGCGCGCTCCATAGTTGGCCTGCACAAGCGCGCCGACCGTGTAGCTCGCGCCCGCCTCAGTCACGACGCGTGACGCCGTGCCGGTCCCGCCCTTGAATTGATGGCAGATCATGCCGGTGCCGCCGCCGACATTTCCTTCGGGCGGCACGACGCCGGCCTGCGCGTCATCGAAGGCCGCAAAGGCATCGGCTTGCGTGAGCGGAAAGCTTTGCACATCGTTCAGCCACCCGTCGTAGGTCTCGGCGACGACCGGCAAATGGAAATCCTGCGAGGCCCCGTCACGCACCGCGAGCGCGCAAATGGCATCGCGCACGAGGCCGACCTGATAGGTGTTGGTGATGCCGATCGGCGCGCCGATGAGCCCTTGCTCGGCGATCCAGCAAAGCCCCGTCATCTCTCCATTGCCATTGAAGGAATGAGCGCCGGCGAAGACGTAGTCGGTGAAGATATCGGCGCGCGGCCAGATCGCCGTGACCCCGGTGCGCACAACACGCGGCGCATCGCGGATCACCGTTGCCATGCCGACCCGCACGCCCGCGACATCCGTGATCGCGTTGAGCGGCCCCGGCGGGAGCGCGCCCGTCGTGATGCCGAGATCGCGTAAGCGCGCACGGGGCATGGGGGGGCCTTTCTCGTAGACCACCTTTGAGCAGACGCTCGTCCGTCGCCAACCCGGAAGACTAAGGGCTGTAGATCGGGCAGCACTGCGCAAATCGATCGGTAAGATGCTCGGATAATCTCATAACGAACGCTGCTTTGATCGGCCGCTTCGATGCAAGGTCGCGCCCGATAAAGCAAGCCGGCTCCGCCCGCATACGGCTCTTGCCAAAATTTCCTTTAAGCTTAAAATATTTCAATAAGGGCGGTCAGGTCGAAGCTCGACTTTTTTTGCTGCGAGGAGCCCATGAAGATCGATGTGATCGGCGGTGGTCCGGCGGGGCTTTATTTCGCGATCCTTGCCAAGAAGAGCTTTCCTCGCTTCGACATCCGTGTGCATGAGCGCAACCAGGCGGATGACACGTTCGGCTTCGGCGTCGTCTTCTCGGACGCGACGCTCGACAATTTCGAGCGCGCCGACCCCGAAAGCTATGAGGCGATCACCAGTCGCTTCGCCTATTGGGACGACATCGAGATCCATATCCATGGCGCCGTGCATCGCATCGGCGGGAACGGCTTCTGCGGCTGCTCGCGGCGCACGCTCCTGCTGCTGCTTCAGGAGCGCGCCCGCGCGCTCGGCGTCGAGCTCATCTTCCGCGCCGAGATCGCATCACTCGACGAGTTGCGCGCCTCCGATCTCATCGTCGCCGCAGATGGCATCAACAGCCGCGTGCGCGAGGACAACAAGGCGCATTTCGGCACCGCCGTCGATCTACGCCCGAACTGGTTCTCGTGGATGGGGTCTTCGCGCAGCTTCGATGCCTTCACCTTCTTCTTCAAGGAGACGGAGCACGGCATCTTCATCGCGCATTGCTACCAATACGAGGCCGATCGCTCGACCTTCGTGCTGGAGACTGATCCCGAGACCTTCGTGAAAGCGGGGCTCGACCGGATGGACGAGGCCGCATCGGCGCGCTTCATGGAGAAAGTTTTCGCCGAGGAGCTCGAAGGCCACAAGCTAACCACCAACCGCTCGCTCTGGCGACGTTTCCCGATGATCCGCAACGCGCGCTGGACGATGGACGATCGTGTCGTCCTTCTCGGCGACGCGAAGGCGACGGCGCATTTCTCGATCGGCTCGGGCACGAAGCTCGCGATGGAGGATGCGATTTCGCTGCATCAGGCGCTCGTCGCCGAACACGGCGACATCGCCCAGGCGCTGCATCGCTTCGAGGCCACGCGTCGCGAGGAGGTCGAAAAGACGCAGCACGCAGCCGATGTCTCCCTCGTCTGGTTCGAGCATGTGAAGCGCTTCTGGGACATGGACCCGCTGCGCTTCTCCTTCGGCCTGATGACACGCTCGAAATCGATCACCTTCGACAATCTCGAGCTGCGCGCGCCGAAATTCATCCGCGATGTCGAACGGCATTTCGCGCGCGAGGTGCGTGCGCACGGCCATGACGTGGATGTCGAGCGCCCTCTGCCGCCGCTTTTCCAGCCCTTGCGCTTGCGCGAGATGACGCTCGAGAACCGTGTCGTGGTCTCGCCGATGTGCATGTATTCGGCGAAAGACGGCGTGCCGCAGGATTTCCACCTCGTGCATTACGGCGCGCTCGCGATGGGCGGCGCCGGCCTTATCTTCACCGAGATGACGTGCGTCGCGCCCGATGCACGCATCACGCATGGGTGCACCGGATTGTGGAACGACGAGCAGGAGAAGGCCTTCGCGCGCATCGTCGCCTTCACGCATGCGAATTCGCAAGCGCGCATCTGCCTCCAGCTCGGCCATGCCGGACGCAAGGGTGCGACGAAGCTCATGTGGGAGGGCATGGACGAACCGCTGGAGCACGGCGCTTGGCCGATCGTCTCGGCCTCACCCCTCCCCTATTATCCGCAAAGCCAATTTCCGCATGCGCAGGTGCCGCGCGAGATGTCGCGCGCCGATATGGACAAGGTGCGCGATGCGTTCGTGGCGAGCGCCGAACGCGGCGAGCGCGCTGGCTTCGACATGCTCGAGCTGCACGCCGCCCATGGCTATCTTCTCGCGAGCTTCCTCTCCCCGCTCACGAACCGGCGCCAGGACGAATATGGCGGAAGCCTCGAGAACCGGCTGCGCTTCCCGCTCGAGGTCTTCACCGCGTTGCGGGCGGCTTGGCCTGCGCATAAGCCGATGTCGGTGCGCGTCTCCGCCTCCGATTGGCAAGAGGGCGGCCTCACGGAACACGAGGCGATCGCGATCGGTGCCGCCTTTGCCGAGGCGGGGGCCGACCTCGTCGATGTGTCGAGCGGCCAGACGACGCCGCTCGCGCGGCCCTTCTACGGGCGCATGTTCCAGACGCCCTTCTCGGAAGCGATCCGCAACGAGGCGCGCGTCGCCACCATGGCGGTGGGCTCGATCACGAGTGCCGATCAGGCAAACACCATATTGGCGGCAGGACGCGCCGATCTCGTGGCCTTCGGGCGCCCGCATCTCGCCGATCCCGGCTTCGCGTTGAAGGCGGCCGCCTGGTACGGCGCCGACGACATCTTCGTGCCGAAACAATACCAGCCCGGCAAGGATCAGCTCATGCGCAACACGCCGCGCGAGAAGGCGGAGCTGACCGAGCTTCGGCTGCGCGCCAAGCCGAAGAGCCGCGCCCCCACCTTCGCCCGCAAGCACAAGGCGGCGGCGGAGTAGCGAGGTCGGGCGAGACCACCACGCGCTCCTGCCCGCGAAGCCGGGCATCCGGATCTTCCTCGCGCTTCCGCGAGTCGCGGTTGCCCCTGTCAAGGCGAGGCGGAAGGCAGCAAAGCGGCGCTTGCATATTAGGCTAATTAGCCTCAATCTTGGGCCAAGCACGATCTCGACCTGATCGTCCGAAAACATGTTCCCAGAGGAAGGAAACCCAATGCGCATTGCCCTGCCTGTCGCCGCGATGGCGACGCTCGTCGCCTCGACCTTGTCCGCCTCTGCGCTCGAATCGACGCTTTCCTCCCCCTCTTCGCTCGCGCCCGATGAGCTCTGGAAAAAGGTCGGCGATTTTTGCGGGATCGGGAATTGGCATCCGGCAGCGGAGAAATGCGAGCTCAGCGCCGACGGCAAGCAACGCACGATCACGCTCAAGGGCGGCGGCACGATCGTCGA
>JAFBAK010000068.1 GCA_019247795.1 Hyphomicrobiales bacterium | reverse complement strand
GTTCCCGTGATCTCGAAGACGAGGCGCCCGCGCGCCTCGTCGACACTGTTCACGCCTTTGCTCGACAAGAGCGAGAGCTCGTAGACGGCGCGATGCGGCACGAGCACGATCTTGGGCGTGGCGAAGGCCTCCCGGCAAAGACCGATGCCGATCAGCGACGCCAAGGCGATCTGACGAAGGATGCGATTTTTTCTGGGCACGGGCCGGCTCCTGAACTCGCCACAAGGGCGTGCCGCAACGGGAATGTTCCTGAGCCATAGCACACAAGATGGCGAAGTTTTGGAACGCTGCGTGAAGCCGCCCACCGGTGGTCGCGTTGCTTCCACAAAACCCAGACAACTCGTGTGTTACGGCAGGAGTATTTGCCGTGCTTGCCGCCCTTCGGCGGTGGATATATACCCGGCCTTGTCGGAGCGTGGCGCAGCCCGGTTAGCGCACTAGTCTGGGGGACTAGGGGTCGCGAGTTCAAATCTCGCCGCTCCGACCATTTTCCTCATCGCCTTCAACGCGTGGCGTTGCGCGTCGTGGGTCCGAGCTTACAGCCAGAAAACGCCGAAGGCGATACTGAGCGCGGTGAGCGGCGCTCCTACCTTGAAATAATTCCAAAAGCCGATCTCAAAATCGCGCGAGCGGGCGCGCTGTGCCACGATGAGATTGGCCACAGATCCGACGAGGGTGAAGTTGCCGGCGAGCGTCGACGCCATGGCGATGACAAGCCAGGCGCGTTGCTGGTCGGCGAGCGAAGTGACGAAAGGCTTCATCACGAGCACGGCCGGCACATTGCTCACGAGGTTCGAAAGAACCGCCGTCAACACGGAAAGCACCGCCGTGTTTCTCAAATCGAAGAGGCCAACCGCACTGAGGGCATGCTGATCAAGCAAGGATTTCTCCGCTCCCGCCACGACGATGAAGAGACCTATGAACATGACGAGCAATGGCCAATCGATATCGAGATACACTTTTTCCGGTTTTACGCGTCGCGTGAAGAGAAGAAGCGCTCCGCCGAGAATAGCGACTTTCGCGACCGGCTCACCGGCAAAGAAGAAAGCCACCATTGCGATTGTCACCGCGACGGATTTGATCGCAAGCCCGCGATGGTAGTGAAGCGGGCGCTGCCGCACTGCCGGGATCAGCCTCCCGCGATTGAAGAACTCGCCCGGATAGAAAATCGCGATGATCAGCGTGGTCAGGACGAGCGCGACCGCCGCCACTGGAAAGAGCTTCGCGGCGAATATTCCGTAGGGGATTTTTGCGATGCTGCCGATGATCATATTTTGCGGATTGCCCGTGATCGTCGCGACGCTCCCGGCATTGGAAGCCATGGGAATGGCGAGGAGATACGGCGTTGGATCGCGTCCGAGGCGCCTCGCGATGTCGAGCACCGGAAGCGTCAAGACAAGGCAGATCGCGTCGTTCACCAGAAAGGCAGATAAAATTCCCGACATGAGGATCACGCCGCAAAGCAGCGCGAGGGGATGGCGCGCGCGTGCGACAACCCAATTGTTCACGATCCCAAAGAAGCCCGAGAGACGCAAATTGGCGACGACGATCATCATGCCGAGAAGCAAAACGATCGTCTCGAGGTCGATCGACTGAAAAGCTTCCTCGAGCGACAGCACGCCGAGCCAAACCATCAGGCTCGCGCCGAGAAGCGCGGCGCCGGCGCGATCGAGCTGATAGCCAGGCAGCTTGCCGATCGCCATCACGAGATATGTCGCCGCGAAGATTGCGAGAGCCATTGCTCACCAGAAGTTTGGGCCAGTCAAAAGGCGGTGGTCCCTGTTTGCGAACTCTTGACCCCCCGCTGGCGTTCTTTGGATGAAACCGTATTTACCCCCCGAACGCGTGTTCCACCGTGAGCCTTCTCCGGCTGCCATGATCCGAAAGATCGCCACGAGAACCGATTTCGGAAAGCGGGTGACGCCGCAAGCGAGCCTCGCACTCGATGCGTCCAACTTCTTCTTGGCGGATGTCCGTGACGCGCTCGGTCCATATCTTGCGGTATATTTACTGACAGAACGAAATTGGGATGCCGCCAATATCGGCATCGTAATGTCGATTGCGACGATCGCCGGTATTCTCGCACAAACGCCGGCCGGTGCGGTGGTCGATGCGACCAAGGCCAAACGCGCTTTCATGGTTTGCGCGGCTTTGCTGGTGACTGGAGCGTCACTTCTCGTTCCCTGGCTATCGGCGTTCTGGCCAGTTGCGATTTCGCAGGCGACGGCTCATGCCGCCGGCGTCGTGTTCGGTCCCGCACTCGCCGCGGTCACCCTCGGCATCGTGGGAAACAGAGCTTTCACCAACCGGATTGGACGAAACGAGAGCTTCAATCATGCCGGCAATGCATTCGCCGCGACGGCGGCCGGCGTTCTCGCCTATGTGTGGGGACCCAAGGTCGTGTTCTATCTGCTCGCGTCGATGGCGGTAGCAAGCATCGTCAGCGTGCTCGCCATTCCAGAACGCAGCATCGATCACGATCTTGCTCGCGGTCTCCATCGTGAGCTGTCGACGGCGGGATCGGATCATCCTTCCGGTGTCCGCGTTCTTCTAACCTGCCGACCTCTGCTGATCTTTGCCGGCTGTGCCATCACCTTTCATTTCGCCAATGCGGCGATGTTGCCGCTCGTCGGCCAGAAGCTGGCGCTCCAAGATAAAAACTTGGGAACCAGCCTGATGTCGGCGTGCATCGTTGCGGCGCAAATCGTGATGGTGCCGATGGCCATGCTGGTTGGAGCGAAAGCCGACTTGTGGGGGCGCAAGCCGCTTTTCCTGATCGCGCTTTCAGTCTTGGCAATTCGTGGTTGCCTTTACCCCCTGTCCGACAACCCCTTTTGGTTGGTAGGGGTGCAGTTGTTGGACGGAGTGGGCGCTGGCATCTACGGAGCACTCTTTCCGGTGGTTGTCGCCGATCTGATGCGCGGCACAGGCCGTTTCAACGTAGCCCAGGGAGCGATCATCACCGCGCAGGGGATCGGCGCCGCATTATCGACGGCGCTCGCCGGCGTCATCGTCGTTCGTGCGGGATATGGCGCGGCGTTCCTCACGCTTTCCGGTGTCGCTGTCGCCGGACTGGCGCTTTACTATTTCGTCATGCCGGAAACCCGGGAAGCGGAAACGAGCAAAGCCTTACCGAAACAAGCGGTCACGGCCCAGCAGGAAAGCTGAACCGCGCGCCGCACCGCAAAGGTTCCGGCTCATATCGCGAGGAGGATGAGGCTCAAGACGCCGAACCCAATACAATAATAGGCGAAGGGATCGAGCGCCTTGAATTCATGCGACTTCATCCAGCGCATCAAAATCGCGGTCGCCACGAACGCCGTCAGGCCCGCGACCACACCGCCGATCAAAGCGACGCCCGTGACGTGGCCGCCCGATTTGACGAGCTTAGGCACCTCGAGCACGCCCGCCCCGAAGATGATCGGGGTTGCAAGCAGAAGCGAGAAGCGGGTCGCCGCTTCGTGCCTCAAGCCTAGAAGCAGCCCGCCGGCGATCGTCGCGCCGGATCTCGAAATGCCAGGGATCAAGGCAAGGCACTGCCAAATCCCGATGATCGCCGCGTCTTTCAGCGTGAGCGCGGACATCGGGTTTCGGCCTTCTTGCTTGAGCCGTTCGACGGCGAAGAGGAGCACGCCGTTCACGATGAGGAAGAAGGCGGCGAGATAGGCCGAGCCGAACATTGCACGCACGTGCCGCTCGAGGAGAAATCCCGCGATGACGGCCGGCACCGTGCCGACGACGACCAGCAACAAAAGGCGCAACTGCTCGCGGCGCTTTTCGGGGTCGCGATCGAAGAAGGCGGTCGTGATGGCAAGCCAATCGCGCCAGAAATAGATCAGTAACGCAATCGCCGTTCCGAGATGGAGCACGACGAGCAGCGGCAGGAAAGCTTCCGACGTTATGTCCATCTCGGAAAGGCGCATCAGCGGTGGAAGCACCACCGCATGGCCGAGCGAGGAGATCGGAAAGAGCTCGGTAATGCCCTGGATGATGGCAACGATGATAGTCGAGATGAGTCCCATGGAGCCCCCGCTAAAGCATGATCTCGAAAAGTGGAAGCTCGTTTTCCCGTAAGATCAAGCTTGCTGCGATTTTCCGAGCATGATGAGGTCTTTACCGAGCCGGAGTGGAGCGCAGAAGCTCTTCCGGAGACGTTCGAATCACCGAAAGCTGCGGGCGCAATCTGCGCGAATAGCATTCGATTCGCCTATGAAATCACCCGGGAGCCAAAGGGAGCGAGCGATGTTTTCACCGGCGCGGCGTGCCCAGCCCAATTGATAACGTCTTCCTCGAGGACGCTAAGCGTTGTCGGCAGCCGCCTCTTCTCCCCTTTCGGCTTCGCTGAGCGAATCGAGAAGACGGGCGCACTCGCCGAGATCATCGAGAGCGGCTTGCAGAAGCCGCCGATGTTCGGGGGACAATGCCGAGCGCGGACGGCGCGGTGCGGAGGCCGCCGGAGCCTCATGATCTGAAAAGAGATCGCCGGTGACGGCCGCGGCACTTTCCGGGAGCGGCCCGGTATCGGCCTTCGCCCGAATTTCGGAACTTGTCACGGAAACATCCTCGATGGATTCGGCGGCCTCGGGACGGTCGTCAGCCTCGGCAAATTCGGACGGGGGCTCTGCGGCTATGCTTGCCAGCTCCTCGCCCGAAGCGCCGCCCGCTCGCTGCACGACACTCGCGCCTTGGGTTGCGAGAATGCGTTGCACGCCCTTGATCGTGTAGCCTTCGCCATAGAGGAGCCGGCGGATTCCCTTGAGCAGGAGCACGTCGCCGGGGCGGTAGTAGCGGCGCCCTCCGGAGCGCTTCATCGGCTTGATCTGCGGGAAACGCGTCTCCCAAAACCGCAGGACGTGCTGAGGAATATCGAGCTCTTCGCCGACCTCGCTGATGGTACGATAGGCGCCGATTGCCTTGTCCATCCCGCTCTCCGACGGCCCTCCCGCCCAGTGGAATCAGTTGCGCTGCAAATCCGTCGCCCATGATGACATGACGAAGCCTATGCTGCGAGCCCGCGATTCAGTCGAGCTTGCCATCGACCTTGCGATTGATGCGGGTCCTCAAGATGTTCGACGGCTTGAAGACGAGAACACGGCGCGGCTCGATCGGCACCTCGACGCCTGTCTTCGGATTGCGGCCGATGCGCCGCCCTTTCGAACGTACGAGGAATGAACCGAAGGAGGAAAGCTTCACTTTTTCTCCTTTGGCAATCCGGGCCGTCATCTCGTGCAAGACAAATTCCACAATCGAAGCGCACTCGGTCCGCGACAGGCCGAGTTTACGGTAGACGGCCTCGGTGAGGTCCGCCCTCGTGCAGGTCTCGCCCATAGCCACTCCCTATTCGTCACACCAAGCTGTGCAATCCAGCTTTTGATGGCCTGCCCACGCCCCGGCTTGCCTGTGCGTCCGCCGCGTTCCCGACCGTCCCTGAGCCGATACTAGAGATTAAGCCCCGTTCCGCGCAACCCAATTCGATGACGCAAGACCGAAGTTCTCACGGCGCAGCGCAGATCACCAGCGGATCAGCGCCGACCCCCAAGTGAATCCGCCTCCCATTGCCTCGAGGAGCACGAGCTGTCCCTCCTTGATGCGACCGTCGCGAACCGCCGCGTCGAGCGCAAGCGGGATCGACGCGGCAGAGGTATTGCCGTGCTTCTCCACCGTGACCACAACCTTGTCGCGCGAGATGCCGAGCTTGTCGGCGCTCGCGTCAATGATGCGGCGATTGGCTTGATGCGGCACGAACCAGTCGATGTCCGAAGCGTTGATCGAGGCCGCTGCAAACGCATCCTTGATGACGTCGGTGATCATCCCGACGGCGTGCCGAAACACCTCCTTGCCTTCCATGCGGAGATGGCCGACCGTCTTCGTCGATGACGGTCCGCCGTCAACATAGAGCTTGCCTTTGTGCCGGCCATCGGATCGCAGATGCGTGGTGATCACGCCTCGCTCGGCCTTGACGCCGAGGTGCTCGCGAGCCTCGAGCACCACGGCGCCCGCCCCGTCGCCAAAAAGCACGCAAGTGCCGCGATCCGACCAATCGAGAATGCGCGAGAAGGTCTCAGAGCCGATGACGAGCGCGCGTCGATGCGAGCCGGATGTGAGGAATTTGTCGGCGGTCGCGAGCGCGAAGATAAATCCGGAGCATACGGCCTGAAGATCGAAGGCGACGCCATGGGTGATGCCGAGCGACGCCTGGATCTCGGTCGCGCTCGCCGGGAAGGTGTGATCGGGCGTCGAGGTCGCAAGAATGATGAGGTCGATGTCTTGCGGCTCGAGCTTTGCTTCCGCGAGCGCCACTTTCGCCGCGGCGACGCCGAGTGATGCCGTCGTCTCGCTGTCGTCTGCGAGGTGACGCTCCTTTATGCCGGTGCGCTGAACGATCCAATCATCCGATGTGTCGACCATCTTCGACAGATCGTCATTGGTCACGACGCGACGCGGCAGCGACGCCCCGGTGCTCAGGATCACCGATCTTGTTGTCTTCACGCGGTCTTGTCCTCGGCGAGTGTTTTCGCGGCACGCGGGGTCGAGGCCTCGGAGGAGGCGCGCGCGGCGGCGAGCTGCGGCGAGTTCAAGCTCGCTTGTATGACATCGACGAGATTGTAGCGCGCGATGTCGTAAGCAAGCTCGATGGCACTCGCGAAGCCGAGCTCATTGGTGCGTCCATGGCTCTTGATCACCACCCCGTTGAGGCCGAGGAAGACGCTGCCATTGACCTTTCTCGGGTCCATCTTGTCGCGCAACGCCCCGATCGCGTGACGCGCAAAAAGATAGCCGATGCGCGCCATCAAGGTGCGGCTCATGGCAGCGCGCATATAGGAGGCGACCTGCCTGGCGGTGCCTTCCGCCGTCTTCAGCGCCACATTTCCCGTGAAGCCTTCCGTGACCACCACATCGACCGAGCCGAGCCCGACATCGTCTCCTTCGACAAATCCGACATAGTCGAGGTCGGGGAGATCGGCCTCGCGCAACATGCGGCCAGCCTTGCGAATGGGTTCAAGCCCCTTGATCTCCTCGACGCCGACATTGAGGAGGCCGACGAGCGGCTTGTCCACGTCGAACACCACGCGCGCCATCGCCGCCCCCATCACGGCGAGGTCCGTCAAATGCTTTGCATCCGCACCGATATTCGCGCCGACGTCGAGGACGATGCTCTCGCCGCGCGCGTTGGGCCAGATGACCGCGAGCGCCGGCCGGTCGACGCCCGCCATCGGGCGCAGGCAAAAGGTCGACATGGCCATGAGCGCACCGGTGTTGCCCGCCGACACCGCGACATCGGCTTCCTTCTTCTTTACCGCCTCGATGGCGAGCCACATGGAGGACTTCCATCGCCCGGCCCGCAAGGCCTGACTCGGCTTGTCGTCCATTTTCACGGCGACATCCGTGTGATGAAAGGTCGAGAAATCGCGGACGCTCGGATAACGGTCGAGCAACGGAAGGACGTCGCTTTCTCGACCGTAAAGCATGTAGCGGATATCGGGTCGGCGCTCGCGCGCAATCGATGCGCCGGGAACGAGCGGTTCAGGACCGTTGTCGCCCCCCATCATGTCGATCGCGATACGAACCGTCTGCGGCATGATTGTCGTGATGTGGCCCTTGCTTTTTCGATCGGCGCCGCCTCTCGCGACGCGGCGCGACAATAGCGCTTTGCGTCAGCGGCGCAATGGCGGATGGCAAAGTGGAACGGCGTGCCTATTTCTTGACCGGCTTTGGCTCCAGATGGCGAGCGAGCACCGCGAATGGCGAGGTCTCTCGATCAGCCTGCGCCTTTTCGTGAACGAAATCGACGCCGGGCTTTCGCGGGTGTGGATCGAGCCCGAGCGCCAGAAATTCGAGCGTGACGGCGCCAAGATCGATTTTCCCGTTGTGAAGCGGTTCGGGCGGGTCTTCATCGTCGAGCGCAATATCGATCTGGAGAGCTGCGGCAGGCGGGCGATCGTCCGGCGCGAAAGTTAGATCGACGGGCTCCCGCAAATCCGCATCGAAAGGTTCGAGGCTCACCACACAGGTTTGCCGAAGGCGGGCCTCCACCTCACCTTCGACCCGCGCTCCTCGCCCCGTGGTCGATACCCGATAACGTCCTCGGAGGACCTCCAGGCCGAGGAGGCCAAATCGTCGGGCGATCTCCCCGCGCTCCTGAGCGTTCGCCTCGATCTCGATATCGAGCCCGCCACGCGGAATATCGTTCACGGCAACTTCCCGCCGCATCGGCGAGGTTTCCTGTTTCATATCATCTCACCTGGCTGCATCGAGGCATGCTTCTGAGATAGGGCACGGCAAGCGGCAAGGCCTCACACGGCACCGACAAGCGCCCTCAATCTGCAGCACGAGTTCATGGCTCGTCCGGCACCGCCTGCTGCGAATCGGAAACCGCCGCTTCGAAGTCTTCTCCAAGGATCTCGCCGAGATCGAGCTCCCCGAGGGCACGCTCGATCTTCATCGCCCAGCGCGCAAGCCCTTCGGCGTCACCTTGCCCATCGGCGAACACGTTGCGCCGCAGCACGTCCGCGATGCGCTCCGGATCTGCGCTGTCCAGGCCCTTGTCGTAGGCGTTCGCTCGGCCATAAAACGCCCTTGCCAAAACTTTCATGCGCCGTGGAACCGCAACGTCTCCGACCCCGATCTCGCGCAGACCCTGATCCAGCCGGCGAAAAACAAGGTCGACGAGTTCTTGGGCCGCATCGGACGCAGGCCATGGAAGCCTTCCGAGACGTCGGAGAATCAAAGCAAAATGCAAGGCCAGAAGCTCGAAGCGACCTTCGAA
>JAFBAK010000403.1 GCA_019247795.1 Hyphomicrobiales bacterium | reverse complement strand
GGAAGCGAGCGCGCGCGCATCGTTGCGCTCCACGCTCCGCGTGATCTCGCAATCGATGCGCGTCGCGTGCGAAAGATCGATGAACGCGGGAAGCCCATTGTCGGAGAGCCAGCCGATTTCGGGCAGAGGCGGTCGTGAGCCGATTGGCTCTTCCGAGAATTTGACGGTGAGAAGCGCAAAGCCACTTCCGATCAGGGCGCGGATCGTGGCTTCAGCGTTCGGGCGGGCATCGATCGGCAGATCGCAGACCAGGTCGAAGCGGCCGCCTGGCACGAGCAGCATCTCCCCATGCAACGGCGTGAACGCGGCTGATTGCTGCCCCGAGACGCCGATGAGAGTGGGGTGCATGCCCTCAAATCTGAGGGGTACGATGCGTGCGTTGCAGCTATTGGCAAGACGCACGCGAAAGCGCGTTCCGGGAGCGAGGGAGAGGGTGCGGCTTTCCCCAAGCCCGCCGATCGTGAACACATTGCCGAGGCGGCCGGCACCGGCGCGCGCGGCAGGATCGGTGAAGTCCTCCTTCAGGGCACCCGAAGGTTCGATCTGCCAATCCTTCAGAATAAGAAGCACATCGGCTTCAACCTCGGGGTCCTTTGCGTCCTCAACGAGCAGCACACCGCCGAGACCGCGCGCGCTCTGCTCGAAGGCCGTCCCGGGGGCGGCCGGCCCGAAGGTGAAGAAGCCGGCATCGTGAATGGGCAAGCGAAGCAATGACCGGCCGGCGGGCGCGAGCGCCTGGCCCGTCAAGCCGGGAATACCATCGAGCGCGTTCGGCAGTCGCATGCCGGCGACATGAAAAGAGGTGGGCGCCGGCGTGCCGTTCTCGAGCTCGAGCGCGAGTTCGTCACCCTGGCGCGCGTGGAGCACGGGACCGGGCAGGGTTCCGTCATAGCTCCATACATCTGTCGGTTTGGCGGGAGGAGGTCGAAGCGCCCAGCGGGTCGCCGCCGCGCGAAGTTTTCGCGGCTCGGGGGTGGGCTCTGATTGGGCGCGAGCCGCCTTGCCGACGAGGCTCGCTGCGACGCAAAGTCCGAGCACCGTCTCGCGTCGCGACGGTAGGGGACTGAGCGAGGGCCGATTCTGTGCCATGGTGAGCTTTGAACCTGGGGGGAAAGCACAAGCAAGAAGTATTCGAATCGCCCCTGAACGAGGCCTTCAGGCTTTGTGGCCAAAAGGCGGTTTCCGCGCCCGAAATTTAAGCTGGCGCCCTTTTCTATGCGTGCTATAGAGCGCCACCCCTGCGGCGACCCCCGAGCCGCCGCGCTTGCTGGCGGGCGTGGCGGAATTGGTAGACGCGCCGGATTTAGGTTCCGGTGGCGCAAGTCGTGGGGGTTCGAGTCCCTCCGCCCGCACCAGCTTCTCTGCGGCCAAGCTCGCCGGCGACCGCCGGAAACCGGAGCGAAAGCCGTGGATCAATGATGAGCCGACTAGCTGGTGAGGCGAACTCGGCCGCAGATGCAGATGAAGAATAGAGCCATGATGCAGGTCACCGAGATATCCTCCCAGGGTTTGCAGCGCTCCTACCGGGTGGTGTTCCCGGTGCAGAGCGTTGCCGACAAGCTCAATGCGTCACTCGACGATCTGCGCACCAAGGTGCAGCTCAAAGGCTTCCGCAAGGGCAAGGCCCCGATCGCGCATTTGCGCCGGCTCTACGGCCGCTCGGTGATGGGAGAAGTGATCCAGGAGACGGTGAACGAAGCCTCCCGCAAGATCGTCGATGACCACCACATCCGGCTTGCGCAAGAACCGCGGGTGAAATTTCCCGAGGACAAGGCACTCGTCGATGCCATGGCTGATGGAAAGGCAGACCTCGATTTTTCCGTCGATGTCGAGGTTCTGCCCGAAATTCCCCAGGCGGATCTCTCGGGAATCTCTCTCGTTCGCGAAACCACGCCGATCGACGACACCATGATCGATCAAGCGGTCCAGCGTCTCGCGGAGCAGAACCGCACATTCACGGCGGCGGACGCTTCGCATAAGGCCGAGAACGGCGATCAGTTGACCGTCGATTTCACCGGAACGATCGAGGGGCAACCCTTCGAGGGCGGCAATGGCGAGGATATCAAGGTCGTTCTTGGTCAAAACTCCTTCATTCCCGGCTTCGAGCAGGGGCTCGAGGGCGCAACCGCGGGTGATGAGCGCGAGGTCGAGGCCGAGTTCCCGGGCGCCTATCTGCGTGCCGATCTCGCAGGGAAGAAGGCAAATTTCAAGGTGAAGGTCAAAGAGGTCGCTCAGCCAAATTCGGTTACGATCGATGACTCGCTCGCCAAGAGCTTCAACATGGAAAATGTCGAAGCGCTGCGCGCATCGGTGAAGCGCACCCTCGAGCGGGATTTTGCGGGAGCATCGCGGCAAAGGCTGAAGCGCAAGCTGCTCGACGCCCTCTCCGAGAAATATTCATTCGAGCTGCCCCCGAGCATGGTGGAGCAGGAGTTCGCCAACATCTGGGGGCAGGTCGAAAGCGAGATGAGGATGACCGGCAAGAGCTTCGCCGATGATGGCACCACCGAAGAGGCCGCGCGGGCCGACTATCGCAAGATCGCCGAGCGGCGAGTGCGGCTTGGGCTCGTGCTTGCGGATGTCGGCCAGAAGGCCAATATCACGGTTGCCGATGAGGAAATCACGCAAGCTCTTGTCGAGCGCGCACGGCAGTTTCCGGGTCAGGAAAGAGAGGTCTGGGACTTCTACAAGAAGAATCAACGCGCCTTGGCCGAGCTCAGGGCGCCGATCTTCGAGGAAAAGACCGTGGACCATCTTCTCGCGCAGGCCAAGATCGAGGAGCGGACCGTGTCTCGCGAGGAGCTGTTTGCCGATGTTGATGAGGGGTCGGACGCCATTGCGGCCCCGGCCGCCTGAAACGAGATGCTCGTGCCGGTCGGTCGCACGCTTTTCGGCTAGTTCGGCTCTGTCGGAGGCAAGGCCCAGAGGATGAGATGAGAGATCCATTCGAAGTGTACAACAACGCGCTCGTGCCGATGGTGGTCGAGCAATCGAACCGGGGCGAACGCGCCTTCGATATCTATTCACGCCTTCTAAGGGAGCGGATCATCTTTCTGACCGGCCCGGTCGAGGATTACACCGCCTCGCTTGTCGTCGCTCAGCTCCTTTTTCTTGAAGCGGATAATCCCAAGAAGGAAATTTCGTTCTATATCAACTCACCTGGAGGTGTCGTAACTTCCGGCCTGTCCATTTATGACACAATGCAGTTCATCCGGTCCCCGGTTTCGACGCTCTGCGTAGGGCAGGCGGCCTCGATGGGGTCACTTCTTCTCACGGCGGGTGAGACCGGCATGCGATTTGCACTCCCGAACGCGCGAATCATGGTGCATCAGCCTTCAGGCGGGTTTCAGGGGCAAACGACCGATATCCTCATCCACGCGCGCGAGATCGAAGCAGTTCGCCGTCGCCTCAACGAAATCTATATGAAGCATACCGGACGCGATCTGAAGACGATCGAGGACGCTCTGGAACGAGACAATTTCATGACCGCGCAAGCGGCCAAGGAGTTCGGCATCGTGGATCAAGTCTTGGAGAAGCGGCCCGAGGACGGCTCGCCCGCGGCGAGCCAGAAGTGACAAGGCTGTGACCTGCGGCATGGCGGCTGTTGCCTGTGGGACGGATGCGTGATTGCATCCGCCGGAAAGAAGGGAGGGCCAATCGAGGCTCGGCGAAACAGCGGGTTAGGTTTCGTTAGGGTCATGGCGTCTAAGCTGCCAGGGTTTGTGCCGGTGCGTTTCCGCCGCGCGGGATGACTGAACGGAGAACTGCGATGAACAAGTCCAGTGGCGGGGATTCGAAGAGCACGCTTTATTGCTCCTTCTGCGGCAAGAGCCAGCATGAGGTGCGTAAGCTGATCGCCGGCCCGACCGTGTTCATTTGCGACGAATGCGTCGAATTGTGCATGGACATCATTCGCGAGGAATCGAAGTCCTCGCTGGTCAAGACCCGCGACGGCGTCCCGACGCCCAAGGAAATCCGCAAGGTTCTCGACGATTACGTCATCGGCCAGGATTACGCCAAGAAGGTGCTCTCGGTTGCCGTTCACAACCACTACAAGCGCCTCAACCACGCGACCAAGCATGCCGATGTCGAGCTTGCGAAATCGAACATCCTTCTCGTCGGCCCGACGGGTTCGGGCAAGACGCTTCTCGCCCAGACATTGGCGCGCATTCTCGATGTTCCCTTCACCATGGCGGACGCCACGACGCTCACCGAGGCCGGTTACGTCGGCGAAGATGTCGAGAACATCATCCTGAAGCTGCTCCAGGCTTCCGACTACAATGTCGAGCGGGCGCAGCGCGGCATCGTCTACATCGACGAAATCGACAAGATCTCGCGGAAATCCGACAATCCTTCGATCACGCGCGACGTCTCGGGTGAGGGCGTGCAGCAGGCGCTTTTGAAGATCATGGAAGGAACGGTTGCTTCCGTGCCGCCTCAGGGCGGACGCAAGCATCCCCAGCAGGAGTTCCTGCAAGTCGACACCACGAATATCCTGTTCATCTGCGGTGGCGCCTTCGCGGGTCTCGAGCGAATCATCTCGGCGCGCGGACGCGGCACCTCGATCGGCTTCGGCGCCAAGGTCCAATCGCCCGAAGATCGGCGCACGGGCGAGGTGCTTCGTCTCGTCGAACCTGAGGATCTGTTGAAATTCGGCCTTATTCCGGAATTCGTGGGCCGGCTCCCGGTGATCGCGACGCTCGAAGACCTCGATGAGGAGGCGCTGAAGCGCATCCTCACCGAACCGAAGAACGCCCTCGTCAAGCAGTATCAGCGCTTGTTCGAGATGGAGACGGTGGAGCTCACCTTCCAGGACGAGGCGCTCAA
>JAFBAK010000391.1 GCA_019247795.1 Hyphomicrobiales bacterium | reverse complement strand
CTGCTTCGGGCTGGCTGGATCACGTGGAAGAGGGTCCGCGGTATCGGTCGGCAGTTCGATAAACGGCCGAGTTTGCCCTGATCCTCGGCTCACTCGCTTCCGATACGATGGTGGGGGAAGTAGGACTCGAACCTACGAAGGCGTAAGCCAGCGGATTTACAGTCCGCCCCCTTTGCCACTCGGGACATTCCCCCGTCCGGCGCTCTTCGGCCGCGAGGGGCCTCCGGCACGATGGCGACGGGAGCGCTGCTTATGGTGCGCCATCCCCAGGGTGTCAACATGGGAGCGCAGGGTCGCGCGCGCCGTTTGCGCGACTCAAGGCGCGAGCGCAGCCAGGTTCGTCTTAGCGGCAGACCGGTTTTTCAGATCACGCTGCGAGCGCCTGCTCGACATCGGCGATGATTGCAGCGGCAGCGGCCTTGGGGTCGGCAGCCTCTGTCACGGGGCGCCCCACCACGATATGATCGGCGCCCGCCGCGATCGCCTCGGCGGGCGTCATCACCCGCTTCTGGTCGCCCGCACCAACCCCTTTGGGCCGGATGCCGGGCGTGACGAGGATCAGGCGATTGCCGACGACGCCGCGCACCATCCGAACTTCCCGCGGCGAAAGGATGAGCCCGGCGACGCCTCGCGATTTCGCCTGGCGTGCCCGATGCACGACCGTCGTCTCGACGCCGGAAGCGTATCCTGCCTCCATGAGGTCCTTGTCGTTCATCGAGGTAAGCGCGGTCACGCCCAACAGCTTGAGATGTGAGCCCGCAGCGCCGGCAACCGCGGCCTTCATGGTTTGCGGATAGGCGTGGACGGTAAGGAAACTCGCGCCGAGCCGCGCGATTTGCGCGGTCGCCCGCTCCACCGTGTTCGGGATATCGTGCAGCTTGAGATCGAGGAAGACCTTCTTGCCCTCGCCGACCAGCCGTTCGACGAGGGGAAGCCCGCCCGCGTAGACGAGCTCCATGCCGATCTTGTAAAAATTGGCCGCTTCGCCGATGCGCAAGACGAGTTGTTCGGCCGCCTCGATCGAGGCGAGATCGAGCGCGATGATCAGGCGCTCGCGCGGGCTCACTTGACAAGCCGGCGATAGACCCAGACGCGAGCCGGCGGCACGTTGAGCCAGATCCGTCGCGAGGGCGTGGCGGTGTAATCTTCGGCGCTTCGTGGAATGGGCGCCAGGGTGGCGTAGGTGAACTGAACGAAAGGCGCGCCATCCTTCATCAGGTCGAAGCATTGCCGCAAGAGATCGAGCCGCGCCGAGACGGGACGCGTCAGTAGGGGCAGGCTCGAAACGATCGCCGCCGCCGGCGGAAGGCGAAGCGGCGCGAGCGTCTTGCCGATCACATAAGCATCGCCCTCGATCACTCGCGCGCCGGGATGGCGTCTGCGCAGGAGCGTGCAGAACTCGGCGCTGAATTCGAGAAGCACGAGACGCTCGGCCGCAATGCCGCGACGCAAAAGGGCGGCCGTCACGGGACCCGTCCCGGGGCCGATCTCGACGATGGGGCCCCTCGTCGCGGGATCGACATAGCTCGCCATCGTGCGGGCAAGCGCGCGTCCCGAGGGCTGCACGGCGCCAAGCTGGAGCGGACGCTCCGCCCAAGAGCGCAGAAAGCGTGCCGCGTCCGGCAATTTTCTGCCCCGGCTCGAGGCCTGTGCGGCTGGATCGTCCATGCGCGTTCTTTCCGTCCAATACGGAATCGTAAGCTCAGGGCGAGGCGTTCGCTTTTGCTTAGTTCTTCGTCTTGTCGACCAACGCCTTCGCCTTGATCCAAGGCATCATGTCGCGCAACTTCTCGCCGACCTGCTCGATCGGATGGCCCGCCATGCGAGCCCGCATCGCCTTGAAGGAAGTCTGGTTGACGCGGTTCTCGAGCATCCACTCGCGCGTGAACTTGCCCGATTGAATGTCGGCGAGGACGCGTTTCATCTCCGCTTTGGTCGCTTCGTTCACGATACGCGGGCCGCTCATGTATTCGCCAAACTCGGCCGTGTTCGAGATCGAGTAGTTCATATTGGCGATGCCACCTTCGTAGATGAGATCGACGATGAGCTTCACCTCGTGCAGGCACTCGAAATACGCCATTTCGGGCGCATAGCCGGCCTCGACCAGAGTTTCATATCCGCCCTTGATCAACTCGACGAGGCCTCCGCAAAGCACCACCTGCTCCCCGAAGAGATCGGTTTCGCATTCCTCGCGAAACGTCGTTTCGATGACGCCGGCGCGACCTCCGCCGATTGCCGCCGCATAGCTCAAGCCGAGATCATGCGCATTGCCGGAGGCGTCCCGATGGATGGCGATCAGGCACGGAACGCCCCCGCCGCGCTGATATTCGGAGCGCACCGTGTGCCCGGGTCCTTTCGGCGCCACCATCAGGACGTCGATATCAGCGCGCGGCTCGATGAGATTGAAATGCACGTTGAGCCCATGTGCAAACATCAGGGCCGAACCGTTCTTCATGTTGGCGGCAAGCTGGTCGCGGTAGATGTCCGCTTGGATCTCGTCGGGCGTCAGCATCATCATCACATCCGCCCATTTCGCGGCCTCCGTGACTTCCATCACCGGAAGCTTCTCGGCCTCGGCCTTCTTGGCCGAACCTGAGCCCTTGCGCAAAGCGACCGCGACATTCTTCACGCCCGAATCGCGAAGATTGAGCGCGTGCGCGTGTCCTTGGCTGCCATAGCCGACGATGGCGACCTTCTTGCCCTTGATGAGATTGATATCCGCATCTCGGTCGTAATAAACGCGCATGAGCATTCCCTTCTGGAGCCGGACGCCCGCACCTCAAGCCTCGAACGGGCGTCGAATTCGATGGGGTGGCTCTTAGGGGACGCTCGCCGCCGCGTCAAAGATGATGCAGGTCCGGCGAGTAAACGCATCACGAGGCGAACAGCGATTCCGTCCTGCCGGGCTCGGCTATCCACGACTTCCCCGGTTGTCCGTCAAGCTGGGCATGGTTACGCTGCATCGCCAGCGCAAATGAGAAGCTTTTCCAACGGCCAACAGACGCATTCTCCAGGAAATGACGAACCTTCCCTCCCCCGACGACGTGATCGCCTTCTGGCGCGAGGCTGGAAGCGAGAAATGGTTTGCCAAGAATGACGACTTCGATGCCTCGATCAGGCTGCGCTTTCTCGAGCTCCTCGAGGCGGCCCAGCACGGCGATCTGACCGGTTGGGAGGAGGCGCCCAATGGGGCGCTGGCGCTCGCCATCGTGCTCGACCAATTTCCGCGAAACCTGTTCCGCGCGACGCCGCGCGCCTACGCGG
>JAFBAK010000323.1 GCA_019247795.1 Hyphomicrobiales bacterium | reverse complement strand
ATGAGCGGTGACAGAAATTGCCGATAAGCCTGTGACCGCCCGTGCGCCGTCTTGTAGATGGGGCGGCGAACCTGGCTTGCGCTCGCGGTCTTCACCTGGCGCTTGTTCTTGTGGAAGGCGAGGCAATCCTCGCTCCAATCGAGCCCGCAATGGGCGATCATTCGCCGCGCCTCGCCTTCGAGGTCGGCGATCACATCCTCGTAGCGCAGTTCGAGCATCCGGCCGTCGGGGAGCGCGGCGCGCCAATGCGCCATGAGCTCGGCATATTTTCGATAATGGCGGCCAAGCTCGGCAAGGTCATAAGTGTGGTTCTGCTCGGCCGAGAACAGGCGCGAGAAGCAGGAGAGGCAGGTGTCGAGCGGATCGCGCGTGACATGGATGATGCGGGCGTGCGGAAGCGCCAGATGAATGAGCCCGATGAAGCAGAAGTTCGAAGGCATCTTGTCGGTGATGCGCAGGGCCGTCGCCGAATGTTTGCGCAAGCGCGCCACATATTCGCGACCGAGCTTCGCGAAATCCTCTCTCGTCATCGACGGCGCGCTTTCGGGAAAAGCAATCGGCTCGCCGTTCCCCGCGCCGAAGCTCGCAACGATCTCACTCATCAAGGCAAGTTCGCCCGCGCCGTGAACCTTTGGGTGGCTCGCGAGGATCTGCTCGACAAGAGTCGTCCCCGAGCGCGGCATGCCGAGGATGAAGACCGGAAGGGGTGAAGCATCGCCGGCGCCGGCATTCGCCTCGAGGAGCTCCGCCGTGAAGCTTTCCCGGATGCGATCGAAGAAGGCGAGCGCGGCGCGCTCGTCATAAACGATCTGAGCGCGTTTCAATGCATTACCTTCGCGCATATGCCGAAACGCCTCCTCGAAATTGCCGAGGTCGTCATGGGCCTTGGCAAGCGCGAAGTGGAGCCGCATGCTCGCGATTGGCGGCAGAGCATCGATTTCGTGCGCCAGCTGTTGCATCGAGGCGACGCATGGGTCCTCGGCCTTTACCTTTCTGAGATCGGTGAGATTGACATAGACTTCGGCCCGCCGCGGATCGATGGCGAGCGATCGTGAATAGGCCTCGTAGGCCTGCGCAAGTTGGCCCGATTGCTTGAAGACGTTCCCCATATTGTTGAGGGCGCCGGCGTAATCAGGCTTGCAGGCGAGCGCGCGACGATAAAAAACGAGCGCCTCGTCGCCCCGCCCGAGCTCGTTGAGGGAAAGCCCCATTGCGTTGAGTGTCTCGGGGTCTTCGGGCAAGGCGGCCACGGCTCTTTGCGCGGCCGCATGCGCTTCCTCGGCCCTGTTCTGGTCGAGCCGAAGGAGCGCCATATAGGTGAGTGTCTTCGCATTGTGGGGAGCGAGCGCGAGGGACCGATCGAGAAGGCTCGAAGCCTCGTCGTATCGTTCGAGGTCCCGCAAGGCGAGCGCGAGGTTGTTGAGCGTGAGCGGATCGTTCGGGCTCAAGGCGAGCGACTGGCGGTAGGCGATCTGCGCCTCCTCGAGCCGGTCGAGCTCGCGCAGAACCGTGCCGAGATTGTTGAAGGCCGCCGCATAATCGGGCTTGATGACGAGCGCTTGCCGATACGCGACGACGGCTTCCTCGAGCTTGCCCAGGGCGCGCAGCGCGTTGCCGAGATTGCAATGGTCATCCGCGAATGCGGGCTGGAGCGCGATGGCGCGCTCGAACGAGGCCTGAGCCTCACCGAATTCACCGCGCGCATATTGCACGACGCCGAGATTGTGGAGCGCCTGCGGATCATCGGGCGTAAGCTCGAGCGCGCGGCGCGCCGAGATATGCGCCAATTCGAGATCGCCGTTCAGTCTTGAAATCTCGCCGAGATCGGCATGGTAATGCGCGACATTGCCATCAACCGCGACGGCGCGCCGCAAGAGATCGATGGCGGCCGGCAAGGCCCCCACCCCATAGGCGATGATGCCGTAAAGATGCAGCGTCGGCGCATGCCGCGGCGCCGCGGCGAGAATTCGCTGGCAGAGCGATTCCGCCTCCCCCAAGCGCGCGGCGCGAAAATGCTCGACGGCGCGCGTGAGCACTTGGTCGAGGGGCAGGTGCGCATCTAGAGAGCTGGAATCCGCTGTCGTCATCGGCACCTGGCGAACTCTAATGAGAGATGGTCTCGCTCGCTTATACCCGGTCGATAGAGCGCTAGCCAACCAACTCCACCGTAGGGCAATCATCTCTCCCACAACTCGTTCACGGGAGAGGTTAGGGCGCTCGGGAAAAGGTGAGCGTTCCATTTACGCGCCGTTTATGCCTGGTCGCCGCCTCGCGAATGGAATGTTTATGAGGGGATATGGAAAAAGAGCGGCATCGGAATTGGGAGTCTCGCGTGCTCGGCATCGTCTTCGTCATGCTTGGCTTCGCCATCTACTTGGCCGGAGCTCTCCATGAAGCACTCGGCGAAAGCGGATCCACGGCGCGCATGCGGCCGCATCGCCCTTCGCCGGAGAGCGGCGAGCCGGGTGGGCTCGCGCCTCTCAGCTCTTTCCGGTGAGCCTGCGCGCCCCAAATCCGCGATTTTCGTCGTCTCGGGAGTCTCTTGTGCTCGACATCATTTTCTTGGCTCTCACCTTCGCGCTTTTCCTCACCGGAGCCGGCTACGCCGTGCTTTGCGACCAGCTTTGAGGGAATTGCCATGGTCGAACCCATCTTCGGTCTCGTGGTCGCGCTGGTGCTCGGCTTCTACCTCCTCGTGACCTTGGTCCGTCCCGAAAAATTCTAATCGCGACATATCGCTGCGAACGGTGCTTTCATGTCTATCGCAGGCTGGCTGCAAATCATCCTCGTCTTGGCGCTCGTCGTCGTCGTGGCGGTGCCGCTCGGCGGCTATATCGTTCGCGTCCTCGCGGGCGAGCACAACTTCCTGTCGCCGGTGCTGGCGCCGGTCGAGCGTGGTTTTTATCGCGCCGCGGGGGTCGACGAACGCAAGGAGCATGGCTGGCTCTCCTACACGATGGCGATGCTGATCTTCAGCCTGTTCCATCTCCTCGTGCTCTACGCGATGCAGCGGCTGCAAAATTATTTGCCGCTCGATCCGCAAGGCTTCGATCCGGTCGCGCCCGATCTTGCCTTCAACACCTCGATGAGCTTCGTGACCAACACCAACTGGCAGAACTATGCCGGCGAGACGACGCTCACGCATTTCGTGCAGATGCTCGGCTTGGCGGTGCACAATTTCCTCTCCCCCGCGGTCGGCCTCGCCATGGCTGTCGCGCTCGCCCGCGCCTTCATCCGCTCCGAGGCGAGGACGATCGGCAATTTCTGGGTCGATGTGACGCGCTCCACTCTTTACGTGATGCTGCCGCTCGCCATCGTCGTGGCGCTCGCGCTTGTCGTGTTGGGGGTGCCGCAAACCCTTTTGGGCTCGGTCGAGGCGACGACGCTCGAAGGCGCAAAGCAGGTGATCTCGCTCGGCCCGATCGCGTCGCAAGAAGCGATCAAGGAGCTGGGCACGAACGGCGGCGGCTTCCTCAACGTCAATTCGGCCCATCCTTTCGAGAATCCGAATGCCTGGTCGAACATGCTCGAAATCTGGGCCCTCCTGGTGATACCGGTCGCCACGATCTTTGCCTTAGGGCGCATGGTCGGCGATGCGCGCCAGGGCCGCAGCCTTTTGTGGACCATGGCCGTCGTGCTTCTCGCGGGCATCGTCACCCTCTATGCCGCCGAGAGCTACGGCAATCCGCTTTTGACGGCCCTCGGCGTCGATCCGTCGCTCGGCAATTTTGAAGGCAAGGAAGTGCGCTTCGGTCAGGCGATGACCGCGCTTTTCGCCACCGCGACGACAGGCACGAGCACGGGCGCGGTCAACGCCATGCATGATTCGCTCACCCCGATCGGCGGCCTCGTGCCGATGTTCAACATGCTGCTCGGCTGCATCACGCCCGGCGGCGTGGGCTCTGGCCTCTACGGCATCATCGTCGTTGCCCTGCTCTCGGTCTTCGTCGCCGGGCTGATGGTGGGACGCACGCCGGAATATCTCGGCAAGAAAATCGAGGCGCGCGAGATGAAATTCGTGATGTTCGCGCTGCTCATCTATGCGGTGAACGTGCTCGGCTTCTCCGCCGCCTCGGCGGTAGCGCCGTTCGTCGTGGGCGATTCCGGCTATCTCGGCAACAAGGGGCCGCACGGGCTTTCCGAGATCATCTACGCCTTCGCTTCGACGAACGGCAATAACGGCTCAGCCTTCGCCGGGCTCAACGGAAACAATCTCTGGTTCAACACGACGCTCGCCTTTGCGATGTTCATCGGCCGCTTCGGCTATGTCGTGCCGGTGCTGGCGCTTGCGGGCTCACTTGCGGCGAAGAAGAAGGTCGCCCCCTCGGTCGGCACCTTCCCGACCACCGGGCCGCTCTTCGTCGGCCTGCTGCTCGGCGTCATCGTCATCCTTTACCTGCTTCAATATTTCCCGGCGCTCGCGCTCGGTCCGGTTGTCGAGCACTTCCTCATGCTCAACGGCAAGAGCTTCTGACGCCCCTCGACGCGCTTCCGACGGAGATCCTCATGTCCACCAAGATGCAGGCGCTCAGCCTCTTCGACGGCGCCATTCTCGGCCGCGCGGCGGGGGATGCGGTGCGCAAGCTCGACCCGCGCAAGCTCGCGCGCAATCCTGTGATCTTCGTCACCGAGATCGTGTCGCTCGTGGTCACGATCCTCTTCGTGCGCGATGTCGTGACCCGGAGCGACGTCGCCTTCTTCACGGGACAGATCGCCGCTTGGCTCTGGTTCACGGTGCTCTTCGCCAATTTTGCCGAAGCGGTCGCGGAAGGGCGAGGCAAGGCGCAGGCCGACACATTGCGCCGCATGCGTTCCGACACCATCGCCAAGCGCCTCGTCGATCCCCATACGCGCCAATATCAATCGCTGAACGCGCTCGATCTCAAGATCGGCGACGTGGTCCTGGTCGAGGCGGGCGATCTCATTCCGTCGGATGGCGAGGTTATCGAAGGCATCGCCTCGATCAACGAATCGGCGATCACGGGCGAATCGGCCCCGGTCATTCGAGAATCCGGCGGTGATCGCTCGGCCGTGACCGGCGGCACGACCGTGCTTTCCGACTGGGTGAAGGTGAAGATCACCGCGGCACCCGGCTCGACCTTCCTCGATCGCATGATCGCGCTCGTCGAGGGTGCGGAGCGCCAAAAGACGCCGAATGAGATCGCGCTCTCGATCCTGCTTTCAGGGCTGACGCTCATCTTTCTCATCGTCTGCGTGACGCTGTGGTGCCTCGCCGGTTATTCGGGCACCACGCTCACCGTCACCGTGCTCATCGCGCTGCTCGTCTGCCTGATCCCGACCACGATCGGGGGCTTACTGTCCGCCATCGGCATCGCCGGCATGGACCGCCTGATCCGCTTCAATGTCGTGGCCACCTCGGGGCGCGCGGTCGAAGCAGCGGGTGACGTGGACACCCTCCTCCTCGACAAGACCGGCACGATCACCTTCGGCAACCGCATGGCGTCCGAGTTCATACCGGTGCCGGGCGTGACCGAGCGTCAGCTCGCCGAGACGACGCTGCTTGCGAGCCTCGCCGACGAGACGCCGGAAGGCCGTTCGATCATCGTCTATGCACGCAGCAAATACGGCCTCTCCGAGCAGAATCATCTCGCCGAGGGGATGAGCTTCGTATCGTTCAGCGCCCATACCCGCATGTCGGGCGTCGATTTCGGCGCTCGCACCATCCGCAAGGGCGCGGTGGATGCGATCCTGCGCTTCGTCGGCACCGCGATGAACAGTGCGCCCGCGCCGTTCCGTCAGGCGGTCGACCGGATCGCGCGCACGGGCGGCACGCCGCTCGCGGTCGCCGAGGACGGCAAGCTGCTCGGGCTCGTGCATCTCAAGGACACCGTGAAGCCCGATATCCGCGACCGTTTTGCGGCGCTTCGGGCCATGGGCATCAAGACCGTGATGGTGACGGGCGACAACCCCGTCACCGCGGCCGCCATCGCTTCGGAGGCCGGCGTCGACGACTTCATCGCCGAGGCAACACCCGAGGACAAGCTCGCCTATATCCGCAAGGAGCAGCAAGGCGGGCGCCTCATTGCGATGTGCGGCGACGGCACGAATGACGCGCCCGCGCTCGCCCAGGCCGATGTCGGCGTTGCCATGCAGACCGGCACCCAGGCCGCGCGCGAGGCCGGGAATATGGTCGACCTCGATTCCAACCCGACGAAGCTCATCGAGATCGTCGAAATCGGCAAACAGCTCCTGATGACGCGCGGCTCACTCACCACCTTCTCGATAGCCAATGATGTGGCGAAATACTTCGCCATCATCCCGGCGTTGTTCATCGTGACCTATCCGGAGCTCGGCGCGCTCAACGTCATGAAGCTCGCCTCGCCGCAATCGGCCATACTTTCGGCCGTGATCTTCAACGCGCTGATCATCATCGCGCTGATCCCGCTTGCCTTGAAGGGTGTCGCCTATCGTCCGATCGGCGCGGCGGCGCTTCTTCGGCGAAACATCCTCATCTATGGCGTCGGCGGCATCGTCGTGCCCTTCATCGGCATCAAGGCCCTCGACATCATCGTCTCGGCCCTTCACCTCGCCTGAGGCTCGAACACCATGCTCCAGCATTTTCGCCCCGCGATCGTCCTGATCATCCTGATGACTCTCCTCACCGGCGTGATCTACCCCTTTGCCGTCACCGGCTTCGCCAATGTGGTGTTTCCGCATCGGGCAGGGGGCAGCATGGTGTTGCGCGACGGCAATGTGATCGGCTCGTCGCTCATCGGCCAGAATTTCACCTCGGACAAATATTTCCGCGGTAGGCCCTCGGCGACGAACACGCCGGACCCCAACGACGCCACGAAAACGGTGGATGCCCCTTACAATGCCGCGAATTCCTCAGGCTCCAATCTTGGTCCGACCTCGCAAGCCCTCATCGATCGCGTGAAGGCCGATGTCGAGAACTGGCGCAAGGCTGGCGTGTCGGACGCGATCCCGGCCGATGCCGTGACCACGTCCGGCTCGGGGCTCGATCCCCACATTTCGCCGGCTTACGCGCTGCTTCAGGTCGGTCGCGTCGCGAAGGCGCGGAACCTGCCCGAGGACAAGGTGCGCACGCTTGTCACGGGCGCGATCGAAGGTCGGACGCTGGGCGTGATCGGCGAGCCGCGGGTGAATGTGCTCGAGCTCAACCTCGCGCTCGACGCGTTGCCGGCAAGCTGACGCGACAGGACCGCGACCGCCCGCTGTTTCCCTCGCGGCTGTGATATAGTTCGCGGATGGCTCAGGCCGATTCCAAGCGAGGCGAACGTCCGGATCCGGATGCCTTGCTGGCGCTCGTCAACAGCGAAACGCGCGGCAAGCTCAAGGTTTTCCTCGGGGCGGCGCCCGGCGTCGGCAAGACCTATGCGATGCTTTCGGGCGCCAAGCAGGCAGCCCGGGAGGGGATCGACGTGGTTGTCGGCGTGGTCGAGACGCATGGACGCGCCGAGACCGCTGCCCTCATTCAAGGCATCGAGATGCTGCCGCAGCGCAATGTCGAATATCGCGGGCGCATCATCCAGGAATTTGACATCGACGCCGCGCTCAAGCGCCGGCCGAAGCTCATCATCGTCGACGAGCTTGCGCATACCAATGCGCCGGAGAGCCGCCATCCCAAGCGCTATCAGGATATCGAGGAGCTGATCGCGGCCGGAATCGATGTGTGGACCGCAGTCAACATCCAGCATCTCGAAAGCCTCTCGGACGTCGTCTCGACCATCACGGGCGTGAGCGTTCGCGAAACCGTGCCCGACACGGTCGTCGACAAGGCCGATGAGGTCGTGGTCGTCGACATTACTCCCGCCGAGCTTCTGCAGCGCTTGCGGGATGGCAAGGTTTATTTACCGGAGAATGCGAGGCGCGCGGCGGACAACTTCTTCAAGCCCGGCAATCTCACCGCCTTGCGCGAGCTTGCGCTCAGGCGCACGGCCGACCGGGTCGACGACCAGATGGTCGTCTATTTGCGCCAGAATGCGATCGAAGGTCCGTGGCCCGCGGCCGAGCGGATCCTGGTGTGCGTCGGCAATGATCCCTTGTCCGAGACGGTCGTGCGGGCGGGCGGACGTCTCGCGAGCGGCCTCAACGCGTCCTGGATCGCGGTGCATCTCAGCCGCTTCGATTTCGAGGAGACGAGCCATCGGGCGTTGAAGCGCATGGACGAGGCGATGCGCCTTGCCGAGCGCCTCGGCGCGGAGCTGGCGCGGCTGAGCGGGCGTCATTTGCCCGACGAGATCCTGCGCTTCGCGCGCCGCGAGAACGTCACCCAGATCGTGATCGGCCGCTCGGCGGCCGATTGGTTTGCCCGCCTGCGCGGCCGCTCGCTTCCCGAAGAGATCGTGCGCCGCGCGTCCGGAATCGCGGTGCACATCGTCACCTCGGACGAGCCCGCGAAACGGCGTCGCTTCAGCTTCCTGCGCCCGCGTCTCTCGGCGCTCGCGGGAGCCACGCCTTTCCTCTCGGTGGCGGTGGCGGTCGCCGTCGGCATGATTGCTTCCCATTTCCTGGTGCTGCCGAACCTTTCGATGATCTTCCTCACCGCGGTGCTCTTCTGTGCCGTGACTTACGGCGCCGGCTCGGCGATCCTGGCGGCGGTGCTGTCCTTCTTCGCCTATAATTTCTTCTTTATCGAGCCCATCTACACGTTGACGGTCGCGGAGCCCCACGAGCTTTTCGCCCTGCTCATTTTCTTGCTTGTGGCCGTGCTCACCGGCGGCCTTGCGGGGCGCGTGCGCGAGCAATCGGACGCGGCGGCGCGCCGCGTGGTTGCCACGCAATCGCTTTACGATTTCTCGCGCAAGCTTTCGGCCATCGCCAAGCTCGATGACGTGCTCTGGGTGGTGGTGTCGCATGCGGCGAAATCGGTGAATGGCGGCGCCCTCGTGCTTCTCGGGAAGAGGGAGGAGCTCGAGCTCGGCGCGGCCCTTCCTCCGGAAGATACGCTCGGTCCGAGCGAATGGGCGGCGGCCCGCTGGTCGGCGACGCGCGGCGAATTCGCCGGCTGGCGCACGGCGACGTTGCCGAACGCCCAGTTCCAGTTCAGGCCGTTGCGCACCTCCCGCGGCATCCTCGGCGTGATCGGCGTCAGGCCCGGGAACACGAGCGACAATCTTTCGGCCGAGGATGACCGGGTGCTCTCGGCGCTCATCGATCAGGCGGCGGTCGCGATCGAACGCACGCAACTCGTCGACGCGGCGGCGAAGGCCGAGACCGCCATCGAAAGCGAAAGGCTGCGCGGCGCGCTCCTCTCCTCGCTTTCCCATGATCTGCGCACGCCCCTGTCCTCGATCATGGGCGCGGTCACGAGCCTGCGCCAATTCGGCGACAAGATGCCGGGCGATTCGCGCCGCGATCTCCTCGCGACGATCGAGGAAGAGACGGCGCGGCTCTCCCGTTTCGTCTCGAACCTCCTCGACATGACGCGGCTCGAGGCGGGCGCGGTGAACGTGAAGCGCGATCTCGTCGATCCCGGCGATGCGGTGCGCAACGCCGTCGCGCATGCGCGCTCGAGCTTCCCGACGCGCCGGATCGAGGTCACGACCTCGCCCGGCCTGCCGCTCGTGCGCGGCGATGCGACCTTGCTCGAGCAGGTTGTCTTCAACCTGCTCGACAATGCCGACAAATACGTGCCGGCGGGGTTGCCGACTGCGGTGTCGATCCGCGTCGATGGGCGCAAGCTCGTGATCACTATCACCGATCAAGGGCCGGGCATCCCGCAAACCGAGCTCGAGCGCGTCTTCGAGAAATTTCATCGGGTGGCGCCGGGCGACGGGCGACCAGCCGGCACGGGGCTCGGCCTGTCGATCTGCCGCGGGTTGATCACCGCCATGGATGGCGCGATCCATGCCGAAAGCCCGCTCGGCGATGGCGCCGGCACGCGCATCGTGATCGAGCTTCCCACCGCCGAGGCGCGGCAGGACCGCCTGGCCTCGTGAACGGGGATCCAGCCGTGAGCACCTCGACCGTGGTTCTCGTCGTCGACGACGAACCGCAGATCCAGCGTTTCCTGAAGCCGAGCCTCGAGGCCGCCGGTTACAAGGCGGTGATGACGGCAACAGGGACCGACGCGCTGAAGCTCATCGCGACGCGGGCGCCCGATGTCGTGGTGCTCGATCTCGGCCTTCCCGACATGGACGGCAAGGACGTCATCCGCGGCGTTCGCGAATGGTCGCAAGTGCCCATCATCGTGCTGTCGGCGCGCGACCGGGAAGGCGAGAAGATCGCCGCGCTCGACCTCGGCGCCGACGATTACGTCAGCAAACCCTTCGGCATCGGCGAGCTGCTGGCGCGCATCCGCACCCTTTTGCGCCATCGCAGCCGGGAGGAAGGCGAGACCACCGTCTTCGAATCGGGAGGCCTTGCCATCGACACGCTCGCCCATACGGTGACGCGCGACGGCGAGAGCTTGCGGCTCACGCCCAAGGAATATGACGTGCTCCAGCTCCTGGTGCGCAACGCCGGCCGCGTCTTGACGCATCGGCAGATCCTGCAAGCCGTGTGGGGGCCTGCCAATGTCGAAGATACGCAATATCTTCGCGTCTTCGTCGGGCGCTTGCGCCAGAAGATCGAAGCCGATCCCGCCGAGCCGCAGCTCATCGTCACCGAGCCTGGTGTGGGCTACCGCTTCGAGGCGATGCAGGACGATGGACGCTGAGGAAACGCTTGCCTTGCCTGCGCCCCGGCCAATTCAGGATTTCGGGCTATGCGCGTGAATGGGCGAAGAAGACCTTGCTGGCGATCTTCCACTCGTCTCCGATTCCCCGAGGACGAAAAAATCGGTGTAGCGCGTGCCGCGCCAATTCTCCGCTTCGAGGCGCGCCATCGCCGCCGTTCCCGAATGCTTGATGGTGACGACACGCGACGGGGCGTCCACGTTCTCCCGAATTACGGTGACAGTGCACTTAATTCACGCGATCGCATATCCTCATTACACAAATGGCCGTCATGTGAATTAAGTGCACTGTCACCGTAATTCCTGCGCCCATCCTCAAAACCGCACCTTCAACCCGCCCGAGATCGAATGCTCCTGCAACCGCGAGGCGAGGCGGCCGTCGTAATCGACGAACACCTTAGCGTCCGGGGAAAGCTCCATCGAAAAGCCCGCGCCGATGAGCGCGGCGTCGCGCCCGAAGGCGATGCCGGTCGCCGAGAAGCCGCTTCCCGCAACGCCGACGAGCGCGGCGGTGATTTTTTGCGAGGCGTCGAGGAATTCGTGGTTCCAGCCGAGCCGCACTTCAGGGATGATCGTGCCGTAGTTCCCCACCGCAATGCGTGAGGTGAGGCGCACGCCGAGCGTGGTCTGGAAGGAGTTCGTATCGGCCGCGTTCACCGAAAGCGCGCCGAAGCCGCCGGTCTCGGAAAAGCCCGAGACATGCGCGTTCACGTAATCCAAGGCGGCGTAAGGCGTGACGCTCACATTCACGCCGGCGGCCGGGAACGCCAGATGATATCCCGCCTCCGCATGGCCCTGATAGCTCTGGCCGGAGGGCGATGAGGTCGCGTCGCCCGGAAGACGGTGCTGTTGCC
>JAFBAK010000185.1 GCA_019247795.1 Hyphomicrobiales bacterium | reverse complement strand
CTTGCGGTTCAGCCGGCAAGACTGCCGCGAGGGCCTCGTGCAGATCGCCAAGCCCAAGACCATGCTCTGCCGAAAAGGCGATCGGTTCGCCGAGCCCGAGCGCGAAGCCGCCATAGGCGCCCTGTTCGCCTGCTCGGCTTTCCGCCTTGTTGGCGAGGAGAAGGACGGGCTTGCCCGAGCGTCGCACGAGCGCGGCGATGTCGCGGTCGGCCGGCAGGAGGTCGGCTCGCGCATCGATCAGCATCAACACCACGTCCGATGCTTCGATCGCCGCCCTCGTCTGCGCGCGCATGCGACCGGTGAGCGAGGCCGAGGATGCTTCCTCGAGCCCCGCCGTATCGAACACGGTGAAGGAAAGATCGCCGAGCCTCGCTTCACCCTCACGCCGATCGCGAGTGACGCCGGGGCGGTCATCGACAAGTGCGAGCCTGCGCCCAACAAGGCGGTTGAACAAGGTCGACTTGCCGACATTCGGTCGCCCGACGATGGCGACTGCCGGCTTTGCTGAAGGCGCGCGGAGCGCGTTCAAGCGCGGCTTGCCGCCGAGAAAGGCGCCACCTTGATTTTCGCCGCGTCGAGCCGCTGGCGCACGGATTGTGCAAGCGACACCGCGGTAGGCGTGTCGCCATGGATGCACACGGTGTCGATGGCGATCTTTTTCACCTTGCCGTTGAGGCTCGTGATCGCCTGCTCCTCCACCATGCGCTTCACTCGCTCGGCCACCTTTTCAGGATCGTGCAGCACGGCGCCGGGTTTGCGGCGCGAGACGAGGAGGCCGTTGTCTTCATAGGCGCGGTCGGCGAAAACCTCGGTGACGAGCTCGAGTCCCGCCTTCTCGCCCGCGTCGACGAGCTTCGAGAATGGCAAGACCACAAAGGCGAGCTTCGGATCGACGCCTTTGATCGCGGCGGCAAGCGCATTCGCCATCGCCTCGTCCTCGCAAGCCATGTTCGACAAGGCGCCGTGGATCTTCACATAAGTCACGCGATGATCGGCGAGCGCCGCGATGCCTTGCAGCGCGCCGATCTGGTAGGCGACAAGCGTCTCGATCTCGCGCGACGTGAGCCCCTGGATCTGGCGGCGCCCGAAGCCTTCGAGATCATGGAAGCCCGGATGGGCGCCGATCGCCACGCCCTTCTCTTTTGCGAGCTTCGCGGTGCGAAGCATGATCTGCGGATCGCCGCCATGGAAGCCGCACGCCACATTGGCGCTCGTGATCAAATCGAGCATGGCCTCATCGTCGCCCATCTTCCAGGGCCCAAAGCTTTCACCCATGTCGCAATTGAGATCGACTTGCATGTGCGGCTCCCTTGGTGAGCGAGTAGCGAATGGTGAGTAGCGGTGAGTAGTGAAAAGCCTTGAAACGCGCCAGCCGCTACTCGCTACTCGCTACTCCCTATTCGCTATTCGCCTTACTACCCCAATCCGCTCCCCGATTTGCGACAACATCGCGGCGAAGCGGCGTGCTTCCTTTTGCGCCTGCGCGATCGGAAGCGAGGCGAAGCGTATGCGTCCGCCCGCTTGTGTCTGCGCGAAACGGGACAGGTCCGCGGTGATGATGGTCGCGATCTTGGGATAGCCACCGGTCGTCCCGCGATCGGCGAGAAGCGCGAGAGGCTGGCCATTCCCGGGCACCTGGATGCTGCCGGGCACGGTTCCGTCGGAGACGATGTTGAAGCCGTCCGCATGGGTGAGTTTCGGGCCTTCGAGGCGGTAGCCCATGCGGTCGGACCTCGGCGAGACGCGCCACTCGGCGCCGAAGAACAAGGCCATGGCTTCTTGCGTCACGGCTTCGTCCTGAGGGCCAAGCACGACCCGGATGGGGCCTGGCTCGACCAAAAAAGGCTTGAAGCGATGCTCGAATGCTTCCTCTCTCGCCGTGCCGACCTCGAGCCGGTCACCGCTTTGGAGCGGACGCGGGTAAGGGCTCCCAAGGCCGGCCCTCGCCGAGACGGACAAGCTGCCATAGACGGGCTTGCCCGCGATCCCGCCTTCGATCCCCAGATAAGTGAAGACGCCGGATCGCGCGGCGCCCACGGCCAATTTGCCTCCCTCGGGGATCAACACCGTCTCGTTCAGCCAAGCGCCTCGCCCGTCGAGCGTCGCGGCGCGATCGGCGCCGGCAAGCGCAATGCGAACCTTGCCGCCGACAGCCGTGAATTCCGCACCGAGCGGACCGATCTCGACCGCCGCCGCGGAGACGTCCCGACCGACCAGGGCATTGGCGATGGCGAGCGACGTGACATCCATCGCGCCGCTCGAGGTGAGGCCGTAGCGCTGCGCGCCTGAGCGGCCGCGGTCCTGCACCGAGGTGGCCGGGCCGACCTTGTCGACGACGAGAAAGCTCATGCGTCGACCATCTCGGCGATCCATTCGCCCGCTTCCCCCGCCCGATCGAGCGCCCCCCATTCGCGCATCGCAATCGGGTAGAAGGTGACGTGATCTCCGGGCTCGATCAGGAAAATCGGATCACGGCGCGGATGATAGGTGCGCACCGGAGTGCGGCCGAGAATGTTCCAGCCGCTCGGGGCCGCGATGCATTGAATGCCGGTTTGAATTCCGCCGATCGCGATCATCCCCGCCGGTGCCTCGAGGCGAGGCTCTTGCCGTCGCGGCGTCGCGAGCTTCGGATCGAGCCCGCCGAGATAGGTGAAGCCCGGCAGGAAGCCGAGCATGTAGACGCGATATTGCGCGCCCGAATGGCGCGCGATCACCTCCTCGGTCGTTAGCCCGGCACGCTCGGCGACGGCGTCGAGGTCGATACCGAATTCGCCGCCATATGCGACCGGCACGCGCCAGTGCCGTCCCTTGCGCGACGGCAGGCCCTTGCGGGTCGCAAAATCCATGAGCTTCGCGCCAAGCTCCTCATATCCGATGAGGGTCGGATCGTAATGCACGAGGAGCGAGCGGTAAGTGGGAACCGTCTCCCGAATGGCCCGCAGCTGCTCCTGCGCCAGCAACGCATCGAAAGCGAGCACGCGCCGGTTCAGCTCCGGTTCGATGCTGTTGCCGAACTCGACAACAAGCGCGCTGTCGCCGCAAGGAAGGAGGCGTGGATAGGAGACGGTCATGAGGGCCAGCGGATGGTCGGGCCTTTGTTCTCAATCATGAAGGGGCCGGGAAGTCGAGCCTTTCCTGAGGCTTGAACCCGGCGGGGCGGCCGGCGTCGCCACGCACTTCCCATTCTCCGTGGTATGAGCGAAGCTCCAGCGATCGCACCGCCGGAGGAAGCTTCGGCAAGATCGGCGGAGATCGACGCTCATTGGCAGGGAGGTCTCGATGCAGAACTCGGCTCTCGCAGCCACCGCGACGTCACCTGGCCCGGGCCATGGCTCCTCACCCGATTTCGCGAGCCCGGGCGGGACCCGGGCCGCAAGCCGTGCCGGGGCGCTCGACGGGCCGACTTCCGGCCTCGCGCCCGGCTTCGTGCAAGGCAATCTTGCCGTACTTCCGGCCGAGCTCGCCCATGATTTCCTGCATTTCTGCCAACGCAACCCGAAGCCCTGCCCCTTGATCGCGGTTTCGGAGGCCGGCAATCCCAGGCTTCACGCGCTCGGCGCCGATCTCGACATTCGCACGGACATTCCCCGTTACCGGGTCTGGAAGGACGGCGAGCTGATTGACGAGCCGCAAGATATCCTGAAATGGTGGCGCGGCGATCTCGTGGCGTTCGTCCTCGGCTGCTCGCATTCCTTCGAGGAGGCGCTCATCGAAGATGGGCTCGCGGTCCGTCACATCGAGCGCCGCACCACCGTGCCGATGTATCGGACCTCGATCGCGTGCGTCCCCGCGGGCCCGTTCAGCGGTCCGATGGTCGTCTCGATGCGGCCCTTCCGGCCGAGCGATGCCATCCGGGCGATTCAGATCACGACACGCTTTCCGGCCGTGCACGGGGCGCCGGTGCATATCGGCTTGCCGAGCCTCATCGGGATCGAGGACCTCGGCCGCCCCGATTTCGGCGAGCCGGTGCCGGTCGAGGATGACGAGTTGCCGGTTTTCTGGGCTTGCGGCGTCACGCCGCAGGCCGTGATCCGGGCCGCGAAACTGCCTTTCGCGATCACCCATGCGCCGGGGCGGATGATTGTGACCGACCTTCGCAACAGCCGACTCGCCGCGCTCTGACCGGGGTCGAGGATTGTCGTTGGTTGCGAGGGACTGCATCGAAGCGCAATTTGGCCGCTGGACGCAACCTTGCATCGCCCGTGTAGTGAAGAGGTAAAAATCATGAACCGCAGAGAAATCGTCCTGGGCGGCGCCTCGGCCGCGGCCCTCATCGGCGCCACGGGGCTCCGGGCGCAGCAACCGACCGAGGTCGTGATCGGAGCCGTGTACCAGATGTCCGGCGCGAGCGCGCAAGTCGGCGTCGACGCGCAGCATGCCTTCGATACGGCGCTCGATGTCATCAACAACTCCTATGATCTCGATTTGCCGCTCGCCAAGAATGCTGGGCTTGCGGGTCTCAATGGCGCCAAGGTGCGGGTCGTCATGGCCGACCATCAGGGCGATCCGCAGAAGGGCCGCGCCGAGGCCGAGCGGCTCATCACGCGCGAGAAGGTCGCCGCCCTCATCGGCTCGTATCAAAGCGCGGTCGCGGTCACCATCAGTCAGACGGCCGAGCGCTACCAGGTGCCGTTCCTGTCGGCAGACAACTCGTCCCCGAGCCTCCATCGCCAGGGGCTGAAGTTCTATTTCCGCCCCGGCGCCCATGATGAGATGTTCTCGAAGGCGATGTTCGATTTCTTCGATGCCTTGAAGCAGAAAGGCCAGAAAATCGAGACGCTCGCGCTTTTTCACGAGGACACCATCTTCGGCACGGATTCGGCGAATGCGCAGCAGAAGCTCGCCGACGAGCGCGGCTACAAGATCGCGACCAACATCAAATACCGCGCGAACTCGCCCTCGCTGACGGCCGAGGTCCAGCAGCTGAAATCGATCGATGCGGATGTGCTCATGCCGTCGAGCTACACGACGGACGGCATCTTGCTCGTCAAGACGATGGGCGAGCTCGGCTATCGGCCGAAGGCCATGGTGGCGCAGGATGCGGGCTTCTCGGAAAAGGCGCTTTATGATGCGGTCGGCGACAAGATCGAGGGCGTCATCAGCCGGGCGAGTTTCTCGCTCGATCTTGCGGCGAAACGTCCCTCGGTGGGCAAGATCAATGAAATGTACAAAGCGCGCTCCGGCAAGGACCTCAACGACCTCACCTCGCGTGAATTCATGGGGCTGCTCATTCTGGCCGACGGCATCGATCGCGCAAAATCGACCGACGGGGAGAAGATCCGCGAGGCCCTGGCCGCGACCGATATTCCGGGAGAGCGCACCATCATGCCTTGGAAGCGGGTGAAGTTCGGCCCTGACGGGCAGAATCTCGACGCTGATCCGGTGCTGCTGCAATGGGTGGGCGGCAAGTTCGTCACCGTCTTCCCGGCGTCCGCCGCGATCGCCGAGGCCAAATGGCCGATGAACGCGTGAGGACGAGCGCGGGTCTCGCCGACGGCGGCGCGGCGAGGCATTCGCGCGTAGCGGCCGGAGCTCGCCTCTCGTGACGCTTCAGAGCCTCGCCCAGATACTCGCGAGCGGCTTGCTCATGGGCCTGATCTACGCGCTGATCGCCGCAGGCCTCTCGCTTATCTTCGGGCTCATGGATGTCGTGAACTTCGCCCATGGCGAGTTCCTGATGCTCGCCATGTATGCGACCTTCGGCATCGTCGTCGCCACGGCGCTCGATCCGGTGCTTGCTTCGCCCCTTGTGGTCGGGGCGATGTTCGTCGTCGGCGCCTTCGTCTATCTCGCGGTCATCCGTTTCGCGATGCGGGCCAGGACCAATGTCGGGATGGTTCAGGTTTTTGCGACCTTCGGGCTCGGCATCACCATCCGTGGGCTCGCCCAGCACGTCTTCACACCCGATTATCGGAGTATCCAGACGAGCTTTCTGTCGGGCCGCACCCTCGACCTTGGCGGCGTTTTCCTGCCGCTGCCGCAACTCTTCGGCGGGGTGCTGTCTTGCGTGAGCTTCGTCGTGCTTTATTTCATCATCCGGCGGACCGATTTCGGCCGCGCGCTCGAGGCGACGCGCGAGGATGCCGGCGCCGTCGCCCTCGTCGGCATCGAC
>JAFBAK010000155.1 GCA_019247795.1 Hyphomicrobiales bacterium | reverse complement strand
CCGAGCACAAGCGTGCCGAGCAGAAGCGAGCTCACAGGCAGAAGGAATGTCACGAGCAGGAGATTCGTGGCCCCTGCCGTTTCGAGAAGGCGAAAATAGAGAAGGTAGCCAAGCGCGGTCGAGATCAGCGCGAGGCCGAGCACTGCGCCGATGACCTCGAGGCTCGGGACCGGCGCGCCCCAGGGCCGTTCCACGACGAACGCAAGGGGCGCCAATAACACGGCCGACGCGGTCACCTGGCCCGTCGCCGTGAGGACCGGCGAGACGCCGAGCCGCTTGAATCGCCGCCCAAAGACGCCTGCGAAAGCATAGGAGAGAGCGGCGCCGAGGCAGGCGAACTCGGCGAGCGTGTCGTTGCCGAGGCTTCGGAGCACTTGCGGCCCGATCATGACGATCACACCGACGAGACCGAAAAGCACGCCCAGAAAACGATTGCGCGTCAGCTTCTCGTCCTCGGTGAAGATGTGCGCGACAATCAACGTGAAGAGAGGCGTCGTGGCGTTCAAGATCGACGCGAGGCCGCTCGCGATATGCGCTTGCCCCCAGACGAAAAGCGTGAAAGGCACCGCGTTGTTAAGAAGGCCCATGCCGAAGAAAACGGCCCAGATGCGCGGTGCGCGCGGCAAGCGATATCCGAAAAGCGGAAGGACGGCATTCAGGATCAGCGCCGCGACACCGACGCGCAAGAACACGGTGGTGAAGGGCGCAAGCTCCTTCACCGCGATGGCATTGAAGAAGAATGAGCCGCCCCACAGGATCGACAGCGCAACGAGCATGACCCATTCGCGCGCATGCATGATGCGGTTGACAGGGCGGCTCGCGCTTTCCGCCGCCGGGGAGCCCAAATCTTCTTCCGTCGCCGAAATGATAGAGGACGCCGCCGCGAGATCGCCCGAACCAGGCACTGCCGCTTGGCGCATGGTTTCACCCGGAACATGAAATATCGGGATGACGCTAGCTCGGCTTTGCCGCCCGCACGATCCGGTTCTTGTGCTGAAATTCGAGCAAGGCTGCGCGATGGACTGGAACGTAGCGCAAGGTGGCGATGACGAGGCCGGCACTCTCTCAGCGGAGAACGAAAATCCGGCTCATTCGGGCACGCGGAGCCCGATCAGCTCCAATCCCGCACGTCGACGAAGCGGCCTGCGACTGCCGCAGCCGCCGCCATGGTCGGCGATACCAGGTGGGTGCGCCCGCGGAAGCCCTGCCGGCCCTCAAAATTGCGGTTCGAGGTCGACGCACAACGCTCGCCGGGAGCGAGCTTGTCCGCGTTCATGGCAAGGCACATCGAGCAGCCGGGCTCGCGCCATTCGAAGCCGGCCGCGATGAAGACCTTGTCGAGCCCTTCAGCCTCGGCCTGCTCCTTCACCAAGCCTGAGCCCGGCACGACCATCGCCGCGACTCCCTGATGCACGCGCTTGCCGGAGGCGATTTTCGCGGCCGCTCGCAAATCCTCGATCCGACCATTCGTGCAAGAGCCAATGAAGACCCGGTTGATGGCGATGTCGGTGATCTTCTCGCCGCCTTTGAGGCCGAGATACTCGAGCGCCCGCTCGGCCGCCTTGCGTTTGCCCTCGTCCACGATCTCCGAGAGCACCGGAACACGGCCCTCGACCGTGGTCACCTGCTCGGGCGAAGTGCCCCAGGTGACCGTCGGCGGCAGCCTTGCGGCATCTAAGGTGATGATACGGTCGAAATGGGCGCCTTCGTCGGAGCGCAAGCTCCGCCAAAACTCCATGGCCATTTCCCAGGCCTTGCCTTTGGGGGATTTCGGACGGCCGGCGAGATAAGCGAAGGTCGTCTCGTCGGGCGCGATGAGGCCGGCGCGCGCGCCGCCTTCGATCGACATGTTGCACACGGTCATCCGCCCTTCCATGGAAAGCGCCCGGATCGCATCGCCTCCATATTCGATCACATGGCCAGTGCCGCCGGCGGTGCCGATCTCACCGATGATCGAAAGAATGATGTCCTTCGCCGTCACGCCCTTCGGCAAGCTGCCGTCGACGCGCACCAACATGTTCTTCGCCTTGCGCTGGATGAGCGTCTGGGTCGCGAGCACATGCTCGACCTCGCTCGTGCCGATGCCATGGGCGAGCGCGCCGAAAGCTCCATGCGTCGAAGTGTGGCTGTCGCCGCAAACGATCGTGGTGCCGGGAAGGGTGAAGCCCTGCTCGGGGCCGATCACATGCACGATGCCTTGGCGCACATCCCGCTCATCGTAATATTCGATGCCGAATTCCCGCGCGTTGCGCGCCAGCGTCTCCACCTGGGTGCGGCTCTCCGGATCGTCGATGCCCTTGGAGCGATCGGTCGTGGGCACGTTGTGATCGACCACGGCGAGTGTCTTTTCCGGCGCGCGCACCTTGCGGTTCGCAAGCCGCAAACCTTCGAAGGCTTGCGGCGAGGTGACCTCGTGCACCAGATGCCGATCGACATAGAGGAGGCAGGTGCCGTCCTCTTGCGCCTCGACCAGATGATCGTCCCAGATCTTGTCGTAAAGGGTGCGCGGCTTCACGTGTCATCCTCGAAAAAACAAAGGGGCGGCTCGAGCCATGTCCGCCCTTTTACCGGGATCGGTCTTCAGCGAAAAGTGGCAAGCGCGATGGCAGGTCGCCCTATCGGGCCGCCTCAGGCGATGAGCCGCCCGTGGCAGTGCTTGAACTTCTTGCCCGAGCCGCAAGGGCACGGCCCATTGCGGCCGACCTTGCCCCAGCTCGATGGATCGTCCGGATCGAACTTTGCGGCGGGCCTCAAAGCCGCTTGCGTCGAGCCTGACGGCGCGGCCGGCTGAGCCGCGGGGTCGAAGCCGAGCATGGAAGCGGCCGCACGGAACGGATCGCCGGCGTTGAGCGTGGCGAGCGCCATCTCGTCCTCTCCCGTCACCGGGTCGAGATGATGGGCTTGCATCACAGAAGGCGCCTGAAGCGGCGGGGGCTGCATCACGACCTCGACCCGCATGAGCTGGCCCGTGACCGCCTCGCGCAAGCGCGCCACGAGGCCGTTGAACAACTGGAAGGCCTCGGCCTTGTATTCGTTGAGCGGATCGCGCTGCGCATATCCTCGCCAACCGACCACCTGACGCAGCTGGTCGAGCGTCACGAGATGCTCGCGCCACAAATGATCGAGCGCCTGAAGCAGGACCTGCTTCTCGATATACCCCATCAGCTCGGGGCCATTCGCCTCGACGCGCTTGTCATAGCTTTCATCGGCGAGCCCGCCCAAACGCTCGCGCACCATCTCTTCCGTGATGCCTTCCTCCTTCGCCCAATCGGCGACGGGGGCGTCGAGGTTCAGCGTCTTCGTCACCGCATCCTTCAAACCCTCCGCATCCCACTGTTCCGGATAGGAATCGACCGGAATATGGGCTCGCGCCAGATCGTCGATGACCCCGTGGCGCATGTCGTCGATCGTTTCGCGCACGCTTTCCTGCCCCATGAATTCGCGGCGCTGCTCGAAAATCACCTTGCGCTGGTCGTTCATGACGTTGTCGTAGCGCAGCACGTTCTTGCGCATATCGAAGTTGCGGGCCTCGACCTTGCCCTGGGCACGCTCGATCGCCTTGTTGATCCAGGTGTGGACGATCGCTTCGTCTTCCTTGAGGCCGAGCTTCTGCAGCATTCCGTCCATGCGCTCCGAACCGAAGATGCGCATCAGATCGTCTTGCAGCGACAGGTAGAATTTCGATTTGCCTGGGTCGCCCTGGCGTCCGGAACGGCCGCGCATCTGATTGTCGATGCGCCGGCTCTCGTGTCGCTCGGTGCCGAGGACATAGAGGCCGCCGGCCGTGATCACCTTTGACTTGAAGGACGCGACCTCGTCGCGGATCGCGGTTTCGTTGGCCTTGCGCTCCTCGGAAGGCTCGAGGCCCCCGAGCATCTGCCGGATGCGCATATCGGCGTTTCCACCGAGCTGGATGTCGGTGCCCCGGCCGGCCATGTTGGTGGCGATAGTGATCGCGCCCGGCACACCGGCTTGCGCGATGATGAAGGCTTCCTGCTCGTGAAAACGCGCATTGAGAACCGCGAAAAGCCGCGCCGGACGCCCTTCGCGCGCTGCGGCGTAAAGCGGCTCGAGACCGTTCGGATCGGTGAAATCGATCATCTTGAACTTGTGCTTCTTCATCACCTCAGCGAGCAGCTCGGACTTTTCGATCGAGGTGGTGCCGACGAGCAGCGGCTGGCCCTTTGCGTGCGCCTCCTCGATCTCGCGCAAGACCGCGCGCGTGCGTTCCTCGCTGGTGCGATAGACCTCGTCGTCATGATCTTCGCGGGCAACGGCCACGTTGGTGGGGATCTCCACCACTTCGAGCTTGTAGATCTCCTGGAATTCATCGGCCTCCGTCGCCGCCGTGCCGGTCATTCCAGCGAGCTTCTTGTAGAGGCGGAAGTAGTTCTGGAAGGTGATGGAGGCGAGCGTCTGGTTCTCCGGCTGGATGCGCACCCGCTCCTTTGCCTCGAGCGCCTGGTGCAGGCCGTCGGAATAGCGCCGGCCCGGCATCATGCGGCCGGTGAACTCATCGATGATCACAACCTCGTCGTTGCGCACGATGTAGTCCTTGTCGCGCTGGAACAGCTTGTGGGCGCGCAAGGCCTGATTGGAGTGATGCACGAGCGAGGTGTTCTCGACGTCGTAGAGGCCGCCTTCGACCAGGAGCCCGGCCTCGGTCAGAAGCTTCTCGATATGCTCGTTGCCCTGCTCGGTCAGCGAAACGGTGCGCTGCTTCTCGTCCACGTCCACGTCGCTCGCGGCAAGCCGCGGAATGAGAGCGTCGACCGCGACGTAGAGCTCGGAACGGTCCTCGGTCGGTCCGGAGATGATCAAGGGCGTCCGCGCCTCGTCGATCAGGATCGAATCGACCTCGTCGACGATCGCGAAGCTATGGCCTCGCTGCACCATCTGCGCCAGATCGTATTTCATGTTGTCGCGCAGATAGTCGAAGCCGTACTCGTTATTCGTGCCATAGGTGATGTCGCAGCCATAAGCGGCGCGCCGCTCGTTGTCGTCGAGCCCGTGCACGATGACGCCCACGCTGAGCCCGAGAAACTTGTAGATCTGGCCCATCCATTCGGCATCGCGGCGGGCGAGATAATCATTGACCGTGACGACATGCACGCCCTTGCCGGCGAGCGCGTTGAGATACACCGGAAGCGTGGCGACGAGCGTCTTGCCTTCACCGGTGCGCATCTCCGCGATGCCGCCTTCGTGCAGCACCATGCCGCCGACGAGCTGCACGTCGAAATGGCGCTGGCCCAAGGTGCGCTTGGCCGCCTCGCGCACGGTCGCGAAAGCCTCGACAAGGATGTCATCGAGCGTCTTGCCGGCGGAAAGCTCGCCGCGGAACGCCTGCGTGCGGGCGCGCAGCGCCTCATCGGAAAGGCCTTCGAGCTCCTTCTCCAACGCATTGATGCGCTCGACAAAGGGATCGTAGGTCTTCAGTCGTCGATCATTGGAGGAGCCAAAAAGCTTCTTCGCCAATGCGCCTAACATGGAGGGCCTTTCAGAACGCGCGAGAATATATCTTGCGCCGCTTGAGCAACGGTGCTGATTGCACGGCGCTGGTGTCAAAACCATGTCTTGCCGCAATTCACAGGTGGGGGCTAGGGGGGCGGCTTGTCAACATCGCGCCGCCCGACGGTCCGCTCGCCGATGGTGCGCGCTTCCTACACCGGACAGTCCCGCGTCGCGCTCCGAAATTTGGCCCGTCCGAGGCTTCGCAAGACATAATTCGGCGACAAGCCCGTGCTCCAGATGGCCGCGTTGGTGATTTCAGTTGACCGGATGCGCCCATTCGGCCGAAAAGCGCCCCGGCGGCGCCAAACAGCGACAAAGGCAGGGTTCGATGACAATCTCACGGAGCTCGCTCAGCTCAATGAGCTTTCTTGGCACGAGAAGGGTCATGAGGAGAAGTCGGGGCGCAGCGGGCCTCTTTGGGGCGATCGCCCTCTTCGGGACCTCGGCGATCGCGCTCGCGCAAGACACGTCCGCCGCGCCCGACAAGGTGGTCGCGACCGTGAACGGCGCGCCGATCAAGGAGAGCGACATCACCATCGCCGAGCAGGACATTGGCAGCCAGCTGCAGTCGGTTCCAGAGACTTCGCGACGCGATTACCTGATCCGCTTCATGGCGGATCTGAAGCTCGGAGCCCAGGCGGCCGAGCAGGCCAAGCTCCAGGACGGGCCCGATTTCGCGCAACGGGTCGAGTATTTTCGCGACAAGATCCTTCTCGACGACTTGATGTTCAAAGAGGGCGCGAAGGCCGATACCCCCGAAGCCCGCAAGAAGCTCTACGACGAGACGGTTTCCAAGCTGCCGCCGGAAACGGAGTTGCACGCGCGTCACATCCTCGTCGAAGACGAAGCGACGGCCAAACAGGTCGCCGATCGGGCCAAGAAGGGAGAGGATTTCCTCGCCCTCTCCAAGGAATTCTCGAAGGATCCGGGCTCGGCCGCGGATGGCGGCGATCTCGGCTGGTTCACCAAGGACAAGATGGTGAAGGAATTCTCAGACGCGGCGTTCAAGCTCGAGCCGGGCCAGATTTCCGATCCGGTGAAGAGCCAGTTCGGCTGGCACATCATCAAGGTCGAGGAGAAGAGGACGAAGCCGGTGCCGGAATTCGCACAGGTGCAGGACCAGATCGGCAATTACCTCGTGCAGCGCGCGCAGCAGACCCTCCTTCTGTCCTTGCGCGAGAAGGCCAAGATCGTTCAGCTGGAGAAGCCAACGGCGCCGGCACAGCCGGACGCCTCGGCGAAAGCGCCGGCAGCCCCGGCTCCCGCGGCGCCGCCGCAATAATCTGGCGTTGCGAGACCGCCGAAGCAGCTTTCGGCGGTTTGCGTGGGGCTGATGACGATCAAGCGTGTCTGCGCCGTTCATCAAGAGGGTGGTGTATCTCGTCCGCCACGGCGAGACCGAGTGGAATGCGCTGGGGCGGTTTCAAGGGCAGCTGGATTCACCTCTGACTTGCCAAGGCCGGGAGCAAGCCGACAAGCTCAGACGGATCCTCGCTGCCCAGCTCCAACCTTCCGGCTCGAAGATGCATGTGAGTCCATTGGGGCGGGCGCGCGAAACGGCGTCCCTCCTGAGACGGCGCTTCGCTTGTAAGGAACCGGTCATCGAGCCTCGCCTTCAGGAAGTCACGCTTGGATCCTGGGACGGCCTCGACAGATTTGAGATCGATGCTGAATGGCCAGGGGCGCTCGATGGCGCCACGCCCTTCGACTGGTATTTCCGCTCACCGGACGGCGAAGCCTTTGAGGAAGCCTGCGCTCGCCTTCGCGATTGGCTTCGATCTTTACCGGATGGGGAGCAGGGTCCTGTCATCGCGGTCTCGCACGGGCTGACCGGACGATTGCTGCGCGGCGTTTATCTCGGCCTCAGGCGCGAAGAAGCGCTGGCGCTTCCGGTGCCGCAGGACGCCGTCTTCCGGCTTGCGGGCGGGATCGTCGAGACCTTGACACTGCCCATGGCAGCCTGTTGAGCAACCACGTCATGGGATTGTCGTCGGCGGGCCGGGCCAGGCCTGAGGCGACATTCCGATTTGTGGGGCCAGCTCTCTTGGGGCACAAATGTCCGCAACCCTCTCGCCGCTTGCACCAAAATCCTACCCCGACCTCCCGCCCGTCGAGGGTGTGCGCTTCGCGACGGCGGAAGCCGGCATCCGCTACAAGGGACGCACGGACGTGCTGCTCGCCGTCATGGACAAGGGCACGCAGGTCGCGGGCGTCTTCACCCGTTCGAAATGCCCTTCGGCGCCGGTCGACTGGTGCCGTTCCAGGATCAAATCGGGGAAGGCGCGCGCACTTGTCGTGAACTCCGGCAACGCCAATGCTTTTACCGGTCGCAGCGGCAAGGAGGCCGTGAAGCTCACGGCAGCCTTGGCAGCGAAGGCGACGGGCGTTGCCGCCTCAGAGGTTTTCCTCGCCTCGACGGGGGTGATCGGCGAGCCCCTCGACGCTTCGAAATTCGCAGGAGTGATGCACAGCCTCGCCGCAAGCGCCAAGCCGGGCGGCCTCTTCGATGCCGCGAAGGCGATCATGACGACCGACACTTATCCGAAGGTCGCGACCGCGCGCGCGAAGCTCGGCGGCACGGAGGTGACGCTCAACGGGATCGCCAAGGGCGCCGGGATGATCGCGCCCGACATGGCGACGATGCTCTCCTTCGTCGTAACCGATGCCGATATCGCTCCGGCCGCGCTGCAGGCGATGCTGTCGGATGGCGTCGGCCCGACCTTCAATTCGATGACCGTCGATAGCGACACCTCGCCATCCGATACGCTGATGCTGTTTGCAACCGGCGCCGCAGCGGCTGACGGTCAGGCGCGCGTCGAGCGCGCCGACGATGCCCGTCTCGCGACCTTCCGCGTCGCGCTCAACGAAGTGCTCAAGGATCTAGCGCTGCAGGTCTGCCGCGACGGCGAAGGCGCGACCAAGATGCTCGAGATCACCGTGACCGGCGCAGAGAGCGATGCGGCGGCCAAGCGGATCGCCCTGTCGATCGCCAATTCGCCGCTGGTCAAGACGGCGGCTGCCGGCGAGGACGCCAATTGGGGCCGTATCGTCATGGCTGTCGGCAAGGCCGGCGAAATGGCGGATCGCGACCGTCTGGCGATCTGGTTCGGCGATGTACGCGTTGCCGTC
>JAFBAK010000263.1 GCA_019247795.1 Hyphomicrobiales bacterium | reverse complement strand
GGTGTTCGAGACGGTTCCGCCAGCGTCGATCAAAATACCATGGTCTGTCGCCGAGATGTTCCCCGAGTTCGTCACGTTGGCGGCACCCCCGACCGTGTAGATGGCGGCCCCGGCCGTACCAAGGCTAGAGATTGTGGCGCCCGACGCATTGGTCACACTACCGCCGCTGAAAAATCCAATCGCGTCATCGAAAGTACCGGTGAGGGTGCCGGAATTCGAAATGGTCCCGACCCCGCCGCTGACTCTCACTGCATCCTCACCGCCCGTGATCGAGGTCGTGTTGGTGACGAGCCCTCCTTTGCCCAATGCCACCCCATACCCTCCGCCGGAAATCACGCCGTGGTTGGTGATATTGCCCGGGCCGCTAGAGGCGACGTAAAGCGCCGCTCCGACCCCCAACCCGAGCCCATGCGTTCCCGCGCTCGAGATCGTCCCCCCGGCATTGTTCGTGAGCTTAGCACCGCCGCTCAGCTTGATTCCGTCAGCGCTGCCCGAGGAGATGCGCCCCGCGCTGGTAATTGTCCAAGGGGTAGAGGGAGCAGCCCCGTCGATTCCGTCCTTGCCAGCACCGGTGGAGGCCACGGTGCCATTCGCTGTGATCGTAAGAGGGTTATCGGTCGCCGGGTTCAGAGTCACCGGACCGGTTGTGCTGGTGCTGATTGTTCTCGACATCGATCTTCCTCAATTCGAGCGAAAATCCCCTAACCCCTAACCGAGGTGCGATAGTCCCTCGAGCAGAATTGACGCAGTGCCCTGAAGGTTTTGAGAGCGGCACAGGCAATTGAGCTCACCTGGCGACCCTGAGTGCGAACACGAAGAACGCTGGTTTGCGGTACTACAGAAGGCAGATCCCTGAACGGAACCCCACTTTTGCTTAATGCGGCCGCGCGCAGTTAGTTTTGTGGTAGCTCGATCCGGCCCTATATCTCGGTCACTGGATCGAATAACCAGTAGCGATCAGATGAGCACGATATCATCTGTTAATCGAGCGTTAACCACGCAGCGCATGGCTTCAAGGAAGGAATTTCGAAGTACCTCGAATGTTGCAAAACCGGATCGATTTCAGCCAGAACGAACTTCATCCGTGACGTTACCGCCTAGGCCACCCCAGTAACCCCGCGCCTAGATGCTGGCCCAGTAGCGCTTGCGCAGAGCCTAATATTCGGAAAGCACCGTATGTTAGCTTTCCCTTTCAGAAAGTGAACCGCTCGCGACATTGAAATCCGTGGTGGAACCGAGAGTAGCATATGCACGTGGTCGCGATGGATCGCGCCGCGCGAACGCTCATTTTCATGCGATCGGGCGATCGGCCGCAACAGCTCAAGAGTCCGTTGTCCAACAATCCTCCGCCAAGATCGGATCCCGCTATTTGGTGACCCAAACCCACCGATGCTTGCAGTGCCAGACCGTATGGCTACCAGGCTTATAATCTTGCATTTGCGCAGGATATATCCCACTGGCCTAGAGGCGAGGATTTACGGATCCACGAGCGTTTAATCTGGTAAGCTTCCGGTGGCGATTGCAAAACGAGGCACCGGGCTTGACTGACTCAAGAGGCGGGATCGTGCAAGGATCGATTTGCTTAAAAATAGGAGCTGGTGAAGCTTGCTTGCCACGTCGTGAAATTGTGCATATTGACCATAATCACCCGACCAGTGGGTGGGATAGCGCAGGTGGTCAGAGAGCTGTCTACGGAACACGAACTGCATTTTAGCGGTGTTATTTAAGCAGCTCCGGTCTTTCTCAACGCAAACCGCTTGGATTTTGATGTGAGCTACCGCCATTCCTCATGACCGATTCCGTCATCACCGTCGAGAATCTTTCGAAAAGCTACCTCGTCGGCCATGTGTCCGCTGAGCGTGGACGCCACAACTACACAGCGCTGCGCGATGTCATTACCCGCGGAGCGAAAGACTTCGGCCGCAAGGCAGCAGATATGTTCCGAGGTCGGCAGGTGGTGCAGGGGGACGAAGTCGAGGAGTTCTGGGCCCTCGAGGAGGTGAGCTTCGAGGTCAAGCGGGGCGAGGTCCTCGGCATCATCGGCCGCAACGGCGCCGGGAAGAGCACGCTCCTTAAGATTCTCAGCCGCATCACCGAGCCGACGAGTGGGCGGGTGCAGTTGCGCGGGCGCGTCGCTAGCCTTCTGGAAGTCGGCACCGGCTTCCATCCCGAGCTCACCGGCCGCGAGAACATTTTGCTCAATGGCGCCATCCTTGGAATGACGCAGCTCGAGATCCACAAGAAGTTCGACGAGATCGTCGCTTTCGCGGAAATTGAGAGATTCCTCGATACGCCGGTCAAGCGCTACTCCTCCGGAATGTATGTGCGACTTGCGTTCGCGGTTGCGGCGCATCTCGAGCCGGAGATCCTGGTCATCGACGAGGTGCTGGCCGTGGGTGATGCGGAGTTTCAGAGAAAGTGTCTTGGCAAGATGCATGACGTCTCTTCGCATGAAGGACGGACGATCCTGTTCGTCAGCCATAACTTGGCGGCGATCAGCGAACTAGCAACCCGCGCGCTTCTACTCAACGCAGGAAAGGTCCAGGTCGACGGAGGCGTCGCAAGTGCGATTTCCACTTATCTTTCACAAGGAGCGAGAAGCCCGATTTACGAGCGTAGTCCCGATCAAAATTCACGGAGGCCCCATGTTAGGAGGGCAGAGGTTACCACCTCCGAACCAAACGGCGTACATCGGTTCGGTGAGCCTCTCGAGATTAGGTTTAATATAAGACATACGACGCCCCTCGGAAGGGGGTGCTTTTCATTTCAAATAATAAACCAATATCAGCAACCCATAATTCACGCGTTTGCTTATTATCCGGATGTACGGTTCGGGGATTCGAACGAGGAAACGACGCTGATTTGTAGATTTCCATCCCTACGTCTCAACGTCGGAGAATTTTGCCTCAAATGGTTCTTGTCCGAACCCCCTGACGGTGAAACTTATGAAGTGGTGGATAGCGTGTGTCTCTTTGAAGTCGTTCGCACAGACGAGTTAATATTGTGGGGGTGGCGGCCGGAAGCCTGTGCTTATCATGAGAGGTGGGACTGGACGGTAGAACGTGCCCGGATTGCTGAGAAGGTTTAAACATGGATTTAGCCCAGTCAGAATACCTCCGTCATAGATTAACTCCTCGGCCTGGTGACCCGTTTTACTTAGTCCTTTCGGACTTACTACTTGCAATCAAAACATTGAGACCTTCAACGATTTCGCGGATTATTGATTATGGGTGTGGCGGTTCACCTTACCGCCCTCTTTTTTCAGATTGTATATATCATAGAGCCGATCTAGTGGGAGGCACGGATCTAGATTTCGAATATGGTCCCGATGCGAAACTTCCGTCGAACGTTTCCGGCTATGATTGCGTCTTGTCAACTCAGGTCTTGGAGCACGTCAAGGATCCGAAAACCTATCTCGATGAGTGTTATCGGGTCCTGCGCCCGGGAGGCCACCTGATTCTAACCACCCATGGTCTATTTGAAGACCATCCATGCCCTAAAGACTATTGGCGCTGGACTGCCGAGGGCCTAAATCATTTGGTCGAAAACGCAGGCCTTGAAGTGCAGGCGACGAAGAAGCTCACAACGGGGCCCCGAGGCATAGTGTTTCTTGCCGAGCGAGAGCTTTCGCGGCTTCGGTTTCGAAAATCAGGACTTTATGGCGCCCTAATTTCTCTGGGCGTTAGAGCTGTAGAGCGGCTTGGCAGTCGACGAAGGCATCAAGCCTGCGATAAAGATTTCTCGCATTTTCGCGTGGTGGATCTCAAGGAAGCAGGTCATGACGTTTATGTAATCGTTGCCCTGCTCGCATCTCGGCCCTTGGCCGGTTAGGAGGATACCGTGAGGGTAAAGCAATTGGTAAAGCGAGCGGTGATCGATGCGTTAGCGAATCAGGGATATTCCTTGGAGCGGATGAGTGAGCTAGGCCGCCTGGCGGATCTGCATGGTAGCGACAAGGGGACGCGCATGAGTGCCCACCGCTATACACGCGTCTATGATCGGCTTTTTCATTCGTTGAGATCTGAACATATTACATTTGTGGAGATCGGACTAATGCGCCGAGAATCTAGGCGTGCTAGCACCGGCACAGACGGAACGAATCCAGTGCCTATGAATAGGGCTCCCTCGCTGGAAATGTGGAGAAATTACTTTCCAAATGCCACAATATTCGGTTTCGATATTGATGATTTTTCGAGTGTTAAGATAGACCGCTGTGCGATTCTACGGGGAGATATGTCTTGTGTCGACGATCTCAGGCGATTGACCCAGGCAGTGGGTGGGCCCATCGACGTATTGCTCGAAGATGGAAGTCATGCGTCTCATCACCAACAGATAGCTCTTGGATCCCTATTTCCCTCCATTAGATCGAAGGGAATATACCTGATTGAAGATCTTCATTGGCAGGACGAACGCTTCGAGAAAGCCGAAGCGGTAAAGACGAAGGACATCCTCAGAAGGTTTCAGGTCGAGGGAGTGTTCGTGAGCCAGTTCCTGTCACAAGAGCAGCAGGCATACATTCAAGACAATCTCGAACGGGTATGGCTGTTTGACAGCCTTACATCGGAGGTTGATGACTCGACGGACGCCTTGGCTGTGTTGATTAAGAAATGAATGGCCGAGTACCCGGACGAAGCTGCCTCTACCTGGATATAGGCAATTGAACAATCGAATCCTTTTCGTATCCTCCTTGGAGGGTTGGGGCGGCTCCGAAGAGTTGTGGTCCCGCGCGGCAGTGAATCTCATAGCAGAGGGGTTCAATGTGTCCGCATCTGTGGTCAAGGAGCCACAGCCCCACAAGCGCGTGCTGGATCTGATCCGCAGGGGAATCGATGTTCGGTTTTGCCCCAAGCAGTATTCCCGCTTAGAACGAGCGTGGCGGAGGGCGAGGTCTAAGCCTCTCTTCACCCTTGTCGGTGAAACTGAACGAATGATTGCCACGCGTTCTCCGTCTCTGATCGTACTTTCTGATGGGGGTCCCTTTCTAGATCCGGGCTTATTGGAGATGTGCATCGAAAAGTGTGTGCCGTTCGTGACCATTGGGCACGCAAATTGGGAGGGCATGTGGCCCGGGGATGAAGATGCCGCGCGCTACCGCGCGACGTTGGGTAAAGCTCTTCGCTGCTACTTTGTATCCAAGGCCAATATGCAGCTTGCCGAGAAGCAACTCGGCGTCGAACTCCCCAACGCAGAGGTTGTCTGGAACCCGTTCAACGTCAACTACAATACCGCTCCAATATGGCCGAGGTTCGCAGGAGGGGACCAATTGCTGCTTGCCTGCGTGGCGAGGCTAGATCCGCGCGCGAAAGGCCAGGATCTGCTTTTCGAAGCTCTGGCGGGCCCCAAATGGGCGGCGCGGAACTGGCGCTTGGCCCTATATGGGGAGGGCCCGATGCGAGACGGTCTCGAGAGGTTGGCTCAGCGTCTCGGTCTCCCTTCTGAGAAAGTCGTATTCGCAGGACACAGAGAAGTAGAGGAAATCTGGCGATCGAACCATGTTCTCGTGATGCCCTCCCGCTTCGAGGGGCTGCCGTTGGCCATGGTGGAAGCCATGTTATGCGCGCGCCCTGTCGTGGCGACGAACGTGGCAGGGCACATGGAGATTTTGCAGGATGAGGTGACCGGCTTTATCGCGGACGCGCCAACTAGTCCGAGCGTGGCGCTGGCCCTTGAGAGGATGTGGATCAACCGTTCCAGGTTAGAGGATATGGGAAAGGCTGGCGCAAAGAGGATTCGGTCACTTGTGCCCGCGGACCCCGCGAAAGTGTTCGCGGAAAAGCTCAAATCCTTATTCTTGTGCCCCCCTTATCCGAGAAGCGGCTTGGTGTGAAAATCTACTGGCTGATCCTGTTATCATGAAATCCTTGAGAGGGTGGAATCGGGAATGCAACGAATTTTTTGGTACATATCATAACTTCCCAAAGCCACTTTAATATGAGGCGCAAATTGACATTCCATTTTGAGATCGCGCGTCCGATGATTGCCTCGCATGTTTGGATGTAGGCGAGTATGATCGCCATTTCCCTGATCATTTGTTCTCACAATCCACGTCCCGACCATTTGGGGCGTGTACTTGAAGGCTTACGCAAGCAATCGCTTCACATGGACCAATGGGAACTGATCATTGTCGACAATGCCTCGAGAGAGTCATTGGCCAGCACGTGGGATCTTTCCTGGCATCCATCCGGTCGGCACCTGTTTGAGGGCGAGCTCGGACTTTCTGCCGCGCGCCGACGTGGCATGCTCGAGGCAAACGCGGATATTCTGCTTTTCGTAGACGATGATAACGTGCTTGCGCCTAACTATTTGCTGGAGGGCCTCAAAATTGCGCGGGACTGGCCGCAGTTGGGAACTTGGGGTAGCGCGATCATCGTCCCCGAATTTGAAATTCAGCCCGCGGAGCGGCTGACGCCGCTGCTGCACCTTCTCGCGATCAGAGAAGTGGAGACAGCTCGATGGACCAATTTCGTTCAATGGGAAGCTTGTCCTTGGGGCGCGGGCATCTTCTTGCGAAGATCTGTCGCTGATGCGTATCGGAAAATGTCCGATAGTGAAGGGCTACAGATCTCCGACCGTCAAGGAACGTCGCTTATGAGTGGCGGTGATGCCGAGCTCTCTTATGTGGCCTGCAGCATGGGCTTGGGAATCGGAATTTTTCCTGAGTTGAAAGTCACGCATCTCATTCCAAAGGAAAGAGTCACGGGTGAATATCTCCTGAGGTTACATGAAGCAATAAGAGTCTCGACAAAATTACTGGATTACAAATGGAAAAAGGATCCACTGACTGCGCGGTCTTTTTTTTCTGAGAAGCTGTTAATAATAAAAAACCTTATTTTAAAAAGAGATCTAGAACGGCAGCTGTACTTTTCAGAACTTCGGGCTGACAAAAGGTTCATGACAATACTTGGACGTATTTCTCGCGGAAATAGTCATGCGTCTGCTAGTTAGATTCATTGCGCCCGAATCTGATGCCGTTTCTCTGTCTTGGTCGCCCAATCAGAAGAGCGCCGTGTCATGGGACGTCTCCTCGGCGCCAAAGCGATCCAGTATATACTGGGAAAAGGAGATTTTTGATGCGCGAAACAATACGCTATCGGACCTGTCGGGGCCATATGGGATGATCTATAGCTTCTATTGCATTGGGTTTGATTGGTCTCTCGAACATTTCCTCGACGATCTTTTGCCTTTGCTCGGCGATGACGGCATAGGGATCTTCACAACAACAGAAGATTTCAAGCCGTTCGACCGCCTACGCGAAATCTCTCTCCCGAGGATAATCAGCAAGGCTCCGTATGATTCACCATGCAATACTGTGATGATCGCGGCGGAGGAAGATGTTTTTACCATGCGCGCGCCTATCAGGCCGATATGTCGGCCCGTCCACGATTTTGCTCAGAATGAACGAAAGCTGTAGAAGGCCGTACTGGGAATGATGCTGAAGAAATTAAAAAAAAGCACCCGGAGCGCACAACAATTTCAATCATCGCTAAATCGCTCTCAAGGGACTTCGGACCAATCGTCAGCATCAACGCGAGAGGTGCTGTTGTGCCCAGAAGCCTGATGGATCGCGTCAAGCGGCGACTGCGGATATCGCCTTCCTTTGGTGATCTCGGGAACACTAAGCCATTCAGTACGATATATGGCTATGATCGAGGGACTCCGATCGACCGTTACTACATTGAAAATTTTTTGACCGCTCACGCGAGTGACGTCTGTGGGCGCACCCTCGAGATTGGGGATGATACCTATACGTCTCGTTTTGGAGGAACGCGCACCACTCAGCGAGACGTTCTCCACCTAAACTCACTCAACCCCGCCGTGACGATCGTCGGAGACCTGTCCAAAAGGGGCACACTGCCGGCCAGCGCCTTTGATTGCCTCGTGATCACGCAGACCCTTTATTTCGTTTATGATATTCGAGCTGCCGTCGATGAACTTTACGGTTCACTTAAAAGCGGTGGCATCCTACTCCTGACAACGCCAGGCATATTTGCGCGTGACGAAGAGTACGGCTGGTTCTGGTCACTGACTACAGCCTTGGCTCGGAGGTTATTCGGCGACGTGTTTGGTGCCGACAATGTGGAAGTGGGTGCCTATGGTAATGTCTTTGCCGCAACCGCATTTCTGCAGGGCATAGCGCTGGAAGAGGTGCCCAGACACAAGCTCGATGTTGTTGACGAGGCCTTTCCCGTCGTCGTCACTGTGCGCGCAAGGAAGTGAGACGATCAGCGTCGCCGGCTCGTTCTTCTGGGTTCAGTCTGTACATTGCGGCTGCGAGCTCAGATGCATTCCACGCGCCAACCGCCGAGCGAGGCATCTGCAGGAGGCGGCTGCTGGCCCCTATACCAGATGCGTGTGTCGTGCACGCGATTTCGAATCCTGCTTCCTTGGCGATGGCGACGGAATCGTCGTCATACTCGCCGAACGGATAGGCGAATGCCTTGGGCGAATGCCCAACCAGTTCCCGGCAACGGTCGCGGCTTTGCGTGATCTCGAGACGTTGTTCTTCTCGATTCAATTGGTTCAGCACGGGATGCGTGACAGTATGAGCCCCTATCTCGATGAGACCCGAGCTCGCGATTCGGCGCACCTCGGCGGCCGTAATGATGCGATGGCTTTGGCGTGGGCTAGCAGAGGTTCCCGCCTGCCGGTG